>CAVKTR010000051.1:0-21300 GCA_963659325.1 Dysosmobacter segnis
GCTGTTCTCAATGAATCTTTCAAGGTTATTTCACTGTTCAGTTATCAAAGTTCTTATTTTGTTGCCGTTCAGCAACTTTTACATCTTATCAGATGTTCAAGTGCTTGTCAATAACTTTTTTAACTTTTTTCAAAGTCATTTGCGTTGCCACTCTTTGCGACAGCTCAATCATATTATCATGGCTACCGTTGTTTGTCAACAACTTTTTTCATGTTTTTTGATTGATAGCGGAGAAGGAGGGATTTGAACCCTCGCGCCGCTGTTAACGACCTGCACCCTTTCCAGGGGTGTCCCTTCGGCCAGCTTGGGTACTTCTCCGAATTAAAAACCTCTATAGAAAAATAATGCCAACACCGCATCTTCCAAACTCAATTGTGATGTCAGTATTGGTTAAGCGGAGAGGGTGGGATTCGAACCCACGCGCCCTTGCGGACAAACGGTTTTCAAGACCGCCTCGTTATGACCACTTCGATATCTCTCCAATTTTCTGTGCGCTATTTGACCAGCGCAAGGATTATTATACATATACCCCCCTGCTTTGTCAACAAGTTTTTTTCTTTTTTTTACATTTTTTTCACTTAATCATTTTGCAGGGCTATATATGTATTTATTTCCTTTACGTAAATGTCCAAATCACTAATCTATCCACGAAGAAAAGAGTCTGCGATCACCAAATCTTCCGGTGTGGTAATCTTTATATTATTGTAACTTCCTTCATATAACTTAACCGGAGTCTGAAGCATCGTCTCTACTACCATGGCATCGTCCGTGATCTGTACTTCAGGCATATGCTGGTACATTTTTTCATAAGCATCACGAATCAATGGATAATCAAACACCTGCGGGGTCTGTATCGTCCAGGTATACTTTCTCTGTGGTGTATCTGCCACAAAGCCATCTTCATCTACGATCTTAATGGTATCTTTGCTCGGCATGCCGGCTGCACAGGCATGATACTGCTCCACGTTTTCTTTTGCTCTTAATAAAAGGGCATCATCAATAAATGGGCGTGCGCCGTCATGGATATAGACATAATCAGCCTCATTCAGTGCGCAGATTCCCCGATAAACAGAATCATAGCGTTCTTTCCCACCTGCTATGACATGCGCCACTTTCTGAAATCCATATTTTTCCACAATCTCTTTCCGACAATAGGATTCCTGACCTGAACCTGTCACCAGCACGATCTCGTCCACAAAACTGTCCTCGAATGCCCGGAGTGCATAATACAACACAGGCTTCTCATTTAGTATCAGATATTGTTTCGGAACATCACTTTTCATCCGTGAACCTTTTCCTGCTGCCAGCACAATGGCTGCATGCCGCTTCTTTTCACTCATATCAGCGTTCTCCTAATTTCAGATTCGGAACCGCATTCAGATCCCATCCGTGACGGGTTCCTGCCAAATACTCATAATATGCTGCTGCACCGATCATGGCCGCATTGTCTGTACAGAAAATCGGTGACGGATGATAAAAAGAGATTCCGCGTTTCTCACATGCTCCTCTCATACCTTCCCTCAGCACGCTGTTGGAAGCCACACCACCTGCGATCGCAAGTTTATCAATTTTAAATTCTTCTGCCGCATGCATAGCATGTGCGATCAGCACGTCTGTCACTGCTTTCTGGAAAGATGCAGCGATATCTGCCGGCACGATCTCAATATTTTTCATCTTACATCCGTTAATATAGTTCAATACTGCGGATTTTACGCCACTGAAACTAAAGTCATACGGATTATCGTTGACTTTTGCTTTCGGGAACGGAATCGCCATAGGGTCTCCCTCCCGGGCTGCTTTTTCAATTTTCGGACCACCCGGATAACCAAGACCGATGGCACGGGCTACTTTATCAAAAGCTTCTCCGGCCGCATCATCTCTGGTTCTTCCAAGAATCTCATATTTTCCGTAATCTGCCACTTTTACAAGGTGTGTATGACCGCCGGATACCACAAGGCATAAAAATGGCGGCTCAAGGTCTTTGTTTTCGATATAATTTGCGCTGATATGTCCTTCGATATGATGCACTCCTACCAATGGAATCTTTTTCGCATAGCTGATGGCTTTGGCTGCTGCTACACCAACCAGCAGGGCACCTACTAAGCCCGGGCCGTAAGTCACACCGATGGCATCAATATCATCTAAGGTTACATGAGCTTCATCCAAAGCTTCCTGAATAACCTGATTTATCTTCTCAATATGTTTTCTGGAGGCAATCTCAGGAACAACGCCTCCATATAATGTATGCAATGCAATCTGTGATGAAATCACATTGGACAATACCTCTCTGCCGTTTTTTACGACAGCTGCTGCTGTCTCATCACAGGAGCTTTCAATTGCAAGAATCAGTACATCTTTCTCTGCCATAATTTTCTCCCATTCTATTATTAGTCTTCTTCAAATTCAAGTTCTACGCTGCGTCCGTCTTTTCCAAGCGAAGCTGCCGGAAAAATCTTGTGCACCTCATCCATATAACTCTCGGCTCTGGTCAGGGACGGACTGTAATGCGTCAGCCACATTTCTGTCACTTCCGCTCTCTTTGCAAGGTCTGCTGCCTCATAAAAAGTCATATGTTTGTACTGACGGGCCTTTGCTTCTTTCTCTTTTTCCGCATACATGCCCTCGCAGATAAACAGATCCGCATGTTTTGCACATTCTGCAATGATCGAAACCGGTCTGGTATCCGTGCAATAGGTCAGCTTAATTCCTTTTCGCTGCGGTCCAAGTACCATTTCAGGTGTCAGCACACGGTCTCCATCCTCGATGATCTCTCCTTTTTGCAGACGGCTCCAGAATTTCTGCGGAATCTCCTGGCTGCGGGCACGATCCACGTCAAATCTGCCCTGACGTTTAATTTCCAGGTTATAGCCGTAGCAGGTTACATTGTGATTTACCCGAAAGGCATGGATACAATATCCATTCATCTCAAAATCCTGCTCTTTCTCTGTTATTTCATGATATTCAATCGAAAACGGCAGTTCCGGCGCAATGGTGCGTAGGGCATTTACTACACGCTCCAGCCCTTTCGGACCGATCATGTGTACCGGTTTTGTACGGTCTGCGTTTCCAAGGGTCAGCAAAAGTCCCGGAAGACCACTGATATGGTCTGCGTGATAATGGGTAAAACAGATCACATCCAGATCATGCACGCTCCAGCCTTTTTCCCGGATGGCAACCTGTGTGCCCTCTCCGCAGTCAATGAGCAGATTGCTTCCGTTGTATCGCGTCATCAACGCAGTTAATTTTCGATACGGCAATGGCATCATCCCCCCCGTACCTAGTAAACATACATCTAACATTCAAATATTTCCGTCCTTTCCACGGTCTGAGGCGGAATCCGAAACTGTGACATCCACTGCTCCAGACAGAATTCACAGATATCCGCGGTCTGACTGGTTCCATCTTTTTCCGAAAAATAGCCCCAGGTCTTTTCAAAATGAAAAAAGTCTTCCCGGTCAGCTCCACAGCTCTCCGAAATCATTTTTCCACAGCAATTACAATATAATACGCCTGCTTTTCTCACTCGTTTATCCTCCGTGTCAGATCATAGCTCATCACAATGGCATGCTCTGTCGGCTTCCGGTAAAAATTCTTTCTGATGCCGCAGGATACAAAACCATGCTTCTCATACAATTTCTGGGCAGGCAGATTACTTTCCCGCACTTCCAGATAAATAGTCTGGGCCCCACGTTTTTGCGACTCTGATAACATTTCTATCAAAATCGCATCGGCAATTCCCTGCTTTCTGTGATCCGGGCGCACGGCCACATTTGTAATCTCACCTTCATCTGCTGACAGATAGATTCCACAGTAGCCTATTGGGTTATTCCCCGTACCGATGGCTGTCATCATAAGCGCTTCCGGCTGCTTTAGCGCATCCAGAAATGCCTGTTCACTCCAAGGTTCCGAAAAACACGCTGCTTCCAGCGCAGCTACCGCTGGGACATCTTCCGGCTGCATTTTTCGAACACTTAATTCCACGTTATTTTCCGGCATTCTGTTTCTCCAGCATTTCCTGACGTTCACGTTCTGCCTGTGACAGACGCAGATAATCCGGGCAATGCTCCGCTGCTCTCTCTAATTTTCCTTCTTTTGCGTACTGAAGTCCAAGCCATGCTACTGCTCCTGCACGCTGTTTGTTCATATGCGCCGGCGCATAGTCATGTGCCACCGTGCAATTTTCTTCAATATAATCACGAAATACTGCCACACCGTCTCCATGGAATGTTACCGGTCTTCCAATTTCATTGATCTGTGCAATGATTTCATTGATTCCAACTGCGCACTGCTGCTGTAAAATTTCCAGCGCACCATTTTTAAATTCATAAATACCAGTATAGGTCTGCTGCCGTCTCGCATCCATCAACGGGCATATCAGGGATTGATGTCCCCACAAATTGCAGGCTAAAGCATCTACGGTCGGAATGTGGATCAATGGTTTATCCAGAGCCTGTCCAAGTCCTTTTGCGGTAGCGGAACCGATACGAAGTCCGGTAAAGGAACCCGGTCCTGCTGCAACCGCAATGGCATCAATGCTGTTCAGATCCAATTCGATCATTTTTGCCACTTCATCTAACATTGGAAGCAGTGTCTGTGAATGTGTTTTCTTATAATTTACAGTATATTCGCCCAGCATATTGTCATCTTCCACGATAGCTACGCTGGCCACAAGCCCTGAACTGTCTAAGGCTAAAATTTTCATGCGCGATGCACCTCCCTGATGGTTATTGTACGATAATCAAATCCTTTTTCCAGATCTTTTTCAATCTGAACTTCCCGATATGTCTCCGGTAAAATTTCCTCGATCAGATTCGCCCACTCGATCATGGTTACACCATTTCCGTAAAAATAGTCCTCGTACCCGATCTCATCCATTTCTTCGATATCGCCGATGCGGTATACATCAAAATGATAAAATGGCAGTCTGCCTTCCTCGTATACCTGCACAATGGTAAATGTCGGGCTGCTGATTGGCTCGGTAATTCCCAGTCCATCCGCAAATCCCTGGGTAAATACGGTTTTTCCGACTCCAAGATCACCGATGAGAGTCAGCACATCTCCCGGATTTGCTTCACTTCCAAGTTTTTTTCCTAACGCATAGGTTTCTTCTGCCGAAAACGTCTCTATCTTCATATTCATGTTTATGTTTCCTCATTAATTTGTCAGTCTGCATGTTGCACTTTAATAAAAATTACAGTTTATTTCTTTTGGACATTTTTGTTCTGTTTTTCTGCAGCCTGATTCTGATCCTGAATTTTCATCGTCAGCGCAATCCGTTTTTTCGCCACATCCACGCTGAGTACCTGCACGTCCACAATATCTCCGACGGATACTGCCTCTAGCGGATGCTTGATAAAACGGTCACAGATCTGCGAAATGTGTACCAGTCCATCCTGATGCACACCAATATCCACAAAAGCACCGAAATCAATGACATTTCGAACGGTACCTTTCAGGATCATTCCTGGTTTTAAATCTTTCATCTCGAGTACATCGGTGCGAAGGATCGGCTTTGGCATGTCTTCACGGGGATCTCTGCCCGGTTTTTCCAGCTCGCTCACAATGTCACGCAGTGTCAGTTCTCCGGTTCCAAGTTCTTCTGCCAGTTTCTTATAATCACTGATTTTCTTATGCAGTCCCGGAATTGCACCTTTTTTCAATTCGTCCTCAAAATAGCCCAGACGTTTTAATAAGGCTTCTGCAACTCCATAGCTCTCCGGATGTACACTGGTGGCATCCAGTGGCTGTGTGCCATCACTGATGCGCAGGAAACCGGCACACTGTTCAAATGCTTTCGGCCCGAGTTTTGCCACTTTTAATAACGCTTTTCGATTCTTAAATATACCATTTTCTTCCCGATATGCAACGATATTTTTTGCAATGGT
The DNA here is from genome assembly GCA_963659325.1 of Dysosmobacter segnis. GTDB lineage: Bacteria > Bacillota > Clostridia > Lachnospirales > Lachnospiraceae > Eubacterium_I. Next base: position 5,886 of record CAVKTR010000051.1, read on the forward strand.
CTTGTTAATGCCGGACACATGCTCCAAAAGTGGTACGGAAGCGGTGTTCAGATCCACACCTACTTTATTTACACAATCCTCTACGACACCTTCCAGCGCTTCTCCTAAGCGTTTCTGGTTCATGTCGTGCTGATACTGACCGACACCGATGGATTTCGGATCGATCTTCACCAGCTCTGCCAGCGGATCCTGCAGACGTCTCGCAATGGATGCCGCGCTTCGCTGTCCCACATCAAAATTCGGGAACTCTTCCGTCGCCAGTTTACTTGCAGAATACACACTTGCACCGGCTTCGTTTACGATCACATACTGCACCGGAACTGAAAGCTCTTTCAGTAGTTCTACGATCACCTGCTCCGACTCCCGGGAAGCGGTTCCATTTCCAACAGAAATCAGTGTAATATGGTATTTTGCGATCAGTTTCTTTAAAACAGCTTTGGCTTCTGCCACTTTATTCTGTGGTGCAGTAGGGAAAATCACTACCGTATCCAGTACTTTTCCGGTGGCATCTACCACGGCCAGTTTACATCCGGTACGGAACGCCGGATCCCATCCAAGTACCACCTGTCCACGGATGGGCGGCTGCATCAGCAGCTGCTCCAGATTTTTTCCAAAGACACGGATCGCACCTTCCTGTGCTTCCTCCGTCAGGCTGTTTCGGATCTCACGTTCGATCGCCGGTGCGATCAGTCGCTGATAACTGTCTGCTACCGCTTCTTTTAAATACGGCGTTGTGTATGGATTATCTCTGCGGATCGTCTTTTTCTCCAAGTAGCGGATAATTTCTTCCTCCGGGGCTTCCAGCTTCACCGTCAGAATTTTTTCCTTTTCTCCACGATTTAACGCCAGAATCCGGTGTCCTGCCAGTTTTGCCACAGGCTCTTCAAAATTATAATACATTTCATACACGGATTCCGCTTTTTCATCTTTTGCAACGGAAGTCAGTGTACCTTTTTTCATCGTCTTTTCTCTGATATACGTTCTGTAATCTGCCTCATCCGCAATGGCTTCTGCCACGATATCCATGGCTCCCTGTAAGGCTTCCTCAACGGACGTGACGCCTTTTTCTGCAGAAATATAAGTTGCTGCTTCTTCCTCGGCAGAATGATCTAACTGCTGCAAAGACAACAGATTTGCCAGCGGTTCCAGTCCCTTTTCTTTGGCAATTGTCGCACGGGTACGGCGTTTCGGCCGGTATGGACGGTACAGATCGTCCACGGCCACCAGAGTATCTGCTGCCAGGATCTGTGTTTTCAGATCCTCCGTCAGTTTTCCCTGCTCCTCAATGGAAGAGAGCACCTGTTCCTTTTTTTCTTCCAAATTACGCAGATAATTCAAACGCTCATACAGATTTCTGAGCACTTCGTCGTTCAATGCGCCGGTGGCTTCTTTACGATAACGGGAAATAAACGGGATTGTATTTCCCTCATCGATCAGTTTGACCGCTGCCTGTGCCTGTCCCGGTCGGATCTGTAATTCCTCCGCAAGTTTTTTTATGATATCCATTATTCGGTGGTCCTTTCTATTTTTCCGTTCGTACGTTATTTTCTATCGTATCATATCACACATTCTTCCGGTTGTCATTTTCTGATGCACATGTTAGAATCATGTCTTAAAGGAGGCAAATGATAATATGTACGAACAAAATGAAAATCCTTGGAACGATTCTCAGGATCAGCAGAATCAACAGGATCCGTTCTACCGCAATCCCGCTCCGGGAAATGCATCCAACGGTCTGGCTGTAGCTGCCCTGATCTGTTCCATTCTCAGTATTGTATCTGTTTGTTGTCTGTATGGCGCGTTTATTTTTGGCGGCTTGGCAATTATTTTTGCCCTGCTCTCCAGAGGCGCACGGAAAAAGGCAACTGGAGCTGCACACACCGCCCTGCTCCTTGGCACCGCCGGTGTATTAATCAGTGTAGTCATTACCATCGGCAGTTTTATCACTGTCAGCCGTCAGTACGGCGGATTTGACAAGTTTCTGGAACGTTATACCTACACCTTAGAACACAATTTCGGCATCGACGTGAATCCGGACAGTGATGGTTCCGGCACAGACGGCGGTTCCGGAAGTGATTCTATCCTGAATGGCAACGGTTCCGGAGAATATTTATAAAAACGGTTCGATTCCGGTTTTTATATAAAACAGATTTTTTACTATAAAATGAATGATTACGATAACAAGTGAAGCATATACCCACGCATGGCGGTATTTCATCCCTATCGGAATCCGATGGCTGCTGACTTTCTCTATGGTCTGGCTGATCATAAACCAGGCATATACCACAGCAGCATACATAATCATCGGGAAATCCACCACGCAGACAAGAAATCTTCCGGATAACAATGCTTTCAGGCTTCTGGTTCCGCCACATCCCGGGCAAAAATAGCCGGTCAGCGTATGAAATACGCAGGGAGGCATCCGAACCGCCGAAAACAGATTCGGAAAAAGAAGGCGTTTACAAAGTACCAGCGCACTGAGGATGATCAAAATCACCCAGCCACAGCGGTATAATCCGTTTTCTAACGATTTTTTCGATTCTTTCATCGGTGCTTCCTCCTTGTTCTCACACTATTTTAACAGATTGGAGCATGATATCAATATGAAATCTTTTGCAGATTTAAAAGCAAATGCCAGAGGTGCTTTGCTTGGACGTTACAGTGTGCTCATCGGTGCCGGAATTCTCGTCTGGCTCATCTCCACACTGATCGAACTCCCATTTTCCCGCATGTTACAACAGGGTATCTACTATATCCGCATGATCCGTATCATCTGGGCTTACACCGGTATGCTTTTTGTCAGCCTGATCGGATCCCTGTTCAATATCGGCATTACCTACATGCATATGCAGGCAGCCAAAGGCATCCGCCCGCAGTTTTCGGATCTGCTGTATCCGTTCCGCAACCGTCCGGACAAATTCATCGGATGTGAGTTCATCCTCATTCTGATTTCCTTTGTCTGCACACTGCCGGGAGCAATCGTCACTGTAATTGCCGCATTTCAGAATGGTACGATCACAGATCTTCAGATCAACACGCTGCTGATCGTTGGAATTATTCTGATCGTCATCGGTTTTGTTGTTCAGATCATACTTGGCTTTGCATTTTCCCAGGCAGTTTACCTGCTCATTGATCATCCGGATTACCGGGTAACAGAAGCACTCCGCCTGAGTCTTGATCTGATGAAAGGACGGAAAATGCGTTATTTTCTGCTGCAGCTGTCCTTTATCGGATGGGGACTGCTTGGCTGTCTGACACTGGGCATTGGATTTTTGTGGATCACCCCTTATATGACTCAGACAAACACACAGTTTTACCTGAACTTAAAGGAAAACTGAAACATAACCCTGAATAACATTTTCCATTCATTCAAAAACGAAAAAGAAGCGTAAGTGCACATCAAAAAAGCAGGCACAATCGTTTCAAAAATAGACGTTAAAAGAAGCAGGATTACTTCCATACTGAAATAGTCCTGCTTCTTTTTTATCTGTTATTTCATTTAATTCCTTTCAGATTAGTCCTCGATGAATTTATCATGTGCTGCGCGCATTGCTTTATCTACATCTTTCTCGTCTACCAGAACGGTTACACGAATCTCAGATGTTCCGATCATACGGATATTAACACCTACATTGTAAAGTGCCTCAAACATACCTGATGCAACGCCTGGATGTGTCTGCATACCAGCACCAACGATGGATAATTTTGCAACGGTCGGATCTGCCTCGATCTTCTGTGCTTTTACACGTGCGGAATTGTCTTCCAGAACTTTAACTGCCTCATCCATCTGATCGCGGGATACGGTAAAAGAAATGTCTTTTGTGCCGTCACGACCGATGGACTGTAAAATAATATCTACGTTGATGTTCTTCTTTGCAAGAAGATCAAAAATCTTAAATGCCATTCCCGGCTCATCTTTAATACCAATAATTGCGATTCTCGCTGCGTTTTTATCTACTGCTACTCCACTAACAAGCATGCCTTCCATTTCTGTTTCCTCCTTAACAACTGTTCCTTCTGCTCTGTTTAAACTTGAACGTACGACTAACTGCACACCATATTTTTTTGCAAGCTCAACAGAACGGTTATGAAGAACTTTTGCTCCAAGTGTTGCCAGTTCAAGCATCTCATCATATGTGATCTCTTTCATTTTCTTTGCGTTTGGAACTACACGCGGATCTGCTGTGTATACACCCTCTACATCGGTGTAGATCTCGCAGGCATCTGCATGCAGGGCTGCTGCCAGTGCAACAGCGGTGGTATCAGAACCTCCACGTCCCAGAGTTGTGATATCGTCGTATTTATTAACACCCTGGAAACCAGTGATGATAACGATCTTACGCTGCTCCAGCTCATTGAAAATACGCTCGGTATCGATACGTTTGAATTTTGCATTGCTGTATGCAGAAGTTGTATGCATAATTACCTGAAATGCATTCAGGGATACTGCAGAAACACCAAGTGCCTGCATTGCCATAGACATCAGTGCAACAGAAGTCTGCTCACCGGTTGCCAGAAGCATATCCATCTCTCTTTTGGAAGCTTTCGGATTGATGTCATGTGCCATCTCGATCAGATGATCTGTTGTCTTTCCCATTGCGGACAGAACAACGACCACGTCATTTCCTGCTTCATAATCTTCGATACATCTTTTTGCTACATTAAAAATTCTTTCTTTATCAGCTACAGAACTGCCGCCGAATTTCTTTACTATTAGCATGTCTTCCTCCCAAATAAGTAATCTATGATTTCATGGCCACACGCCACGTAGTTTCCACTCGACTCGCCCTCAGCTTCATTGTATTTCCAGTCATGCTGCTGAAGACCTGTGCTGTCATATAACAGATATGGCACACTGTCGGATGAATGTGTCCGCATGCAGATTGGCGTCGGGTGATCCGGAAGTACCAGCATACGGAAATCCTCTCCCGCTGCTTCCAGTCCTTCCTTCACCGGCTTAATAATTCTGGAATCCAGATACTCAATTGCTTTTACCTTACGCTCAACACTGCCCTGATGACCCATCTCATCCGGAGCCTCAACGTGGATATACGCAAAATCATACCCTTCTTTGGTCAATACGTCAATTGCTGCCTGTGCTTTTCCTTCATAATTTGTATTCAATCCACCGTTTGCGCCCTCTACTTCAATTACTTTCATGGATGCGCCCACTGCAATTCCTTTTAACAGATCCACTGCTGAGATCATCGCACCTTTCAGATGTGTTTTCTCTTCAAAGGAAGAAAGTGCCGGTTTTGTACCTGCGCCCCAGAACCAGCAGGAGTTTGCCGGATTGAGTCCTTTTTTCTTGCGTTCTACATTGATCGGATGGTTTACCAGAATGTCATAGCTCTTCTTCATCATTTCACGAAGCACAGCATCCTCCGGAAGATACTGACCGATGGTCTGACCAAGCACATCATGCGGCTGTGTCAGTTCTACCACTTCTCCGCGATCCCAGATCAGCAGATGACGGTAGCTGGTTCCTACATAAAACTTATAGGTCTCAGTCTCCAGTCCCTCTCTGACTGCATCCAGTAAAACAGCCGCATCTGCGGTACTGATCTCACCGGAACTGTGATCGATGATCGTACGGTCCTCATAATTCTCTTCCTCTTCGGACAAAGTAACCAGATTACAGCGAAGTGCAATATCTGTATCCTTCATGTCCACACCAATGCTGAGTGCCTCCAACGGAGAACGGCCGGAATAATAAATTCTCGGGTTATAGCCCAGTACGGAAAGGTTTGCGGTATCACTGCCCGGTTTCATTCCATCCGGAATTGTGTGTACCATTCCAATCTCTGATACTGCTGCCAGCTGATCCATTGTCGGCGTCTCTGCATAGGCAAGCGGGGTCTGATCGCCAAGCTCTGCGATCGGACGGTCTGCCATTCCATCTCCTAAAACCACCACGTATTTCATCACTTTTTACCTCTGTTTATTTTTATTTTTTTACTCTCACAAACAATTTTTCACATTTTATATCAAATGTTTCTTATTTTACGCGAATGCACTGACGCACTTCACCAAGTTCTGCCTCTGCTTTATCATATGCAAAGCCATCCATTTCTGCTGTAACAAATGCGTTCTCGCCTGTCACACCATCTGCCTGTACATAGGAAACGCTTCCAAAAGCTTTCTCGATGGCAGCTTTGTCTGCTGTTGTACGGACAAAATATTTATTTTTGAGCTGTCTGTAATCGGCAAGCTCCAGTTTTTCCTCGCGCCATTCCACCGGAATATTTTCATCCAGATGTTTTGCGATCTCAACAATATCTGCAACAACTGCACTTGCAGTCGGAAGTTTTCCGGCTCCGCTGCCGTAGAACATTGCATCGCCAAGAACGTTTCCATGTACAAATACTGCGTTGAACACGTCATTTACATTGTACAGCGGATGTGTCGGCTCAAGCATAAACGGTGCTACCAGAGCACAATAGCTGTCGCCAGTCTGATAGCTGGATGCAAGCAGTTTGATGCTTCTTCCAAGTGCTTTTGCATATTTGATATCGGTTGCTGTGATCTTTGTGATTCCCTCGGTATGGATATCCTGAAAATCAACCTGCTGTCCGCATACCAGAGATGTCAGGATCGCGATCTTTCTGCAGGCATCATGTCCTTCGATATCAGCGGTCGGATCTGCCTCTGCGTATCCTTTCTGCTGCGCATCCTTTAATACATCTTCAAATTCGGAACCTTCCTCAGACATTTTTGTCATCATATAGTTTGTGGTTCCGTTTAAGATACCGGATATTTCTTCGATCACATCTGCGGTCAGGCAGGAATTTAACGGACGGATGATCGGAATTCCACCGCCCACACTTGCCTCAAACATGCAGTTCACATTTTTCTCTTTTGCAATGCGGATCAGTTCTGCGCCTTTTTCCGCGATCAGCGCTTTATTGGATGTAGCAAAATGTTTGCCGCTCTCCAGTGCCTGTTTTGCAAATGTATAAGCCGGCTCCACACCACCCATGGCCTCAACCACGATTGCGACCTCCGGGTCGTTCTGGATGACTGCATAATCATGAACGATCTTGTCCTCCATCGGATCTCCCGGGAAGTCCCGCAGATCCAGGATATATTTGATAGAGATCTCGTCTCCCACACGTTTTGTGATGCTTTCTTTGTTCACTTTTAATACTTCGGCCACACCGGAACCAATGGTACCGTAACCTAATACTGCAATCTGAATCATCGTTTGTTACTCCCTTGCTAATATTTTCAAATAATGAATGCCCTGCTGCTCTTCGATCGTCTCCACCATCTGTGAAATATCTCCGGTTTCATTCAACACATCCACACTCAGTGTCAGTGATGCAATGCCATTAACCGGAATACTCTGATGAATCGTCAGGATATTTGCATGATAATCTGCCACAATCCGCAAAACAACGGATAACAGTCCAGGCTCATCATCCAGCTGAACCACCATCGTGATCGTCTTTCCTTTTGCATTATCATGGAATGGAAAAATATCATCTTTATATTTATAAAAAGAGCTTCGGCTGATACCTACCTGCTCTGCTGCCTCCTGCACAGAAGCGGCTTTTCCCGAATCCAGCAGCCTTTTTGCCTCTACTACCTTCAGTAAAACCTCCGGTACTGCTTTTTGTTTCAGAACAAAATACTTCGTTTTTTCTGCCATTGTTCTCCCCCTCTGTGTATTTCTGAGAAATACATCTGTTTTCACAGTAAAGATATAGTATCATAATCAAATCTTTGATGCAACCCCGTTTTTGTGTTTTTCCAGGTACTATATCCACACATTAAAAAACCGGGGATTCTTAAAATCCCCGGCCGCCACCGCCAAAAGTACGCCCACCGGCGCCCTGATGAACAGAACTGGTTCCACCACCTCCTGACGGCGGATCATCTTTCGGAAGCTTTCTGCGCGTAATAAACTGACGCACGAAATGATCTTCGCTTCTGTGTAGTTTCACTGCTCCATGCTCTCTGGCATTATAGTGATATCCGCCAAATTTCAATCTGTATTTTCCTGTAATAAACAGACAGAACACCAGGCAGGCTGCTGCGCCAACCAGTGCCGCAAATACAAGTTCCATCTTGTCCAGACGCAGCTCACTGTTTCCTTCCTCCCGGTAATAAATACCACTGTCTTCATCATAAATCGCCAGATTATCCGGTTTTCCATCCTGATAATAAGTGACTGTATCGTCAAGCATGGCAATCATCGCCTGCTTGTAATCGCCGCTTCCCGCATACTCCGTCGCATGATCCAGCATTTTATTCAGACGGGTATCTACAATATATTCGTAAGTTTCACCGGCTGTCGCGATGTAGAACACCCGCGCATTCATATCAAGGACAAAGGCAATACCGTCATCACTTTCTGTGTACTCATTAAATTTCTCTTCTGCATAATCCTGTGTGGACACCACGGATGCATCATCCACCGTCAGAAGCATCAGATCCCATCCGGTTTCATCTTCTGCTTTATCCACGGCTTCCGTAAGTTCTGTTACTTCCTCATCGGAAAACAGTCCGGCATCGTCATACACCTGCCGTTCCGATGCATAAGCCGAAAGGCTGAGCGACAGACTCATTACAATGCAAAGAAGCACACCCACAAGACAGATCAGGCTTTTTGTTTTTCGCTGTATTATCCTCATTTTGTTCTCCCTAAAACACAAAATATCCCAATAGCAGCATGATTGCAAAGGCAATGCCGCCGATCAGAATTCCACACAGAGAAACTTTTTTCCGGTCGATTGGAAGTTCGCCATAGGTTTTTCCATTCTGTCCGTTCATGGAATAGTAATACATTTTTCCATTCATTCCCTTATATGTTACCGTCCATACCGGAAGCAGTGTATACTTCCAGTTTTCCTGCAGTACTCTGATATGATCGGATATAATATGTACTCCGGTGTAACCCTGAATGGTGTCCTCCAGCAGATCTCTGGTACAATTTTCCACCTCAGCATGCACTTCCGACTCCAGCTCGGTACTCTCAATGTCTCGTTTTTCCGCATAAAAGCCGGACAGATATCCCATATGGAAAGGTTCTGCCTTGGAAAAATCATAAGGCAATACCCCTTCTGCCAGCAGACGATCTGATTTTTTCAGTGCGTGTTTTGTAATCTCACGCAGAGAGACTTCTCCCTGCCGTTCCATACGGAAGATACGCGTCTCCGTAATTTCCTCATCTCCGGCCACAAATACCCGGACTTTGCTTCCCTCTGCAGTCACGGCACCATCCACCTCGGCATCACACACCCAGTATGGATAATAAATTCCCGTCAGTTTTTCAATCTGATTCTTCTGAAAAAATGCATTCGGCACAAATTTCTTTTTCTGAACAAAATCCAGAAACTGCTGTTCTGCCTGCTTTCGGTCAATCTCAAAAGGGATGATCTGATCCGGATGAAAATCTCCGGTCAGCTGTTCCGAAAGAAGCACCGGATTATGACAATAATAACAGAACGTCGCAGCTGTCGTCTGATCCGTCACGATCTGCGCACCGCAGCTCGGACAGGTATACACAACTGCCGAAGACTCCTGCGCTTCTGCTTCAGGATTATCAGAAGCCGTTTTCTCAAAGGATTCTGCGGCTGTTTCGAATCCGGCAGTCTCCGCTGAATCTAAAGGTTCCTGTGTCCCGGTATCTTCGGTCTCAATCTCATTCAGTTCGAAATCCGAACCGCAATATTCACATTTATATTTCTGACTTTTCGGGTCAAAAACCAATTCGCCGCCACAATTGGGGCATTTTATACTGATGGTTGACATATATTTCCTCTTACGCTTTCGGTTTGCCACACTCAGAGCAGAATTTTCCGGTATTTACTGCTCCACAGCTGCAGGTCCACGGTGCTTCCGGTGCAGGTTTTCCACACTCGGTGCAGAATTTTCCACTGTTTACCGCGCCACAACTGCAGGTCCATGTCGTCGGCATCGGTTTGCCGCATTCGGAACAGAATTTTCCGGTGTTTGTCGCTCCACAGCTGCAGGTCCAACCATTGGAAGCTCCGTTCTGCTGTGCTGCCTGTGCCTGCTGACGGCTCATCTCCATCTGACGGATATTTGCCTCAGACGCAGCGCCCATGACACCTGCACCTGCCTGCATTCCCATACCCATGCCCATAAAACCGGATACGGAACCTGCTGCATTGGAACCTGCTGCTTCCATTCCGCGCGCTACGGAACCCTGCACATATCCCTCGCGGATCGTCGGGTCTGAGAGCATGGCCCCCTGATTTCGCATGTTGATCAGTTTTGTGGATGCATCATCATAAGAAATGCTCGCAATACCAACCGATGCGATCTCCACACCGCGGTTCTGCTTCCAGTCCTCATCCAGGATATCGGACATGTATTTACCAAGTTCCCGTCCTTTTGACGTCACAAAGGAAATTCTTGTGCCATCCGCAGACATCTGGTTGATGGCTGACTGCAAGGTCTCTAAAAATTCATCCAGGAACTGCTCATTGACATCTGATACTTCCACCTGTGCCATATTCCGCGGAATAACCTCCGCATAGAATTTCAGCGGATCACTGATCCGAATGGAATATGTTCCATGTGTCCGCAAAAACAGCTCTGCATTGTAAAAGTTATCAAAATAATTGATCGGATTTCTCGTACCAAACTTGATGCCTTTGATCTCCTGCAGATTCAGATAATATACTTTCTGCTCTGTCGGGGACTGCCCGCCGTATTTGATACGCTCAAACGTAGCCTCCATGGCACTGGAAAAGTCTCCGTTAAACAGAGAAGGCTCCATATCGTTTTTCACTTCAAAATATCCCGGCTCTGCCGTGTAATCAATGATCTTGCCACCATCGGTCAGGATCATAAACTGATTATCATACACATGAATAACAGAACCATCAGAAATTACATTTCTGCTGCCTTTCCGGTTCTGGGATTTTTTATTGATCAAAACACCCGGTGTCATCAGTGTCTGCGCGCCCATATCTGCCGGCTCAATTACTTCCAGCCACTGATCAGCCAGACCTGAACTGATACTTTTTACTGCTGCTCGAATGATTCCCATGGTAATTTCTCCTTTTTGCTGTCACATACTCTCAAAAATCTCTCTCGATTCCCAGAGTACTTTTTTATGCTTCCTGGTCGTTTTTGGACAATGTGATCCATTTCAGATATGCATTGATAAACAGATCAATATTTCCATCCATGACACTGTCCACATTTCCGGTTTCTGCATTGGTACGATGATCTTTTACCATCGTATACGGCTGCATAACATAGGAACGGATCTGATTTCCCCAGCCAATCTCTGTCACATCACCACGAATGTCTGCCGCTTTTTCTGCATTTTCCTGCTGCTTCAACAAATACAGTTTTGCTTTCAGCATCTGCATTGCCTTATCTTTATTCATATGCTGAGACCGCTCGTTCTGACACTGTACCACAATACCGGTCGGTAAATGCGTGATACGAATGGCAGAAGATGTCTTGTTGATATGCTGTCCACCGGCTCCGCTGGAACGGTAGGTATCAATACGCAGATCATCATCGTTGATCTCTACTTCCACATCTTCTTCGATATCCGGCATAACATCACAGGACACAAAGGAAGTCTGACGTTTTCCTGCCGCATTGAACGGAGAAATACGAACCAGTCTGTGGACACCTTTTTCTGATTTCAGGTAACCATAGGCATTTTCGCCATGTACCTGGAATGTCACAGATTTGATACCTGCTTCCTCACCATCCAGATAATCCAGCACCTCCATCTCAAATCCTTTGGAAGAAGCCCATCTGGTATACATACGGTACAACATGCTTGCCCAGTCACAGGATTCTGTACCGCCTGCTCCTGCATGCAGCGTTACGATTGCATCATCTCTGTCATACTCACCGGAAAGCAATGTTTTCATACGAATATTTTCAAAACTTGTTTCAAATTCATCCAGCAATTCCTGAATCTCCGGAATAACTTCCGGATCATTTTCTTCATATCCCATCTCGATCATGAGTTCCATGTCTTCCATCTGGGAAGTCAGCTGACGATAAATCTCCACATCATCTTTTTTGCTTTTGAGCTCTTTCATAAGCTCCTGGGAACGCTCCGGATCATTCCAGAAATCCGGTTCCTCCATCTTCCGCTCTAACTCCTGAATCCTCTGCTCTTTGTTAGCGAGGTCAAAGTGAATCCCTTACTTCCTGGAGCGGGTGTTTGTATGCGTTCAATGTTGTTTTGAACTGGTCTAATTCAACCACCGAAATCACCTCTTTCTCTTATTTCAGGATATTTCATCCTGTTTATAAATCAGCAGAAGCGAAACCGTTTCCTGCTTCACTTCTGCTTAATTTTAACCTGTTTATTCTTATACAGTATGTCCTTTTGCTTTGATCACTTCAATAACCTGATCAACATATTTCTCACAAAGACTTTCTGTCTCTGCTTCTACCATGACACGGATCACCGGCTCTGTTCCACTCTCACGGACAAGAATACGTCCGGTATCCCCCAGTGCTTCTGCAACCTTTGCTACTGCCTGCTGTACATCAGCATCATTCTGTGCTTCCGGTTTGCTCTTTACTCTTACATTTTTAAGTACCTGCGGATAAATGGTAACCGGCTCAGCCAGTTTGCTCAACGGCAGTTTCTTTGCCAGCATAACTTCCATCATCTTCATGGATGTTAAGATGCCATCACCTGTGGTTGCATATTTGCTGAAGATAATGTGCCCGGACTGCTCGCCACCAATACGATGACCGTTTTGAACCATGTTTTCATATACATATTTATCGCCGACTGCTGTCTTTTCATAATCAATACCAGCTTCATCAAACGCTTTGTACAGACCAAAATTAGACATAATGGTCGTTACAACGGTATTGTTCATGAGTTTTCCTCTCTCTTTCATATATTTTCCATAAATATACAAGATCAGGTCTCCGTTGATGACATCTCCTTTTTCATCTACTGCAATACAACGGTCTGCATCTCCGTCATAAGCAAATCCAACATCCAGATTGTTGTCTTTTACAAATTTCTGAAGTACTTCAATATGTGTGGAACCTGCATGATTATTGATGTTTGTTCCATCCGGTTCTGCACTGATGACATATGTCTTTGCGCCAAGTGCATCAAATACACTCTTTGCGATCATCCAGGAACTTCCGTTTGCACAGTCAAGTCCCACGCGTACATTTTTATAAGAAAAAGTAGCCAGTGAGATCAGATAACCAACATAACGATTTCTTCCTGCTGCATAATCTACGGTGCGTCCGATTTCCTCACGAACAGCAAACGGTACATCTGCCATCTCTTCTCCGAAGAGATTCAGTTTTCCATCAATGTAATCCTCGATGTAGGAAATGGTTTTCTCATCCATCTTCTCACCATTGCCATTGATCAGTTTGATACCATTATCATAATACGGATTGTGGCTTGCGGAGATCATGATACCGCAGTCAAAATCTTCTGTTCTTGTCACATAAGATACGGACGGAGTTGTTGTTACATGAAGCAGGTATGCATCTGCACCTGAAGCGGTCAAGCCTGCAACCAGAGAATACTCAAACATATAGCTGGAACGTCTTGTATCTTTTCCGATTACAACTTTACATTTTTTCCCTGTAATCTGTTGATAATACCAGCCGATAAAGCGCCCTACTTTATATGCATGTTCCACAGTCAATGTTTTGTTGGCCTCACCACGGAAGCCGTCTGTTCCAAAATATCTTCCCATTTTGAATCCTTTCCATTTGTTGCTAACTTATGATTATATATTTATCTTTTCAAAATACATGAACCTTACCACTGATCTTTCAGCTGTTCTAAAATCTGATCCACGCACTCTTCAATACTATATTTTGTCGTATCGATCACTGCATCCGGATGCGTCGGTGCCTCATACGGACTGGTAACACCGGTAAAGTGATCCAGCTTTCCTTCCCGGGCCATCTTGTACAGACCTTTGACATCTCTGCGCTCACATTCCTCAATCGGAGTACTTACATATACTTCCATAAAAGCATCTCCAATGATCTCCCGCGCATTCTGACGATCCTGCGCAAACGGTGCGATAAATGAAGTCAGTACGATCAGTCCCGCATCATTCATCAGTTTGGACACTTCTGCAATTCTTCGAATATTTTCAATTCGGTCTGCCTCACGGAAGCCCAGATTTTTGTTCAGTCCCATACGGACATTGTCGCCATCCAGCAGCATGGTGTGCTTACCCATGGCCACCAGACGTTTCTCCAGTTCATTTGCCAGTGTCGATTTTCCGGAACCGGACAGACCGGTAAACCAGATCGTCTTTGCGTTCTGACCGAGCTGTTTCTCACGGAATTCCCGTGTGATATCCATATTATGCCAGGTCAGCTGATTTTCTCTGTTTAACGTATGCTCCACAACACCGCAAGCCGATGTCATATGAGACACACGATCGATCAGAATTAATGAACCTAATGCATTATTCTTTTCAAATTTATCGAAAACAAGTTTGGAAGCAGTTGAAATCTCGCAGCGCGCGATCTCATTTTTGTAAATCGCATCCGCATATACTTCCTCACCGGAATTGACATCAATCTTGTACCTGATCTTCATGATCGTTGCCGGTACACTCTGTGTGCCAAGTTTCAGCAGGAAATTCTTTCCCGCCACCAGTTTTGTATCATCCATCCAGAGTAATGTCGCTGAGAACATGGAATTTACATTAAGTGACGTACCTTCCACCAGCACACAGCCTCTGGAAATGTCAATCTCTGTATCCAGCTGAATGGTCACCGCATGGCCCACGGAGCTGGTCTGCACTTCTTTGTCCCCTTCGTAAATCAGTTTTACAACAGCTGTTTCACCGCTCGGCAGTACCTGAATGGTATCTCCCACTGACACGTTGCCGCTTTCAATCTGTCCCTGGAATCCACGGAATGTGTGATCCGGTCTGCAGACACGCTGTACCGGCATAGTAAACCCTGTCTCTGTCGGATTTTCCTTTACATCGATGGTCTCAAGATAATCTAACAGCGTCTTTCCTGTATACCACGGCATATGAGCAGAACGCTTTGTGATATTATCTCCTTCTGTAGCAGATACCGGAATCATCTGTGCAGTGCTGTACTCAAATTCTGCCAGCAGCACTTTGATATCTTTTTTAATCTTCTGGAATTTTTCCTGCTCAAAATCAATCAGATCCATCTTGTTGATGGCAAACACAAAATGTTTGATTCCCATCAGAGAACAGATCCGGGTATGGCGTCTGGTCTGTGTCAGCACACCCTGGCTCGCATCTACAAGAATAACCGCCAGATCTGCAAAAGATGCTCCAACCGCCATATTTCGTGTATATTCCTCATGGCCCGGTGTATCAGCCACAATAAAAGAACGGCGCTCTGTTGTAAAATAGCGGTAAGCGACATCAATGGTAATTCCCTGCTCACGTTCCGCCATCAGGCCGTCCAGAAGTAA
>CAVKTR010000052.1:0-21069 GCA_963659325.1 Dysosmobacter segnis
CCTTGATTTATAAGGAAATCTCGGCTTTTTTTATCTCATAAGTGTTGAAAATGGGAGAGTATAACAATGCAGTCCACAAGGGGCAAGAGGAAAAATCAATGTGATAAATATATTTTACAACTATAAAAAGTGGCGGAAATACCAGTAATGATATTTCCACCATTTTGTAATTTGGGTGTTTTTTATTATTTTTTACTGTAACGCTTTTTCCGCATATTCTGTAGTCACGACATCATGATAATCCGGTCGTTTTTCCAACTGTCCGGCGCTTTCAAGGATATCAAGTAGGAGTTCGAAGCTATCCTCGGAAAATACAAGGTCGGTTTTCCAGGTATCCTGTTCCTGATAGCGACGGATAATTGTTGTAATAGTGTCGGTGTCTGTCTCGGAAAACTGCGGCTGAATGATGGAAGCAATTTCTTCCGGGGTATGTGTATTTACATACTCCATACCTTTCTGCAAAGCATCCGTAAAGGCCTGAATCACATCCGGATGTTTTCCCATATAACTTGTTTTGGCACTGAATGCAGTGTATGGCACATAGCCGGAATCCACGCCAAGAGATGCCACTACATAACCGGCTTTTTCCTGCTCAAGGAGGGTTGCGCCTGGTTCAAATTCTACCGTGTATTCACCCTGACCACCGGTAAAAGCTGCTCCGGTGGAACCAAAATCGATGCTCTGGTCAATATTTACTTCGGATGGGTCAATGCCATTCTGTTTTAAGATATATTCAAATACCATCTCCGGCATGCCACCTGCCCGGCCGCCAAGAACATCTTTACCAACTAGATCTGACCATTCAAAATCGGTAATTTCTTCCCTTGCAACTAAAAAGTTTCCTGCCCGTTGTGTCAGCTGTGCAAAGTTTACAACCGGATCTTTACTTCCTTCATTTGCTGTATAGACGGTAGTTTCCGGTCCCATAAATCCAATGTCTGCTTCGCCGGAAAGAACTGCTGTCATAACCTTATCTGCACCAAAACCAGTCACCAGATCCAGGTCAATTCCTGCATCGTTAAAATAGCCTTGCTCTATTGCAACATACATCGGAGCATAAAAAATCGAATGCGCTACTTCGTTTAAGGTCACTTTCTGTAATGCAGGAGATTCATCTTTTTTTCCAGAATCATCTGTGTTTTCTACATTTACAGAATCTGCATCGGTTTCGTCTGGAGTCGTGTTCTGACCGCAGCCTGCTAGCAGCATTGTTGCAGCCATGGCGGTGCAGGTGAATACTGCAATTCCTTTTTTTACAATCTTTTTCAAAATAACCTCCCAAAATGTCGTTAAATTCTCTTTTTTAGTGTATGTGGGAGCGTTGGTTTGGTTCCTCAGCACAAATCCACTTCATTTTTATTGTAAGAAAAAAAGTGTAGTGTTACAATAAACGCGTACGCAAAAATGCGGCAAAGTAGGAAGCAAAGGAGAGTATAAAAAATGGGATTAAACAGTACACCAAGTGCCAATCGTGTACATATTGGCTTCTTTGGACGAAGAAATGCAGGCAAATCCAGCGTGGTAAACGCTGTGACGGGGCAGGAACTTGCAGTTGTATCAGATACGAAGGGAACGACCACAGATCCGGTTTATAAATCCATGGAGTTGTTGCCGATTGGACCGGTAATGATCATTGACACACCTGGCTTTGATGATGAAGGGGCATTGGGCGAGCTGCGTGTCAGAAAGACAAAACAGGTATTGAACAAAACGGATATTGCAGTGCTTGTGGTGGATGCCACAGAAGGGAAAAAGCAGTGCGATGAAGAACTGATCCATATTTTTAAGGAAAAAGAGATTCCATATATTGTTGTAAATAACAAAGCAGATTTACTTTCTGCAGATTTTGTAAAAAAAGCAGAAGTCTGTCCGAAGAAAACAGAAGCAGATGAAACGAGAGAGAATGCATCTGATCTAGGAGCAGCAGAGCAGGCAAAAGAAAGCTCACTAGAGAAAAATACAGTTATTGCATTTGGTCAGGAGCAGTATGTTAGCGCCCTTACTGGCGACGGCATCTACGAATTAAAAGAATGCATTGGAAAACTGACACCAAACGAAGATATGACATTGAAAATTGTAGGTGATCTGCTGAATCCGGGAGATTTTGTAATCCTGGTTGTCCCAATTGATTCTGCAGCACCAAAGGGTCGTCTGATCCTGCCGCAGCAGCAGACCATCCGCGATGTCCTGGAAGCAAATGCAGCAGCTATCGTAGTGAAAGAGACGGAATTGCATGATACACTGGCAGAACTTGGCAAGCGTCCGGCGATGGTGATCACCGACAGTCAGGCCTTTGAGCAGGTATCAGCAGAAGTGCCGACAGAAATACCGCTGACCTCTTTTTCTATATTAATGGCGCGTTACAAAGGATATCTTGATACTGCGGTAAAAGGTGTGCAGGCGATGGAACATCTGAAAGACGGAGATAAAATTCTGATTTCTGAGGGTTGTACTCATCATCGACAGTGTGACGATATCGGAACCGTAAAAATTCCGCGTTGGTTAAAGCAGCACACTGGCAAAAATCTCATCATTGAGACAAGTTCCGGCACGGAATTTCCGGAAGATCTGACACCTTATGCTCTGGTGATCCACTGTGGCGGCTGCATGCTCAATGAGCGCGAAGTGAAATACCGGATGAAATGTGCGGTAGATCAGAATGTGCCGTTTACAAATTATGGAATTGCCATTGCGCAGATGAAGGGAATCCTGAAACGGAGCATTGAACTTTTTCCGTATCTGCCTGATAAACAGGAAGATTAGTAACACGTTAGCAACAAATTTTCAAAAAGATTTAAGTTGAATGTATGTAAAAACTATTACATAATGCCGGTTGGCGCAAAGGGAAGAGTCTTTTTGAGAATTGTTTTACCTTTTGAACTGGTAGAAAAATAAAAATTAAGGAAGCCTTAATAGTATTAAAAATTACGTCATGATAAAATGGTTACAGAAAGGAAATCTGTAGCCATTTTTGTTTGCCGGGAGAGTGTTGGATGGAGCCTTTTTAGGTAAAACGGATCGTGTCAGTCAGCAGATTTCCAATTATAGGAGGAGTGCGATATGAGCAAGAAGAAAAAAATCATTTTGGCAGTTGTGATCATTATTGCAGCTGCAGCGGTAGCAGTTGCTTTTTTCATGAAAAGTAAATTGGGGAAAAGCAGCAGCGGCGGAGATGCGGCCTATGTGGAATCAGTGCAGTCTCTGATGAATGGCGTAAACGGTGGAGGACAGAATCGTTACATGGGTATCGTGGAATCTCAGGATACCTGGGATGTAAATCTGAATTCTGATCAGACCGTAAAGCAAATTTTTGTATCCGTAGGGGATGAAGTGCAGGAGGGAACTCCATTATTCGAGTACAAGACAGATGATCTGAGTCTGCAGATCGCGCAGGCAAAACTGGAACTGGAGAGCATTGCAAACCAGATTACAGATTACAACAATCAGATCAAGACGCTGACAGCAGAAAAAAATGCGGCATCCAAGGATGAGCAGTTTAATTATACCGTACAGATTCAGAGTCTGCAGACTTCCATCAAGCAGTCTGAATATGAGCAGCAGAGCAAAAAATTAGAAATTCAGAAGATGGAAGATACCATGTCACAGTCTACCGTGACCAGCAAGATCAATGGTATTGTAAAATCCATTAATGAGAGCGGTGACACAGATCAGTATGGCAATCAGCAGCCGTTTATGTCAATTTTGACAACAGGTGATTACCGTGTCAAAGGTACGGTCAATGAGACAAATGTATACAGTCTTTCCGAGGGACAGAGTGTGCTCCTACGTTCCAGAGTGGATGAGGCAAAGACATGGACCGGAACCATTGAAAAAATTGATACAGAAAATAAAGAATCGGATAATAACAATGGATATTATGACAGCTCCAGTTCTGACAATCAGTCTACGAAATATCCGTTTTATATCAAACTGGATTCCGCAGACGGCCTGATGCTTGGACAGCATCTGTATGTGGAACTGAATGAGGGACAGACCGAGACAAAGGACGGCATCTGGCTTTACAGCGGTTATATTGTACAGGATGAGGATACTCCGTATGTATGGGCAGACAACGGCAAAGGAAAACTGGAGAAACGTACTGTTGAACTTGGCGAGTATGACGAAGGCATGGATCTGTATGAAATCAAATCCGGTCTGGAGATGACTGATTATATCGCATGGCCGGTTTCCGGATTCCGCACAGGTTTAAAGACAACCACAAATGTAGATGAAGGCATGGTGGAAGACTATTCCGATGATGGAATGCTTTCTGAGGATGCAGGAGAAAGATATACAGAAGATTTTTCTTCCGACGGAGAAACTGATTCCTATAGCATGGATGGAGACGTTGATACCGGCATGACAGACGAAGATGATGCACAGCCGGTAGACGATGGAACAACAGATGGAGATACAGGGGCTGACACAGGAAGTGCAGACACTCCGGCAGAGGAATAGGGGGTGTGCATATGCTTTTAAATCTCAGTCATATTTATAAGGATTATCAGCAGGAAAAACTGGTGGTTCCGGTATTGAAGGACGTGAGTCTTTCCGTGGAAGAGGGCGAATATGTGGCAATCATGGGACCTTCCGGTTCCGGAAAAACCACGTTGATGAATATCATCGGCTGCCTGGATCTGCCAACCAGCGGAAGTTATGAACTGGCGGGGGAAGATATTCTGAAATATAAGGATCGTGAGCTGGCCGATGTCAGATTAAACAGCATTGGATTCGTATTTCAGAGTTTTCATCTGCTTCCGAGAGAATCCGCGTTGGAAAATGTGGCACTCCCGCTGATCTATGCCGGAGTAAAGAAGCCAGACAGGGAAAAACGTGCAGCAGCAGCTCTGGATCGTGTGGGACTGGCAGACCGAGTGGATTTCAAACCGACCCAACTCTCCGGTGGACAAAAGCAGCGTGTGGCCATTGCCCGTGCTATGGTAAATAATCCGAAAATTTTACTGGCGGATGAGCCGACGGGTGCGTTGGATTCTAAATCCGGTAAACAGATCATGGAACTTTTTGATCGGTTGAATGAAGAAGGTGTAACAATTGTCATGATCACACATGATGCAAAGATTGCTTCTTACGCAAAACGTGTGATCCGCATTATCGATGGTGAGATAGAGGAGGCGGCAGAATGAAAAATAAAAAAGTCATGAAACGTATTCTTATCATTGCCATTGTTGCTGCTGTAGCAGCCGGAGGAATCGGCGGTGGATTGTATGTACAGCGTTCCAAGATGACAGCGGAAGTGCAGTCCGTGGCAGACCTGAACAGCGGATACTGGGGCGATGATATCAACAGTTCCGGATTGATCACCAATGATTATTCCCAGTCGGTAGAAATTACAAAGGATGATGAAATCAAGGAAGTATACGTGGAGGAAGGACAGCAGGTGCAGAAAGGCGATAAACTGCTGGCACTGGATACCACGGTGGCATCCCTGAATCTGCAGGGAAAGCAGCTGGAAGTGGAAAATCTGAAAAACCAGATCACCATTGCCCAGAATGATTTAAAGAAGTTAAAAAATACAAAACCGTATGTGGAGCCGTCCAATACGGTGACCCCGGAGCCGACGACACCAGAAGTGCAGGAAATGACAGGGAATGCATACAATTATATTTCCTGGACAGCGGTTCCTTATAATCAGGATAGCGCGGATGGCAGTGAGGAGAATCCATACCGTTATCTGTGTATAGAGTCAGCCTATGTGACAGGAAGCTTTTTAAGCCAGGTGGCAGAGGAAGGAACATTTGTTGTATTTGAAATCCGGGAAAATAATGATGTATCCGGAGAACTTGTGACAGCATGGGAAGTAGACGGTGCACAGATCGCGGTGCCGGATGGCGATACAAAATGGTCTGTATATGATCACAGCCAGATCATGGACGATGCATCTGATGCAGGGGAGGATACAACAACTGTCGATGATGGCTCAGCGGACGCAGGCGGTTATACCCAGAGTGAATTAAACGATATGATCGCGGAGCAGGAGAAAAAGATCAAAGATCTGGATCTCGATAAACGGAAAGCAGAGCTGGAAGTGGAAAAACTGAAAGCACAGAGCACAGACGGTATCATTTATGCAACGGTTACCGGAGTGGTAAAAAATCTGCAGGACAAAGACAATCTGCCAACGGACGGTACACCATTTATGGAAATTTCCGGTTCCGAAGGTCTGTATGTGACGGGTGGAATCAGTGAACTGCTTCTGGATAAGGTAAAACCGGGTCAGACAGTCAATGTGTCTTCCTGGGAGAGCGGAACAAGCTGCGAGGCGGAGATTACTGAGATCAAGAACTATCCGTCTTCTGACGTATCTTCTTATGGAGATGGAAATAGTAATGTATCTTACTATCCGTTCGTTGCTTATATTGAAGATACGACAGGGCTTCGAAATGGGGAATATGTGGATCTGACCATGACTGTTTCTGACGATGGAGATGGCAGTTCACTCTATATTTTTAAAGGATATGTCCGCACAGAAAACGGAAGATCCTATGTTTTGAAAGCAGATGAAAATGACCGCCTAGTAAAACAGTACGTAAAAACCGGAAGGATCATTTACGGAGATACCATTGAGATTAAGTCCGGACTGGCCGAGGATGACCGCATTGCATTTCCATATGGAAAGACTGCGAAAGAAGGCATCCGTGCGGTAAATGCCGATGAATCATCAAATTAAGGGGAGGTGCGTGAAATGTTAGAAAATATTAGACTGTCCTTTCAGGGCATCTGGTCACATAAAATGCGTTCCTTTCTGACGATGCTTGGTATTATTATCGGTATCGGTGCAATTATTGCGATTGTTTCCACAATTCAGGGAACGAACGAGCAGATCAAGCAGAATCTGGTGGGAGCCGGAAATAATGCGGTAACAGTTCAGCTTTATCAGGATGAATGGACATACGAGATGGATTACAACGGAATTCCGGATGGCGTTCCGGTGATCAATGACGATACCATGCAGCAGATTCTGGCGGTAGATGGTGTGGAGGAAGCTTCCCGTTACACAAGCCGTCAGGGGTACGATACTGTATGCTACGGAAATACTTCTCTTTCCGGTGGTTATGTCATGGGGATCGATGCAAATTATCTGGATACTTGCAGCTATGCCATCAAAGAGGGCCGCGGTTTTGACAGTAACGATTATGCGAAATACAGAAAAGTAGCGATTCTGGATCAGGATAGCGCCTCTTCACTGTTTCAGGGAGAAGATGCCATCGGAAAAACCATTGAGATTCAGGGAGAACCATATATTGTAGTTGGAATTGCAGACAAAAAAGACGGTTTTGAGCCGGTCATCAATTCCATGGACGATTACTATACTTATATGCAGGACAGCAGCGGAAGAGTATTTATTCCATCTGCTACATGGCCGATTGTATTTCAGTATGATGAGCCGCAGAGTGTGGTTTTAAAAGCAACCGATACAGACTCCATGGCATCTGCAGGCCAGGCAGTAGCAGATATTCTGAATGCGAACCTTACTGTTTCTGATACTACCATTCAGTACAAAGGTCAGGATCTGTTGAAACAGGCACAGGATATTCAGGAACTGAGCCAGTCCACAAATCGTATGCTGATCTGGATTGCAGGTATTTCCCTGCTGGTAGGTGGTATCGGTGTTATGAATATTATGCTGGTATCCGTGACAGAGCGTACACAGGAAATCGGTCTGAAGAAGGCCATTGGAGCAAAGAAGAGCCATATCCTTGGTCAGTTCCTGACAGAGGCAGCTGTGCTGACTAGCCTTGGAGGTATTATCGGAGTGGTAGCGGGCATCATACTGGCGGAGGTTATATCGAAAGTCAGCGAGATGCCGGTGGTTATCAGCGTTCCGGCAGCGATCATTGCGGTGGTATTCTCCATGGGGATTGGAATTATATTTGGATTGCTGCCATCTTATAAGGCGGCAAATCTGAAGCCAATCGATGCACTGCGCCGAGAATAGATCTTGCTTGTGTGGTTGAAAAAATTGAAGTATTGAAGGGGACTGAGTTCATTTTGTCTTCTCAGCTAATAATCGCTTTCGAAGAAAAAATGAACTCAGTCCCCATTTACATATTGGCTAAAATTTAATTTTTTCGACCACGACGGCGCTGCGTGCCGCATGTGCAGTTAATGTATAAGAAACATTATGTTGTACATGCAGAAAAAAGAAGTTTATTAACTTTGAAGTTTTATTGTGTGAATGGCGAAATCGAAGCGTCCTTCTGGGACAAGCGGTTTAGAAAGCGACTGAGTTGTGCGAGTTTTGCGCGAGTGGGAAACGACCAGCTTTTATCGGAGTTGAGAGCGAGCGCGATAAAACCGAAGCAAAACGAGGGCAGCGCACGGTTAGCGGTCACAGAAGGATGCTTCGATTTCGCTTTATATCTCCAACTACAGGTGAGAATAGGCTTGAATATTGGCAAGAATCAGTGTATACTTTTGAAAGAATAAAATTTCCTCAGGAGGAAGCTATGATTGACATTAAGTTTTTAAGAGAAAACCCGGATATTGTAAAACAGAATATCAAAAATAAATTTCAGGATCACAAGCTTGGTCTGGTAGACGAAGTAATCGAGTTAGATGCATCATCCAGAGCCGTTCAGCAGGAAGCTGACGATCTGCGTGCCAACAGAAACCGTATTTCCAAACAGATCGGTGCACTGATGGGACAGGGCAAAAAAGAAGAGGCTATGGCATTAAAAGAGCAGGTAGCCAAAGATGCAGAGCGTCTGACAGAGCTTGAAGCACAGGAAGGCGAGCTTCAGGAGAAAATCAAAAAGATCATGATGACCATTCCGAATATCATTGATCCGTCTGTTCCAATCGGAAAAGATGACAGTGAGAACGTAGAAGTTGAGCGTTTTGGTGAGCCGGTCGTTCCGGATTTCGAGATTCCATATCATACAGAGATCATGGAGAAATTCGATGGTATCGATCTTGACAGCGCAAGAAAAGTAGCCGGAAACGGTTTTTATTATCTGAAAGGGGATATTGCCCGTCTGCACTCCGCAGTTCTGGCTTATGCCCGTGACTTTATGATCGACCGTGGATTCACATACTGCATTCCACCATACATGATCAGAAGCAACGTTGTTACCGGTGTTATGAGTTTTGATGAGATGGACGCTATGATGTACAAAATTGAAGGCGAAGATCTGTATCTGATCGGTACTTCTGAGCATTCCATGATCGGAAGCTTTATCGATACCATGATTGATGAGGAGCAGCTGCCGAAGACTCTGACCAGCTATTCCCCATGTTTCCGTAAAGAGAAAGGTGCTCATGGTATCGAGGAGAGAGGCGTATACCGTATCCACCAGTTTGAAAAACAGGAAATGATCGTTGTCTGCAAACCGGAAGATTCTATGATGTGGTATGACAAATTATGGCAGAACACCGTAGATCTGTTCCGCAACCTTGATATCCCGGTTCGTACTTTAGAGTGCTGCTCCGGTGACCTTGCTGATTTGAAAGTAAAATCCGTTGATGTAGAGGCATGGTCTCCACGTCAGAAAAAATATTTTGAGGTAGGAAGCTGTTCTAACCTTGGTGACGCTCAGGCAAGACGTCTGAAAATCCGTGTGAAAGGTAAAGATGGCAAAAAATATCTGGCACACACATTAAATAACACTGTAGTTGCTCCACCAAGAATGTTAATCGCATTTTTAGAGAACAACTTAAATGCAGATGGAACAGTAAATATTCCGAAAGCATTACAGCCATACATGGGTGGAAAAACAAAAATTGAGTAATTAAGAGACGGCAAGGCCTGGCAATAAAGTCGGGTCTTGCCGTTGTTGTAGATGTGCAGTGATTCTGGTCAGCTTACGCTGACCAGAATCACGCACCAAGTCTTACATGCGTTCGATTTGAGTTTTCTGATAAATATAATTAGAAAGTATTATGAACGTATCTCAAAAGTTAGTATTGAAAAACATATAAAATTGTGATAGAATACCTACAATTTGTATATATGGCAGAAAAGTGAATATTATGCATGAATAATGTATAAATATACAAGAAAAGAGAAATTCCCTCTTTTTTTTTGCAACAAGCCAGGAAATACATGTTAAAATGTAGTAAGATTAAAAGTGTATATTGTAAAAAAGAGAAAGGACGGGCGAATAAATGAAAGCATTTCTGATTCTGGAAGACGGTACAGTATTTACCGGAACAAGCATTGGTTCGACAAAGAGCGTGATCAGTGAGATCGTCTTCAATACTTCCATGACTGGTTATCTGGAGGTTTTGACAGACCCATCCTATGCGGGACAGGCAGTAGTAATGACTTATCCGCTGATTGGAAATTATGGAATTACACCGGATATGGAGTCTAAGCAGCCATGGCCGGACGGATACATCGTAAGAGAGTTATCCAGAATTCCGAGCAACTTCCGATGCCAGGGAACCATTCAGGCTTTTCTGGAAGAGTATGACATCCCTGGAATCGCAGGAATTGATACAAGGGCACTGACCAAGATCCTGCGTGAAAAAGGAACCATGAACGGTATGATCACCACTGATGAAAATTACAAACTTGATGAAATTCTGCCTCAGCTTCATGTATACAATACAGGAAACGTGGTAGACAAGGTGACCTGCATTGAAAAAGAAGTGCTAAAAGCAGGGGGCTATAAAGTAGCACTGCTGGACTTAGGTGCAAAGAACAACATTGCACAGTCCCTGCATAAACGCGGCTGCGAAGTTACAATCTACCCGGCACACACAACAGCCGGGGAAATCCTTGCTTCCAACCCGGACGGAATCATGCTTTCTAACGGCCCTGGGGATCCGAAAGCCTGCACAGATATCATCAAAGAAGTGAAAAAACTTTATGATTCTGAAGTGCCGATTTTTGCGATCTGCTTAGGACATCAGCTGATGGCATTAGCTACCGGCGCAGATACTTACAAATTAAAATATGGCCACAGAGGCGGCAATCATCCGGTAAAAGATCTGGAGACCGGTCGTGTATACATTTCATCTCAGAACCATGGATACGCGGTTGATGCAGAAAGTCTTGACCCGGCAGTGGCAGTTCCTGCATTTACAAATGTAAACGACGGAACCAACGAGGGACTCAAGTATACAGGAAAGAATATCTTTACTGTACAGTTCCATCCGGAAGCATGCCCTGGACCACAGGATTCCGGATACCTGTTTGACAAGTTTATTGAAATGATGGGAGGACAGAAATAATGCCAAAGAGATCAGATATCAAAAAAGTATTAGTAATCGGTTCCGGTCCGATCGTTATCGGACAGGCAGCTGAGTTTGATTATGCGGGTACACAGGCATGCCGTTCCCTGAAAGAAGAAGGCGTTGAGGTTTGTCTGGTAAACTCAAACCCGGCAACCATCATGACAGATAAACAGATCGCAGATCAGGTATACATTGAGCCGCTGACTGTCGATGTGTTAAAACAGATCATCTTAAAAGAAAAACCAGACAGCGTACTCCCGACTCTGGGTGGACAGGCAGGACTGAACCTTGGTATGGAGCTGGCAGAATCCGGATTCTTAGAGGAAAACGGTGTAAAACTGATCGGTACCACAGCTGAGACTATTTTCCGTGCGGAGGATCGTCAGGCTTTCAAAGATACGATGGAAAAAATTGGTGAGCCATGTGCGGCTTCCCTGGTTGTAAATACAGTGGAAGATGGTATCAAATTTACAAATACCATCGGTTACCCGGTTGTATTGCGTCCGGCCTTCACCTTAGGAGGAAGCGGCGGCGGTATCGCCCACAATGAAGAAGAACTGGTTGAGATCCTGACCAACGGTCTGCGTCTGAGCCGTGTCGGAGAAGTTCTGGTTGAGCGCTGCATCGCCGGATGGAAAGAGATCGAGTACGAAGTAATGCGTGATGCCAACGGAAACTGCATTACTGTATGTAATATGGAGAATATCGATCCGGTTGGTGTTCACACCGGTGACTCCATCGTGGTAGCTCCGTCCCAGACACTGGGTGATAAAGAATACCAGATGCTGCGTACATCCGCGTTAAACATCATCAGCGAGCTGAACATCACTGGTGGCTGTAATGTACAGT
Organism: Dysosmobacter segnis; assembly: GCA_963659325.1. Classification (GTDB taxonomy): domain Bacteria; phylum Bacillota; class Clostridia; order Lachnospirales; family Lachnospiraceae; genus Eubacterium_I. The sequence continues at coordinate 12,049 of CAVKTR010000052.1, forward strand.
ATGCGTTAAATCCAGATTCCTTTGAGTACTGCGTTATCGAGGTAAACCCGCGTGTAAGCCGTTCTTCTGCACTGGCTTCCAAAGCAACCGGATATCCGATTGCAAAAGTTGCTGCAAAGATCGCACTTGGTTACACACTGGATGAAATCAAAAATGCCATCACAGGCAAAACTTACGCAAGTTTCGAGCCGATGCTGGATTACTGTGTTGTAAAAATCCCGCGTCTGCCGTTTGATAAATTTATCACAGCAAAACGTACCCTGACCACACAGATGAAAGCAACCGGTGAGGTTATGAGCATCTGCACAAACTTCGAGGGCGCGCTGATGAAAGCCATCCGTTCTCTGGAGCAGCATGTAGACAGCCTTGTTACCGATGAGTATATGAGTCTTTCTTATGACAAGCTGATCGAGCGTCTGAATGTGGTAGATGACAGAAGAATCTGGGTAATTGCTGAGGCATGCCGCCGTGGAGTTTCTTATGATACCATCCATGACATCACAAAGATCGACAAATGGTTTATTGATAAGATCGCAATCCTGGTTGAGATGGAAGGCCGTCTGCGCAGCGAGGCACTGACCGTTGATCTGCTCCGTGAAGCAAAACGTATCGAATTCCCGGATAAAGTCATCGCTCAGTTAACCGGTAAAGATGAGGAATATATCAAAAACATGCGTTACGAAAACGGTATCACAGCTTCCTTCAAAATGGTTGATACCTGTGCCGCAGAGTTTGAGGCAACGACACCATATTACTATTCCTGCTTTGATGGTGAAAACGAAGCAGACGGAACTGCAAAGAAGAAAAAAGTTCTGGTACTTGGTTCCGGCCCGATCCGTATCGGACAGGGTATCGAGTTCGACTTCTGTTCCGTACATTGTACCTGGTCCTTTGCAAAAGCCGGATATGAGACAATCATCATCAATAACAACCCGGAGACAGTTTCCACCGACTTTGATATTGCGGACAAACTGTATTTCGAGCCGCTGACACCGGAAGATGTAGAGAACGTTGTAAATATTGAAAAACCGGATGGAGCAGTTGTACAGTTCGGTGGACAGACAGCCATCAAACTGACAGAGAGTCTGATGAAGATGGGCGTGCCGATCCTTGGTACAAAAGCCGAAGACGTTGACGCAGCCGAAGACCGTGAGCTCTTTGATGAGATTCTGGAGCAGACAGGTATTCCGAGAGCAGCAGGTGATACCGTATACACTGCACAGGAAGCAAAAGCAGCAGCAAACCGCATCGGTTATCCGGTACTGGTTCGTCCTTCCTATGTACTTGGCGGACAGGGTATGCACATTGCGTTCAATGATGATGAGATCGTAGAATTTATCGACACCATCAATCAGATTGCACAGGATCACCCGATTCTGATCGATAAATACCTGATGGGTAAAGAAATCGAGGTCGACGCAGTATGCGACGGCACTGATATCCTGATTCCGGGTATCATGGAGCATATCGAGCGTACCGGTGTACATTCCGGAGACAGTATTTCCGTATATCCGGCACCGACCATCAGCGATCATGTAAAAGAGACCATCGTAGAGTATACAAAACGTCTGGCAAGAGCACTTCATGTCGTAGGACTGATCAACATTCAGTTCATCGCCATGAACGAGGAAGTATATGTAATCGAAGTAAATCCGCGTTCTTCCAGAACCGTACCATATATCAGTAAAGTAACAGGAATCCCGATCGTTGATCTGGCAACAAAAGTAATCCTTGGCGAGACTATCAAAGGTATGGGTTACGAGCCGGGACTGGCACCGGAGGCAGATTACATTGCCATCAAGATGCCGGTATTCTCCTTCGAGAAACTGCGTGGAGCGGAGATCAGCCTTGGACCGGAAATGAAATCTACCGGTGAGTGCCTTGGTATCGCAAAGAACTTCAATGAGGCACTGTACAAAGCATTTATCGGCGCTGGCATCCAACTTCCGAAATACAAACAGATGATCATGACCGTAAAAGATGCGGACAAACCAGAGGCAGTCGGCGTTGCAAAACGTTTCGAAGCACTGGGTTACACCATTTACGCTACAAGAAGCACTGCAAAATACCTGCAGGATCATGGCGTAAATGCACGTCGTGTCAACAAGCTTTCTCAGGAATCACCGAACGTAATGGATCTGATCCTTGGTCACAAGATCGACCTTGTTATCGATACACCGACACAGGGCCGTGATAAATCCAGAGACGGATTCCTTATTCGCCGAAATGCCATTGAGACAGGTGTTCACTGCCTGACATCTATGGATACGGCAAATGCGCTGGCACTCAGTCTGGAGACAGCAAATGATCAGATGACGATGATCGACATCGCGACCGTGAAAAATCTTTAAAATTTAATTTTGGGGTGGCTTAAAATTTACCACGTTAGATTTGAATAGGAACTCCTGCCATTTTGTCTCAGTCGCTAGCAATCGCTCCTTGAGAAAAAATGGCAGGAGTTCTTTACTTTTTACTGTGAAGTATGTAAATTTTTGCGCCACCCTACACTACGTGCCACGCATGCATATACTTTTTATGAAAAGAGAATTATGTTGAATGCGCAGATTTGTAATAAGAAAGTCTGAATAGTGGTTTTTCTTTGTAAACGGAGAAATCGGAGCATCCATCTGGAACCAGCGATTCAGCGAACGACTGAGTTTTGCGAGTTTTGCGCGAGTGGGAGGCGACCAGCTTTTATAGGAGTTGGGAACGAGCGCGATAAAACCGAAGCAAAACGAGGGGAGTGAACGACTAGCGGTTACAGATGGATGCTCCGATTTCGTATTATAAAAAATCCCATTTGTGAAAATATTGTGAAAAAAATATCAAAGTTTCATAAAAGGACTGGATTTTCCAATAACTTTGTGGTAATGTAGGGACTGGGAAGAAATTTAATTACCTGTTTGTGGGTATTGCATTGTGTGCATACATGTGTTAAAGTTAACTCGTAAGATTTTTCAAAAGCCTTAGCCAGAAGAGCGAGGAACCATTGAAAGAGAAAAATAGGATAACGGAAACCGAGATTCGGTGCACGAATCCTAATTTTTTTTACAGACTCTGTTAAAAAAATAACAGTCTTTCAATGACTTTTCACCCTTTCGACTGTGTTAAAAAAATGACAAAAGTGTACGAAAATCCTTTCGAAATTTTAGGAAAAATGACGGAGGAAACGTTGCAAAAATTAGATGATAGTGCTAAAATAAAACTGTCTAGCGTTATTCTTTTAACATAATTACTAGAGGTATATTTTAAAAGTCAAGAAGGAGAGAAGAAAAAATGGCAAAGAAAGTTGTATTAGCAGGCGCTTGCCGTACTGCAATTGGTAAAATGGGTGGACAGTTTGGAAATACTCCGGCTGTTGAATTAGGATCCATCGTTATCAGAGAGGCATTAAAAAGAGCAGGCGTTGCTCCGGAGCAGGTTGACGAGGTTATGATGGGATGCGTTATCCAGGCTTCCCAGGGACAGAACGTTGCTCGTCAGGCATCTATCAAAGCAGGTATCCCGAATGAGGTTCCGGCTTTCACACTGAACGTAGTATGCGGATCCGGTCTGAAATGTGTAAACGAGGCTGCAAACATGATCATGGCTGGTCAGGCTGATATCGTTGTAGCAGGTGGTATGGAGAACATGTCCATGGCTCCATATGCATTAAAGAAAGCTCGTTTTGGTTACAGAATGAACAATGCAACTATGATTGATACAATGGTTAACGATGCATTATGGGATGCATTCAACAACTACCATATGATGATCACAGCTGAGAACATCTGTGATCAGTGGGGATTAACTCGTGAAGAACTTGATGAGTTCGCAGCAATCTCCCAGCAGAAAGCAGTAGCAGCTCAGGAGTCTGGAGCATTTGATGATGAGATCGTTCCGGTTCCGGTTAAAGTTAAAAAAGAGACTGTTATGATCACAAAAGATGAGGGACCACGTCCTGGCACAACAAAAGAGACTCTTGCAAAATTAAAATGCTGCTCCGGTAAAGAGGGCGGACTTGTTACAGCAGGTAACGCTTCCGGTATCAACGATGGTGCTGCAGCAATCGTTGTAATGAGCGAAGAGAAAGCAAAAGAGCTTGGTGTTAAACCGATGGCTACATTCGTAGCAGGTGCTCTTGGCGGATGCGCTCCGGAGATCATGGGTATCGGACCGGTTCCGGCTACAAAGAAAGCATTAAAGATCGCTGGTCTTACAATTGATGATATGGATCTGATCGAGGCAAATGAGGCATTTGCAGCTCAGTCTGTAGCAGTACAGAAAGAGTTAGGATTCAGCTCTGATATCTTAAACGTAAACGGTGGTGCTATCGCACTTGGACATCCGGTAGGAGCTTCAGGATGCCGTATCCTTGTTACACTGCTTCACGCTATGCAGAAGAGAGACGTTACATACGGACTTGCTACACTGTGTATCGGTGGCGGAATGGGTTGTGCTACAATCGTTAAAAAAGAAGCTTAATTATTAGAAATTAATTTTCAGAAGGATTTATAAAATCCGGATCAATCTCCGGCATGATTGCGACATGCGAAAGTGTCGGAGATATTTTAATAGCTGACATCGTTAGTTATTTAACACATTTGCTATGGAAGCAAAAAAACATAATTAGATATGTGTGACTAATCTATGGACAAGATTGTTTGGGTATGGCAGTCAATATGTTTCATGTTAGTATATAATTTCATTTTAAGGAGGACATATCATGAAAGTTGGTATTATTGGAGCAGGAACAATGGGATCTGGTATCGCACAGGCTTTTGCACAGACAGAAGGCTATGAAGTATATTTATGTGATATCAATGATGAGTTCGCTGCAAACGGCAAGAACAAAATCGCAAAAGGATTCGAGAAAAGAATCGCAAAAGGCAAAATGGATCAGGAGAAAGCTGATGCAATCCTTGCTAAAATTACCACAGGTACAAAAGACATTTGTACAGATGCTGATTTAGTAGTAGAAGCAGCATTAGAGGATATGGCAATCAAAAAACAGACATTCAAAGAGCTTCAGGACATCGTTCCGGCTGAGTGTATTTTTGCAACAAACACATCTTCATTATCCATTACAGAGATCGGTGCAGGCCTTGACAGACCGGTAATCGGAATGCACTTCTTTAATCCGGCACCTGTAATGAAACTGATCGAGGTAATCCAGGGAGCAAATACTCCGGATGATTTAAGAGACAAAATCGTTGAGATCTCCAAAGAGATCGGCAAAACACCGGTACAGGTTAACGAGGCAGCTGGTTTCGTTGTAAACAGAATCCTTGTTCCGATGATCAACGAAGGTATCTGCGTATTAGAAGCAGGTGTTGCAAGTGTAGAAGATATCGATGCAGCAATGAAATTAGGTGCTAACCACCCAATGGGACCTTTACAGTTAGGTGACTACATTGGTCTTGATATCTGCCTTGCTATCATGGAAGTAATCTTTAGCGAGACAGGCGATCCTAAATATCGTCCGGCTCCATTACTTAGAAAAATGGTACGCGCAGGTAAACTTGGCTGCAAGACAGGCGTAGGTTTCTACGATTACAGCAAGTAAGAATAGAATAAAATACTCTCGAATTATAAGGGGTATCATCCTTTATAAGATATATAAGAAGTCAGCGGTCGAAATGACTGATATCCGATTATAATGTCGGAGAGAGGTGCCAGACATGTGCATTTTGCTACACATGTCTTTGGTGCCTTTTGGAGTTTTGACTGTGCTTCACTAAAAATGGAGGAAAAGTAAAAAATGGATTTCGGATTAAGTAAGAAACATGAAATGGCAAGAAGCCTTTTCAAAGAATTCGCTGAGAACGAAGTAAAACCACTTGCTCAGGAAGTTGACGAAACTGAAAAATTCCCAAGAGCTACCGTTGACAAAATGGCTAAATATGGCTTCCTTGGAATCCCGGTACCGAAGGAATTCGGTGGACAGGGCTGTGACATCCTTACATACGCTATGTGCGTAGAGGAGTTATCAAAAGTTTGCGGTACTACAGGTGTTATCGTATCTGCACATACATCCCTTTGTGTAGACCCGATCCTTACATTTGGTACAAAAGAGCAGAAAGAGAAATATGTTCCGGATCTTGCTTCCGGTAAAAAACTCGGAGCTTTCGGTTTAACAGAGCCGATGGCAGGTACAGATGCTCAGGGACAGCAGACAAAAGCTGTATTAGACGGAGATGAGTGGGTTCTTAACGGATCCAAATGCTTCATCACAAACGGTAAAGAAGCTGACGTATATATCGTAATCGCTGTAACAGGCAAAGTTGAGAAACGTGGCAGAACAATGAAAGAGATTTCTGCATTCATCGTTGAAAAAGGAACACCAGGATTTACATTTGGTGTAAAAGAGAAAAAAATGGGTATCCGTGGTTCATCCACATATGAGTTAATCTTCACAGATTGCCGTATCCCGAAAGAGAACCTTCTTGGAAAACAGGGCAAAGGATTCAACATCGCTATGCATACACTGGATGGCGGACGTATCGGAATCGCTGCACAGGCACTTGGACTTGCAGAGGGTGCATTAGAGACAACAATCGCATACGTAAAAGAGAGAAAACAGTTCGGCAGAAGCATCGCTCAGTTCCAGAACACACAGTTCCAGTTAGCAGACATGGCTACAAAAGTAAAAGCTGCTCAGTTAATGGTATACAGAGCTGCATTAAAGAAAGACGAGTACCAGGCAGGTGCTAAAGTTTCTTATTCTGTAGAAGCTGCTATGGCAAAACTTTACGCAGCAGAAGTTGCAATGGAAGTTACAACAAAATGCGTACAGTTACATGGTGGATATGGTTACATCAGAGAGTACGATGTTGAGCGTATGATGCGTGATGCTAAGATCACAGAGATCTACGAAGGAACAAGTGAAGTTCAGCGTATGGTTATTTCTGGTGCATTACTTAAGTAAGGAGGAAAACAATCGTGAAGATTATTGTTTGTATTAAACAGGTACCTGATACAGCAGGTGGAGTAAAGTTCAATCCGGACGGAACTCTTGACAGAGCAGCAATGCTCACTATCATGAACCCGGATGATAAAGCAGGTCTTGAGGCTGCTTTAAGATTAAAAGATCAGTATGGCGCAGAAGTTACAGTAGTAACAATGGGTCTTCCGAAAGCCGGAGACGCTCTGCGTGAAGCATTAGCTATGGGCGCTGACAATGCCGTTCTGGTAACAGACAGATGCCTCGGCGGTGCTGATACATGGGCTACATCCTCTACAGTAGCTGCAGCAATCCGTGAGTTAGGTGACTACGATCTGATCATCACAGGCCGTCAGGCTATCGATGGTGATACAGCACAGGTTGGTCCTCAGATCTCTGAGCACCTTGACATCCCGGTAATCTCCTACGCTCGTAAGATCGAGATCGAAGACGGAGCTGTAAAAGTACAGCGTCAGTATGACGACAGATACCATGTAGTAAAAGCTCAGATGCCTTGTCTGGTAACATGCCTGGCAGAGATCAACGAGCCGAGATACATGACTCCTGGGGGAATCTTTGATGCATGCGAAGCAGAGATCAAGACAATGTCAAGAGCAGATCTGAAGACTCTGGATGATTCCAACATGGGTCTTGCAGGTTCTCCGACAAAGATCGCTAAAGCATCTGATAAAGTAAGAAAAGGTGCTGGAGAGAAAATCACACTGGATACAGAAGAAGCTGTTTCTTATCTGCTTGGTAAGATGACAGAGAAACATGTATGCGGACTGTAAGAGAAAGGAGAAATAACAATGGCAGCAATGGAACAATCCTTAATTGAGCAGTACAAAGACGTATATGTATTCGCTCAGCAGGTAGATAATGAGATTAGCCCAATCGCTTTCGAGTTACTCGGAAAAGCAAAAGATCTTGCAAATGATTTAAATGAAAAAGTAGTAGCAGTATTAGTTGGACATAACGTAAAAGACCTTGCAGCACAGCTTGGCGCTTACGGTGCAGATAAAGTTATCGTAGTAGATGATAAAGAGCTTGAGGTATACAGAACAGAGCCGTATACACATGCACTTGCATCTGTGATCAACGAGTTCAAACCGGAGATCATGTTAGTTGGTGCAACAGCCATTGGACGTGACCTTGGCCCTCGTGTATCCGCACGTGTACAGACAGGTCTGACAGCAGACTGTACATCCCTTGAGGTTGGTGATTTCCCACTGAACCCAATGCCGGGCAAAGAGCAGAAACACAACCAGTTACTGATGACACGTCCTGCATTCGGTGGAAACACAATCGCAACCATCGCTTGCCCGGATAACCGTCCGCAGATGGCAACTGTTCGTCCAGGTGTTATGCAGAAGATCGAGCCGATCGCTGACGCTAATCCGGAAGTAATCGAGTACAACCCAGGATTCACACCGGACAACAAATATGTTGAGATCCTCGACATCGTTAAAAACGTATCTGACGTTGTTGATATCCAGGACGCTAAGATCCTTGTATCCGGCGGCCGTGGAGTTGGAACACCGGAGAACTTCAAAATGCTCGAAGAGCTGGCTGAGGTTGTTGGCGGTACCGTATCCTGCTCCCGTGCAGTAGTGGATGCTGGCTGGAAACCACAGGATCTGCAGGTTGGACAGACTGGTAAAACAGTTCGTCCGCAGGTTTACTTCGCAATCGGTATTTCCGGAGCAATCCAGCACGTAGCTGGTATGGAAGAGTCTGATCTGATCATCGCAATCAACAAAGACGAAGATGCTCCTATCTTCGATGTAGCTGATTACGGTATCGTTGGAGATCTGAACAAGATCGTTCCGCTTCTTACTGAGGAGATCAAAAAAGCTCTTGCTGCTAAATAAAATTTAGAGTTTGTGCAGTGGCTTAAACTTTAGTGTATGAATCGAAAACGTGGTATTTTACCTTCGTAGCTGACAATCGCTGACTAAGGAAAGTACCACGTTTTCTTTATCCGTACGCGCTTATCATGCTTAAATTTTGGCTGTTACTGCATCAATGTATGGAAGCCGTTAAAAAGCAATTTGGTGATATGTCAAGAGGTGATGGAAAAGAGAATTCATTAAAAACAC
>CAVKTR010000053.1:0-20167 GCA_963659325.1 Dysosmobacter segnis
GCTTTAGCCTTCTTGAAGCAAGTTCAAGAAGTATCGCTCGCAAGCGAGCTCTTTTGCGAATGGCGCGCGTGAACTGTAATAAAAAATATGCGTTTTCCTTGCTTTTTCAGGATAGATATAGTATAACTGTTTGAGCATGGGAAAAAATAATTCATAATTCACGATAAGATGAAGAGGGAGCATTATGTTTCAAAAGGAAAAAAAGAACAATCCACTGAACGGTGGGTTAAGTATTATGATTGTTGGGTGTGGAAAAGTTGGAAAAACACTGGTGGAGCGTCTGAGCAAAGAAGGACATGACATTTCTGTTGTGGACAAGAGTGCGGCGCGTCTCCAGATTGTTACAAATATGTATGATGTATACGGTGTGGTTGGAAATGGTGCGAGCTTTACTGTATTGAAGGAAGCGGGCATTGAGAATACCGATATTCTGATCGCAGTGACAGATTCCGATGAACTGAACCTGCTGTGCTGTCTGGTTGCAAAACGCTCCGGACATTGTGAGGTTATTGCCAGAGTCCGTACACCGGATTACAGTGAAGAAAAAGCATATCTGAAAGAAAAACTCGGACTGGCGATGATGATCAATCCGGAGCAGGAAGCGGCAAATGCAATTTCACGTATTTTATATATGCCTACGGCGCTGGATGTGGCTCCTTTTGCCAGAGGGCATGCGGAGATGGTCCGTATCAAGCTGCCAGAGGAAAATGTCCTGACAGGAAAGAAAATTGCGGATCTGGTACGGGAACTTTCCGGTGGAGTGCTGATCTGTGCAGTTGAACGAAGTGGTGAAGTATATATTCCGGGCGGTGATTTTGAACTGGCGGCCGGAGATGTTATCAGTTTTATCGCACCGGTGCGGGATGGACGGAAATTTTTGAAGAAAAACGGATTCCAGACCCATCAGGTAAAAAGCTGTATCATTGTGGGCGGTGGACGCGCGGCCTACTATCTGGCAAAACGTCTCATTGGACTTGGTATTTCCGTGCAGATCGTTGAAAATAAGAGAGAACGCTGTGAAGAGCTGAGTGTACTGCTTCCGCAGGCGGTAGTGGTAAATGGTGATGGCACCAGTGAAGAATTACTTAATGAGATTGGAATCACAACCACGGAGTCTCTCGTTCCGCTGACCGGAATTGACGAGGAAAATATCATGCTGACTTTGTATGCAAAGGAAGTATCCAACGCAAAGGTTGTTACGAAGATCAATCGTATCACATATACCGGTGTGATCGATCAGCTGGATCTGGGCAGCGTGGTATATCCGAAATATATTACTTCTGAGGCCATCGTTGCCTTTGTCCGTTCCAAGACAGCGACGATGAACAATAATATAGAAACAATGATCCATCTGTTTGATGAACGTGTGGAAGCCATTGAGTTTGTAGTCGGAGAGCAGTCTCCGGTTGTCAACGTTCCTCTGGCACAGCTGCGACTGAAAAAGAATCTGCTGGTGGCCTGCATCAACCGTAACGGAAAAATCATCATTCCGGGTGGAAATGATGCAATTCAGGGGGGCGATACGGTAATCATTGTTACAACAAATACTGGATTCCATGATATAGAGGATATTTTACGGTAGATGGAGGCACATTAGATGAACAAATCAATGATAGCCTATATATTAGGCTGGATTATAAAATTGGAAGGGCTTTTTATGCTGATTCCGGTTCTGGTGGCACTGATCTATCGGGAACATAACGGTGTGTGGTTTGCCATTGTGGCAGCCTGCGCACTGGCATTTGGATTTTTTGTCACACATAGAAAACCGGAGAACAACGTATTTTATATGAGGGAAGGTTGCATTGCCACGGCGATGAGCTGGTTTATCATGAGTGTGATCGGCTGTCTGCCTTTCTTCTTAAGCGGAGAAATTCCAGCGTTTACGGATGCATTGTTTGAGACCGTGTCCGGATTTACGACTACAGGATCTACGATCCTTGCGGATGTGGAAGCACTATCTTATTGTATGCTGTTCTGGCGCAGTTTTACTCACTGGATCGGCGGTATGGGTGTACTGGTATTTTTGCTGGCAGTCATTCAGATGACCGGCGGTTCCAATATGAACTTGCTGCGTGCAGAAAGCCCGGGTCCGTCTGTGGGAAAATTAGTGCCGCGTATGATGCATACGGCGCAAATTTTGTATGTGATCTATATGGGCATGACTGTGATCTTGTTTATACTGCTGCTTTGTGGAAGAATGTCGGTATTTGAATCAATAACCACGGCATTTTCTACAGCTGGAACTGGTGGATTTGGCATACGAAATGACAGTCTGGCCAGCTGTTCGCCATACATTCAATGGGTCGTGACGATTTTCATGATCCTGTTTGGCGTGAACTTTAATGCTTTTTATTTTATATTACTGCGAAAATGGAAACAGCTTTTTCATATGGAAGAAGTCTGGGCGTATTTGGGCGTCATTGTAGCAGCAATCCTGATCATTATGACAAATACCTACGGCTGGGTTGGAAATGTGCTGGAAAATCTGAGAAATACATCTTTCCAGGTCGGATCGGTCATTACAACCACGGGATTTATGACCGTGGACTTTGACCAGTGGCCGTCTTTGTCCAAATATGTCCTTCTGTTTCTGATGATGATCGGTGCCTGTGCCGGAAGTACCGGAGGTGGTATGAAAGTCAGCAGATTCCTGTTGTCCGTGAAATCTGCCCTGCGGGAGCTGAATTCCTATCTGTTCCCGAAGAGTGTGAAAAAGATCAAGATGGATGGAAGAACTGTTGATGAAGAGGCAATCCGTGGCATTAACGTATATTTCACAGCATATATCCTGCTGGTTATTTTATCCACATTTCTAGTCTGTATCGATGGAACAGACTTGGTCAGCGGATTTTCAGCTGTACTCGGTACTTTTAACAATATCGGACCGGGTTTCGCAAAATACGGACCAACCTGTAACTTTGGTGATGCATCCGCGTTGAGTAAATATGTATACATTTTTGATATGCTGGCGGGACGTCTGGAGATTTTCCCGGTATTGATCCTTCTGTATCCGCCAAGCTGGCGAGGACTGCTGAAACGCCGGATCAAACGAAAAAAGAACAGCAGGGGAAATGTGTCGGTATCATAGATACGACAGATAAAAGTGCAATAAAGATAGTTATTTTCATCGAAATCGGAAAGAGATTCTTGTCGATTCCTGAATAAATTTTAAGAATTTCTGAATCCTATTTACATAGGAAGAGAAAGTTGATACAACTTATATAGTAAGTGATGCCTGATGTGTAAACAAGGGTTTTATTTGAACGTATAAAAGTACTCGTATGATAAAGTTTGTCAGGAGGTGGAGCAGATGGTTTTTCCAAAGTTGATCTATACATTTTTAGTAGCAATGATTCCGGCCGTTGAGGTCAAGGGGGCAATCCCGTTTGGCATGGCCTTGCAGCTTGCTCCGTGGCAGGCATATCTGATGGCATTGTGCGGAAGCTTTTTCGTGGTATGCTTCCTCGCATTTTTCACCCATTGGTTTTACATGGAGTGTAAAAAACATGGATTCCTGAAACGGTTTATCGGCTGGATCGATAAAATGGTGCTGAAGAATAAAGAAAAGATTCGTAAATATGGTCCGCTGGCAATTTTTGCATATGTGGCAGTTCCGATTCCGGGAACCGGCACATGGACCGGAAGCATTATTGCCGGAGTGCTGAACATGAAACCGAGAATCACGATCCTGTGTGTGATGTGTGGAAATGCGGTGGCAGGCATGATCATGACTCTGGCCAGCGCCGGAGTGATCAGTATGATCTCACGATTATAAAAACGTTACAGTTCACACGCGCCATTCGCAAAACGCCCTTTTGGGCTTCTCCGTAGCTATCGCTACTGCTTTTGCTCATAAAAAGGCGCTCCCTTCATCTCTATGCATCCAGGTAATTCCTCATGCAAGCATGATCATTACCTGAATACATGTGATGAGTGAACTGTAGCATAAAAACTGGTATGGACGTAACAGTAAAAACTGGCTCTTGAAAAAGGTCAGTTTTTTTGTTATTTATTATAGAATGCAAAAGAAAGATGGAGAAAAAGTAGTTTATGACAGAATCGCATAACAATCAGAAGAAAATTGCTGTGGTCAATGATTTTTCCGGATTTGGACGTTGTTCCATTGCGGTGTCACTGCCGATCATTTCAGCAATGAAGATACAGTGCTGTCCGGTGCCTACGTCGATTTTTTCGAATCACACGGGATTTGACAGCTATTTTTTTGAAGATTATACCGATAAGATGCGGCCGTATATTGCGGAGTGGCGAAAGTTAGATCTGCATTTTAATGGAATTTGTACCGGATTTCTGGGCTCCGAGGCACAGATCGGGATCGTGGGAGATTTCCTTCAGGAGTTTGGCGGAGAGGGCACTATCGTGCTGATCGATCCGGTGATGGGAGATTACGGAAAACCGTATCCGACCTACACTATGGAAATGTGCCTGGAGATGAAAAAACTGGTGCATTATGCAGATATCCTGACACCGAATTTGACAGAAGCCTGCATTCTGACGGACACTCCGTACAAAGAAAAATGGCGTGTGGCAGAAATCGAGCAGATGGCAGAAGCACTGAGCCAGATGGGACCGGAAAAAGTGGTGATCACGGGAATCCCACAGAGAAGCTTCGTGGCAAACCTCTGTTATGAAAAAGGAAAAGAATGCAGAGGGCTGCGTACACACAGAATTGGTACGTCACGATCCGGAACCGGAGATATTTTTTCCGCAATTCTGGCAGCAGATGCGGTGAACGGAGTACCGTTTGAAGAATCGGTAAAGAAGGCTTCCGGATTTATCAAAAAATGCATCTTAAGTTCGATCGGGCGGGAAATCCCACTGACAGATGGTGTCTGCTTTGAAGATCATCTGGGAAGTCTGGCGAGATAATGCTGCTTTATGATATGGATAAAAAGACAGCTGATAAATATAGTAATCTAAAGTGCATGAAGAAAAACTCATAAATGATACAGATATAAAAAAAAGTGGATGATAAATAGAAAGAAGGAAGAAAAATGGAAATCTTATATAAAGTACATCATGGATTGTATGTGAACCTGACAAATAAATGTCCGTGCGCCTGTACATTCTGTCTGCGCCAGACCATGGATCATGTGGGAGAATCCCACAGTCTGTGGCTGGAGCGTGAGCCTTCCGCAGAGGAAGTCATTGCAGAATTTGCAAAGTTTGACATGGACGAATTCGAAGAAGTTGTATTCTGCGGATTTGGTGAGCCGACAGAGGCGCTGCCGGTATTGTTGAAAGTGGCCGCTTATGTGAAAGAGACATTTGCAAAACCGGTGCGTATCAACACAAACGGCATGGGAAATCTGATCTGGAACCGCGACATCACACCGGAATTTGAAGGTCTGATCGATACCGTATCCATCAGTCTGAATACACCGAATGCGGAGCGTTATCATGAGCTGGTGCGCAGTAAATTCGGGGATCAGTCCTTTGATGCCATGATTGATTTTGCAAAAAAATGCACCAAGCATGTTCCTAAGGTCGTGATGACAACAGTAGATACGACGATCACAAAAGAGGAAGAAGAGCAGTGCCGTAAAATTTGTGAAGAGGTTGGGGCTGTATACCGTATCCGTCCATGGGAAGATTGAAACATTAATATCTTGAATGGATTTAGGAACTCTATCTAAATAATGTAATGATACCGCTGGTAAAAATACCGGCGGTATTTTTTCCTTGCATTTTATCAGGAGACTTATTATAATTTACTGTGCATAAAAGTCTACGAAAATGAAAGTTTATTCATACGGATCTGGTCTGTATGAATGCCTGATTTTTGATATAAATCGAAACTGGAGACAGGAAATGTGGCAGTTTGTATTAGGAACCGCAGGATTTATCCTGTATTTTATATACGATATTAACAGCATTCGAAAAAAGAATGCATTTTTGCAGAAATTTTTTGCATTGGGGAGTATTCTTGTTGTGGTTTCCACCATCGCAGCGTTCTGGTCTGCGTGGGGACAGCACCATCGAAGTGTGGGAACAGTGATCGGATTTGGAATCGGAGCATTGTTTTTTCTTGGTCTGCTCATATATACCTTATTTTTTGCCCTTCCATTTGAAGAAACCTATTGTGAAGAGAATAAACTGCGCGCTGCATACACGGAAGGTGTGTACGGCCTATGTCGCCACCCGGGTGTCCTGTGGTTTGCGGGGGCGTATCTGTGCATGTGGGGAATGCTTGGCGGATGGAAATCAGGGATTTATTTCTCACTCATGATTTTCTGGAATTACCTGTATATTGTTTTTCAGGATCTGTGGACATTTCCACGGACGTTTTTTAATTACAGCGAATATCAACGAAGCACACCATTTTTAATCCCAAATGGGAAAAGCGTGCGGATGTGCGTAAATACTTTGAGGAAAAAGAGCGATAAGTCTGGAGTGGACAGCCTATGAATCTGAAAGAAAAATTGAAAAAACATCAATATAATGAGATCTGGCAGCAGTACTGCGGATTTTTGAATCTGTCCATGGACGGTTACATGAAGATTCAGCGGCGGCTGATGGAAGAGCAGATCCAGCTCTGGAGCAACTGTGGGCTGGGACAGTCCATTCTGAAAGGAAAGCATCCGCAAAATCTGGATGAATTCCGAAAAATGGTGCCGTTGACAGAGTACGAAGATTATGCGGATATTCTGCTGACAAAACAACCGGACATGCTTCCGGGAAATCCGGTGATCTGGATCCAGACGACCTGGGAGGGCGGCAAGCACCCAATCAAGGTGGCGCCGTACACCAGAAGCATGCTGGATACTTACCGCAATAATGTGATGGCCTGCCTGATCTTGTCCACAAGCCGGGAAAAAGGTTCCTTTGACGTGGCTTCCACGGATAAGTTTTTGTATGCGCTGGCTCCACTGCCCTATGCGACGGGACTTTTTCCGTTGGTGATGGGGGAAGAAATTGATATCGAATTCCTCCCGGCGGTAAAGGATGCCGTAAATATGAGTTTCAGTGAGCGTAACAAACTGGGATTTAAGATGGCAATGAAAAAAGATCTTGGCTTTTTCTTTGGCCTTGGAAGTGTCGCTTACGCAGTCAGTCAGAGCCTGTCGTCCCTGACTGGTTCCGGCGGCGGGATAAAACTGTCCAGCCTGCTAAAATGCAAACCGCATATGATCCTGCGGCTGTTGAAAGCAAAGTATCAGTGCAAAAAAGAACAGCGGGAACTGCTTCCGAAAGATCTGTTTCATCTGAAAGGATTCATGGTAGCGGGGACAGACAATCAGTGCTACAAGGATGATCTGGAAGAACTCTGGGGCATCCGTCCGATGGAACTGTTTGCCGGTACGGAACCATCCATGATGGGAACGGAGACCTGGACGCGAAAAGGCATGTATTTCTTCCCGGATAACGCATTTTATGAGTTTATCACGGAAGAAGATATGATGAAAAACTACGAGGATCCGTCGTACATTCCGCCGACGTACCTGATGGATGAGGTACGGCCGGGAGAGAAATACGAACTTGTATTTACCATTTTAAAAGGCGGTGCCTTTGCCCGTTATCGCTGCGGAGACATGTACCGCTGTGTCGGACTGGAAAACAGGGAAGATGAGACACAGATCCCGCGGTTTGAGTATGTGGACCGGGTACCATGGAGCATTGATATTGCCGGATTTACGCGAATTTCGGAAAACGGGATCCGAAACGTCATCGGACTTTCGAGACTGCCCATCACAAACTGGGTGGCAGCGAAGGAATATAACGAAGAAAACCGTCCGTATCTGCATATGTATGTGGAACTGGAGCGGGAAGCACTGCTGAACAGTGCCATGAGTGCAACGATCCTGAAGGATCTGCTGAGCACTTATTTTAAATATATTGATCAGGATTATCGTGACCTGAAAAAGATTCTGGGAATGGATCCTTTGCAGGTGACTATTCTTGCTTGTGGAACATTTGAGACTTATGAGAAACGGACTGGAAAAAAACTGCACCAGATGAACCCTTCACATTATGACCTGAAGGCGCTGCTTGATGTGCAGGAATGTATGAACAGAGTGAGATAAGAGGGATATATGGGAACCTACGGATATATTTCAATCATAGCCATGGTGTGCTATGGATTTATGCTGCTGATGTTTCTGGCGGCAAAGCGAAATAAAATTGTAAACAGCTTTCTGACGGTACTGATGGGCCTGCTTTTGTGGACCGGCGGTTCTGCCTTTATGCGTGCGCAGTTCTGGCCGCAGTATGCGTTCTGGTATCAGGTGTCACTGCTTGGAATTTTATTGCTTCCATATGCATATTACCGTTTTATTCTGGCCTTTGGCGGTGTGCGGGAAGATATCGCAGGTAAAATTTATCTTGTGGCCATGCTGGTATGCTTTGTGGTAAATATCCGTCATGGACTGTTTCTGGCATGCCCGGCACTGGTGGAAAAAAACGGTATGCCGACATTTGTATACGACATCAAGCCGACGATTGCGGTACTGTTTTTGCTTGTCGGAGCGTTTCTGGTGCGTTTGTTTGTGATGCTTGTGCGTATCTGCAAGGCAAATCCGAACATGAAAGTGCAATATGAGCCGGTCATGATCGGCGTTATCGTATTGTTTTTGGGAAATGTGCTGCTTAGTCTGCCGCAGCTTTCCGGATTTCCGGTGGATATCCTAAGCGGCGTTGTGAATGTATTTTTCCTGTTTTATGCACTGATCCGCAGGAGACTGTTCCGCTTACAGATGCTGGCCTCTTCGGGCTTGTGCTACGGTGTCGGCTTCCTGTTTTCGGTCATCGTATTTTTTAATGTGATTCCATATCTGCAGAAAATGCTTCATCTGCAGATGGATGCGAATATGACATTGTATGCACTTGTATTTGCGGTGGCGTTTCTGGTGATTTATGCGTTGTTTACGTTTTTATGGAAACTGCTGGTGCGAAATGTGTTTGTAAGAGAAGAAATCCATCAGGCGGAGAAAATCCGGGAATTCAGTTCTGCAATTTCAAAAACTCTGGATCTGCAGAAAATTCTGGATGAGACGATCCATGTGGTAAAGGAACTGATGGATGTTGGAAATATTTACATCTGTATGCAGGATGGTCCGGGGCAGCCGTATCGCGGGTTTGCCAGTGATCAGCCGCTGAACGATCTGTCTTTTGCGCTGGAAGAGGAAAATCCGATGATCCAGTGGCTGGCAGAGCATGAGGAACCGATGATCTATCGGGAATTCCGCTATACCGTGGAGTACAAATCCATGTGGGAGAGCGAGAAGCATCAGCTGGATAAAAAGCGGATCCGCTACTGTGCAGGATTGAAAGACGGAGACTGTCTGACAGGAGTACTTCTGATCACAGCACCTTCGTCAAAGAAAGGGCTTGTATACGATGAGGTACAGCTGATCTCATCCGTTACATCAGTGGCATCCATTGCTATTAAAAATGCGAGAATTTACGAAAAAGCCTGCATTGAGGCGCGGACGGACGAAATGACCGGACTTTTGAACCGGAAGTATTTTTATGAAGTTCTGAATGAAGAGTTTGAGAAAAACCGAGAGGCTTCGCTGGCGCTTGCCATCATCAATGTGGACGATTTTAAACTGTACAATCAGCTGTACGGAATCAAGGAAGGCGACATCTGTCTGCAGCAGATTGCGGCAATCATTCGCAGCAGTGTGGGAGACAGCGGCTATACCGCCCGCTTTGGTGGAAAAGAATTTGCGGTATTGCTTCCGAAGTATGATCTGTTTTCCGCCAGAAATCTGGTGGAATCCATTGCGAAGCAGATTTTTGTCATGAACAACCGAAGAACAGATATGAAGCTGAAAGCGGTGACCGTCAGTGCGGGAATCAGTGCGGCTCCTTATGCGGCGCGCAATGTCAAAGAACTGATGGAGAATGTGGATCTGGCTGTCTACCATGTAAAACACAGTGGAAAGAACGGCATCCAGGTGTTCGATACGATGTTCAAAAACAACAATCATCAGGGCAGCACCAGAGACCGCGCTCATATTTATCGGGAATACGAGTCTACGATCTATGCCCTGACCGCAGCCATCGATGCAAAAGATCATTATACCTTCAGCCATTCCAATAACGTGGCGTATTATGCGACAGCTCTGGCAGCAGCGCTTGGCATGAACGAGGATATGATCGAGATCATCCGTCAGGCGGCCTTACTGCATGATGTCGGAAAAATCGGTATCCCGGAATATGTACTGAACAAACCGGGGCGTCTGGCCGACGAGGAATACGAGATCATCAAAGGACATGTGGAGGCATCCATCGATATTATCCGCCATCTGCCTTCCCTGGATTATGTTATTCCGGCGGTTATCGGACACCATGAGCGGTATGACGGCAAAGGCTATCCGAGAAGGATCGCGGGAGAAGATATACCGTTGACGGCCCGGATTTTATGTGTAGCGGATTCTTTTGATGCCATGACTTCGAGACGATGCTACAAGAAAGCATTTCCGCTGGAGGTGGCGAGAGAAAAGCTTCTTCTGGATGCGGGAAAGCAGTTTGATCCGGATCTGGCTTACAAGTTTGTGGAGTGTCTGGACAATGGCAGTATCACACTGGTAGAGTCCGAAGAACTGTAGCAGATATATATTATAGAAGATAAAGATCGTTTTACAGAAAATATTGTAATCAGGAAAGAACACAGCAAAATTCATTCCATGATTGCAATATTTTTTTGCTTGATAGGAAATTACGTTGAATTTCCTATCAAACAAAAGAAAAAGCACTTTATGCACACTCGCATGAGAAGAAATTTTTGCTTCGCAAACATGCTCGGCGCAGGCAAGAAAGATGTACTATTGATAATTTCAAGTGCGTAAGGTATGATAGTACACTTTCTTGTTTTTTATACGCATTTTTGATAAGTTTTTCCAAAAAAGGGTTGACATTGAACGTTAGCGGTGGTAAACTTCCTATGCTGATGTTAGGAAAATCTAACGAAATGTAGCTGTAAATAGTAGAAATTGCGAAACACTAATAGAATGTAGAGTATCATATCAGATATTAAGTTCTGCTAATAGAATGTAGTTATATATTACATAGTGACGTATTCTGACGAAATATAGCTGCATTTATTTGTTATTATTTTTTACTAATGAAAAATAATCTACTGACACAGGAGGGATGTTTTATGATGCCTTTAGCGATGGCGAAAAGTGGAGAAACAGTAGTGATCAAGAAAATTACCGGAAAAGATTCCGTGCGTCAGCATCTTGCGGAACTGGGACTGGTGGTTGATGAATCCGTAACAGTTGTCAGTGAGCTGGGAGGGAATATTATCCTTCAGGTAAAGGACAGCCGTATTGCACTGGATCGAAGCATGGCAACCAGAATCATGGTTTAGTCATAGTTTAAGCATAGAAGAAGAAAGGATGAGTTTTATGAAAACATTAAAAGACGCAAAAGTTGATGATGTAGTAGTTGTAAAACGTCTGCATGGTGAAGGCCCGATCAAACGTCGTATCATGGATATGGGCATCACAAAAGGAGTTCAGATCAAAGTTCGTAAGGTAGCACCGCTTGGTGATCCGATCGAATTAAACGTCCGCGGCTATGAGCTGAGTGTTCGTAAAGCCGACGCTGAGATGATTGAGGTAGAGTAATCATATTTTTTTACATAAGGATTAGAAAAATCTAATAACAGTTATGGAAAACTATGAAAAATAAAAGTAGAGAGGAGATATAAATGAGTATCAAAATCGCACTTGCGGGTAACCCAAACTGTGGTAAAACAACTCTGTTTAACCAGTTGACCGGTAGTTCTCAGTACGTAGGTAACTGGCCGGGTGTAACCGTTGAGAAAAAAGAAGGAAAGTTAAAGGGACACAAAAAAGACGTAATCATTCAGGATTTACCTGGTATCTACTCCCTTTCCCCATATACACTGGAGGAAGTAGTTGCCAGAGGTTATCTGGTAAATGAGCGTCCGGATGCAATCTTAAACATTGTAGACGGTACAAACATTGAGCGTAACCTGTATCTGACAACACAGCTCCTTGAACTTGGTATTCCGGTTGTAATTGCAGTCAACATGATGGATATCGTTCGTAAAAACGGTGACAAGATCAATGTTAAGAAACTGTCTGAGACACTTGGATGCGAGATTGTTGAGATCAGTGCACTGAAAGGGGAAGGCGGATTCGAGGCAGCAGAGAAAGCCGTTGCGGCAGCAGAGAAAAAACAGGATGCAACTCCGCTTCACGTATTTACAGGAAGCGTAGAGCATGCACTCGCACATATTGAGGAGTCTATCGAAACAATTGTAGATCACAGATATCTTCGCTGGTTTGCAATGAAACTCTTCGAGCGTGATGAGGACGCCCTGAAAGATATTAACATTTCTGCAGACGTAAAATCTCACATCGAGCAGCATATTGTTGACTGCGAGAACGAGATGGATGATGACGCAGAGAGTATCATCACAAACCAGAGATATGCTTATATCAGCAAAGTTTGTGAGCAGTCCGTCAGCAAAAAAGCAGAAGTACACAACATGACAATTTCTGATAAGATCGACCGTATCGTAACAAACCGTATTCTTGCGTTACCGATCTTTGCAGCTATCATGTTCCTGATTTACTGGATTTCCGTAACAACAATTGGTACAATTGTTACTGACTTTACAAATGATACACTCTTTGGTGAGTGGATCTGTGGAAACTTAGGTCCGGCTCTCGAAAATATCGGATGCGCAGATTGGTTGGTAGGACTGATCAACGATGGTATTGTAGGCGGTGCCGGTGCGGTACTTGGTTTCGTACCGCAGATGTTAGTACTTTTCTTCCTGCTTTCTATCCTTGAGCAGGTTGGATATATGGCACGTGTCGCATTTATCCTTGACCGTATCTTCCGCAGATTTGGCCTTTCCGGTAAAAGTTTCATCCCGATGCTGATCGGTTCCGGTTGTGGTGTTCCGGGCGTTATGGCAAGCCGTACCATTGAGAACGAGAGAGACCGTCATATGACGATCATGACAACAACATTTATTCCTTGTGGAGCAAAAATGCCAATCATCGGACTTTTTGCGGGAGCAATCTTTGGCGGCTCCGGACTGGTTGCAGTTTCTGCTTACTTCATTGGAGTGGCTGCCATCGTTATCTCCGGTATCATGCTGAAAAAGACGAAACCATTTGCCGGTGAAGTTGCACCATTCGTTATGGAGCTTCCGGCTTACCATATCCCGACAGCAGGTTCTATCTTACGTGCAACATGGGAGCGTGGCTGGTCCTTCATCAAACGTGCAGGTACAATCATCGTTGCTTCTTCTGTAATCCTTTGGTTCTTACAGGGATTCGGTTTCGTAGATGGCGCATTTGGTATGGTTGATGATAACAACAACAGTTTACTGGCAGCTATCGGTGGAGCAATCTGCTGGATCTTCGCACCGCTTGGATTTGGCGATTGGCAGTCAACCGTTGCAACTATCACAGGTCTGATCGCAAAAGAGAACGTTGTATCTACATTCGGTGTCCTCTTCGGTGGATTCTCCGAGGTTGCAGAGAACGGCGAGGAAGTATGGAGCCAGGTAGCAGTTCACTATACACAGTTAACAGCTTACAGCTTCATGGTATTCAACCTTCTGTGTGCTCCGTGTTTCGCAGCTATGGGTGCGATCAAACGAGAGATGAACAACAACAAATGGTTCTGGGCAGCAATCGGATACCAGTGTGGTCTTGCTTACCTTGTAGCTATGATGATCTACCAGTTCGGTTCCCTGTTCACAGGAAACGTTCATTCGATAGGACTTGTATTTGCAATCATCGAGTTAGTATTCATGATCTACATGCTTGTTCGTAAGAACCCGTATGTTGATGAAGCAACAGGTATGGCAAAAAAAGTAGCATAATTTAAATTTTGTATTAGTATAATATATTCAGAGCCATCTCGATTTCGCGATGCTTCATCTCGATGTGGCTTCTCGCCAAATAGATTTACACATAAAAGCGTTCATTCATGCAAGCATGATTCGCACTTTTATTGTAAATCTGCATGGCTCTGAATAGTTTCATATCATTTTTAATAAAATCTAAAAGGAGGAGTTCTAATGGCAACTGTAATTGTAGCAATCATTGTATTCGGCCTGGTTGGCCTGATTACCGGAAAAGGTATTTATGATAAAAAGCACCATAAGGGCGGTTGCGGTTGCGATTGCTCATCCTGCGGTGGCGGATGCCATTCACAGAAGTAATTCTTGTTTTGGGATGGCTTAAAAATTTACTTCGTTAAGCTTTAATAGGAACTCCTGCAATTTTGCCTCAGTCGCTAACAATCGCTCCTTGAGGAAAAATTGCAGGAGTTCTTACTATACACAGTGAAATTAGTAAATTTTTGCGCCATCCCGGCACTGCGTGCCACGTGCACATTTTAGTTATAATAAAAATTAGCACTATGTTGTGCACGCAGATACAGATTAATAAAATAATTAGAATGAAATGTAAATAAGAAAATCTCTGTATTTTTTCTTGAGAAGCGATTGCTAGCGAGCAAGACAAAATACAGGGATTTTCGCTTCACAATATAATAGGTGTCACAGGCTGCATAAGGATAAGCAGTGTGGGGCAACACTGACTAAAAGAAAGGGACTCTGGCTATTTTTTCTCGACCAGCGATTGTTAGCGGGCGAGACAAAATCGCAGAGTCTCTTTTCATAATCCTATATAGCCCCCACACAATTACCCAAAACAAGAATGTAAAAAAACTTGACTTGGAGCAAACTCCAGGTATTATACTTAGGATAAAGAAAGCGCGTGAGTGCGATTAAATGAATACAAAATGGGAACAATCCGGAAAGGAGACGTTTTATGACAATCAAAGAAGTATCCGAACATTTTGGTATCAGTCAGGACACCCTTCGGTATTACGAACGTGTCAAAATGATTCCGAAAGTGACAAGAACTTCCGGCGGCATCCGGGATTATCAGGAAGAGGATTTAAAATGGGTGGAGCTGGCTCTCTGTATGAGAAGTGCAGGTTTACCGATTGAGGTGATGATCGAGTATCTGGATCTGTATCAGAAAGGCGATGAGACGATTCCGGCGCGGATGGAGCTTCTAAGCAATCAGATGGAAGTATTACAGGAGCAGAAGAAGCAGCTGGAAGCTACCATGAACCGGCTGGCGTATAAGATCGGTAAATATGAAGAAGCAATGAAGACCGGTAAACTGGTCTGGGACGAAGACTGTGTAAAAGAATGTATCAAAGGAGAATAGAGACATGGCAAAATTAGTAGCATTTTATTCAAGAGCAGATGAAAATTATTTTGGCGGACAGTACCGCTATATTCAGGTAGGAAATACTGAGAAGATTGCAAATATGATCGCAGATACCATAGGCGCTGACCTGTTGAAAATTGAGCAGAAGGTTCCGTATGCGGCAGATTATGAGACCTGTATCGCGCAGGCAAAGAAGGATCTTCAGGAAAATGCAAGGCCGGAGCTGGTATCATTGCCGGACAGCTTGGATGCATACGATGAGATTTACATTGGCTATCCAAATTACTGGGGCACGATGCCAATGGCCGTTTACACATTTCTGGATGCATTTGATTTTACCGGAAAAACCATTCATCCGTTCTGCACCCATGAGGGAAGCGGACTTTCCAATACGGAGCGGGATATTCAGAATGCTGCAAAAGGTGCAAAAGTAGAAAAAGGTCTGGCTATTTGCGGCAGTGATGTGGCACATGCAAAAACAGTCGTAGAAAGGTGGATTTAAGCAAATGAAAAAGAATGTAATGCTGTGGGCGGGGGCCGGTCAGATCGGTATGGCGATCGCCCGTCGTATGGGATATGGAATGAAGATCATTGTCGGTGACAAGAAACTGGAAAATGCAGAAAAAATTGCAAAAATCATGAATGATGCAGGATTTGATGTAGAACCGATGGAAATGGATTTATCGGATCGTGCTTCTATCAAGGCATTGATTGCAAAATGTCAGAGCTATGGTGATATCAAAATGCTGGTGAATGCAGCAGGTGTATCCCCGAGTCAGGCACCGATCGAAGCCATTTTGAAAGTAGATCTGTATGGAACCGCTGTGCTTTTGGAAGAAGTCGGAAAAGTTATCGCAGAAGGCGGTGTGGGTGTCACCATTTCCAGTCAGTCCGGAAAACGTATGCCGCAGCTGACTGCAGAGGAAGATGCGTTACTTGCCTGCACACCGACGGAAGAACTGCTGTCTCTGGAAATGCTGCAGCCGGAAAATATCAAAGACACCCTGCATGCATATCAGATGGCAAAACGCTGTAATGAAAAACGTGTCATGGCAGAATCCGTAAAATGGGGTGCGCGCGGAGCACGTATCAATTCCATTTCACCGGGAATCATCGTGACACCGCTGGCCATCGATGAGTTCAATGGTCCGAGAGGTGATTTTTACAAAAATATGTTTGCAAAATGCCCTGCAGGCCGGCCGGGAACTGCTGACGAGGTGGCAAACGTAGCAGAACTGCTGATGAGTGACAAAGGTGCATTTATCACCGGAACTGATTTTATGTGTGACGGTGGTGCAACAGCAAGCTATTATTATGGTCCGTTGAAACCACAGCAGTAAAACAGCAAGGTTTTTATTGGAATAGAATGCAGTGAATGAAGTTAGAGTAAAGTACACATGGATATAGGTGACAGGTATGGAACTGAGAGTATTGCATTATTTTCTGACGGTTGCGAAGGAACAGAGTTTCACGAAAGCGGCAGAACAATTACATATTACGCAGCCGACGTTGTCGCGACAGCTTGCCGCGCTGGAGGATGAACTTGGAACCAGACTTTTTTGCCGTGGCGGACGAAATATCACACTGACGGATGACGGTCTTTTGCTCAAACGCAGAGCACTGGAAATGATCGATCTGGAAGATAAGATCGTGGATGAGATCAAGGGCAATGAAGAAGTCGTGGAAGGTGTGATCACCATCGGATGCGGTGAATTTGCCGCGGTGGAGACACTGGCAAAGATCATCAAAGGCTTTAAAGAAAAATATCCCCGGGTTCAGATTGCCCTGCATACGGGAACAGCAGATACGATTCTGGAGCGGATGCACAGAGGACTGATTGACATCGGTCTTTTCATGGAGCCGGTGAGCAAGGAAAATCTGGAATATCTTCCGATTCAGAAAAGTGATTACTGGGTGGTCAGCATGAAACCTGAGGATCCGCTGGCGCAGAAAAAGTATATTACGAAAGAGGATCTGCGTGATCTGCCGTTGATTCTGCCGGAGCGTTTAGGCGTACAGAGTGAGCTGGCCAACTGGTTTGGCAAAGATTTTGAAAAACTGAATATTTCTTTTACCAGCAATCTGGGCACGAATGGTGGTGTGATGGCAGCGCAGGGGCTTGGTTATCCTGTGTCGATTCAGGGAGCCATTCAGTACTGGCGGCAGGATCTGCTGGTGCAGAGACGGCTTTATCCGGAGATCAAGGCAAACACGGTGATCGCATGGAGACGCAACATTCCTTACGCAAAAGCGGTACGGTTGTTCATTCAGGAAATAAATGCCTTTGAAGCATAGAAAAGCATGTGATAAAAGTATTCGATATAATAGAGAGAAAGAATTATAATATATATATCGAAAAAAGATGAAGTTGCGTTACAGTTGTTTATGCAGGTAGTTATAAAAATTTTTCTCAGTAATAGGAAAGCTATTCTGTAAAACAAGGGTAACGGACAGAACAGGAGGCAGAAAATTATGGCAAAAATCGTACAGACAGCAGGCAGAGATGCACTTGGAGAATTCGCTCCGGAATTTGCGCATTTCAACGATGACGTTCTTTTTGGCGAGAACTGGAACAACGAAGACATTGACCTGAAAACAAGAAGTATTATTACCGTTGTGGCACTTATGGCACAGGGAATCACAGATTCTTCCCTGAAATTCCATTTACAGAATGCAAAAGATCACGGTGTATCACAGAAAGAAATTTCTGCCATTATTACACATGTGGGATTCTATGCGGGATGGCCGAAAGCATGGGCAGTGTTCAATCTGGCAAAAGAAGTCTGGGAAGTTGGAGAATAACAGAAGAAAATTGTTTCGTAGATAGATGACTGCATAAAAAGAAGCAGGCAGATTTATAAGGAAAATGATGTAGCAATAAAGAAATGGAGGAAAAGACGATGAGCAAAACATTAGTAGCATATTTCAGTGCAAGTGGCGTGACAAAAAAAGTGGCTGAGATGATCACAGAGGTATCCGGTTCTGATCTGTATGAGATCGCACCGAAGGTTCCATATACAACCGCAGATTTAAACTGGATGGATAAAAAAGCAAGAAGCACCATTGAAATGTCAGACAAAACAATCCGTCCGGAAATGGCAGAAGGCGATGCAGCAATCGAAAACTACGACACCATCGTGATCGGTTTCCCAATCTGGTGGTATGTAGCACCGACTATCATCAATACATTCCTGGAGAAGTATGATTTTTCCGGCAAAAAAATCATTCTGTTTGCAACATCCGGAGGAAGCGGATTCGGTAATACCATCAAAGAGTTACAGCCGTCTGCACCGCAGGCTCAGTTTGTAGAAGGAAAACTTCTCAATCATGCGAATAAGAAAAGCATTGAAGAATGGGTAAAGACCTGGTAAGAAACATAATAAAAACGGAGCAGTTACATTTAAAGTGTAATTGCTCCGTTTTTGGCATGAAAATATATTTTATGCGTCTATTTTTTCTATTAAATCTTCTATGGAACAGTCAAGCACTTTTGAAATACGAAGAAGTGTTTCTGCCTGTGCATGATTGATATTTTTCTGCCGCTGTTCGTATTGTTGAAGTGTACGAACAGAAATGCTGGTCTGAGCAGCCAGTTCAGACTGACTGAGGTTCGCAAGTAGTCTCAGCGTCTTCAAATTCGTTTCAGGATTAGCTTTGCGGTATAATTCATTCAGTTTGTCAACAAGTTGCCGAATATCCATCTCATGGTATGGATCATACATCATCCAGATTGTCCGGATAGGAATGGCGTGTTCAATTTCAGAAAATCGAAGTCCTGTATGCCATTGATAATAAGCCAGTGCCCAACCGGTCCAATACTCCGGTGTACGGTCGAAGGGATACTCTGGTGTGGAATCCGGAATTGGCTCACCTGTTTCTTTAAGTACGGCAAAAGCAAGTTCGACACCGGACATTCCGGAAAGTACAGAGCAGTCACCACATTCAAAACGCGTGGAAATTTTGCTTGTGAGAAACCATTGCCATGCGTTCTCTAAGGAAACGTGTAGTGAATTAGTCAGGTAATCCAGCATGCGAGCCAGATTTTTCTGTGCATTTGCCAGATAAGTTTTATCGTATGCGTGGATCATCAGCAGTCATCTCCTCATCAAGAATTGTTGTGATATACAGGTCACCTTTCTGGCGGCGGTTTCGCTCTACGTCAAAATACTGGCGACGGGCGGATTTGTCACGGAAGGCTTTCTTTTTGTACCATTCCCGGTAATCAGCAGTTTCATACCCGAGAAAGTGAAGCTGCTCAAAGGCACGTTTGCTTTTCAGGACAAATTGTTTTCCCAATTTTCCAAGACGCATTGCATTGCTTAACTGTCGATAGGAAATGGCACCGTTTATAAAATCAGCAGCAAAAGAAAAATAGCTGTCATCTGCCCGGTAGCCAATGATAATGTCGTAACTTTCGTAATCCAGATGAAATTTCTGAATCAGATATTCTTTCGCTTCAGCAGCAAGCGGTGTGGATGTATCAAATTCCCGATTTTCAAGCAGAAGCGTGAGCCAGTGCAGCAGCGTATATTCGGATGTATGCAGATCAAGAATAGAAAGCCCGTCACAGTTGATCTGGTATTGATTGGCATAACCGTTGTGATCTATGCCAACGCCCCATTCTTTTGCCATATCAGGATTTTCGGTACAGTAGAATCCGATTCCGTAATCATTATATGGCTTTCCATAGCCATATTTAGGCTGTTCAATGATGTGATTGGAACCATGATAGATTATTTTTTTCATAATGTCACCTCTTATTTATTCATATTATACTTCTCAGGGAGTATAAAAAATCCTCTGCCAATATTGTACCCCTACAGGTGTATAATATCAACAAAAAATATTTCATAGAAATCAAAGCACATATGATATGAAAATCTGAGATTTTCAAACGTTACAAATATTGTTATAATTCATAAGGAAAGTATCAGATTCAGAGTAGAGAAAAAGAGCAGTTC
>CAVKTR010000054.1:0-19390 GCA_963659325.1 Dysosmobacter segnis
GTGTTTTTAATGAATTCTCTTTTCCATCACCTCTTGACATATCACCAAATTGCTTCTCTAATAAATGTGCCCTCAATATTTTTCTGATACTAAATTAAAATCCTTTGTAATACGTTTCGTTTTTATACCACATAAATCTGTCTCGGTGTTGTCTCCACTCTGACCGCACCGTCTTTTGTAACCAGATACTGATCACAGTAATTACCAAATGCTTTTCCGGTATTGATCTCTGGATGGATCGCAAAAAACATATTTTCTTTGACTTTCATCGTCTCACCTTTGAAAAATGCCGGTCTTTCCACCAGGTCATATCCCTGGCCATGTGCAAACAGTCGTGTCTCCGGCTGTAAGCCATAAGAAACCAGTTTGTTGTTATAGATTTCCAGCATCTCCGCACAGTCAGCCCCCGGTTTTACCAGTTCTGCCGTGAAGTCCTGCAGCTCTTTGGAAAGATCCCATGCATACTGAAGATCTTTGGATGGCTGATGGCCGATACAGAATCCCCTTACAATTTCTGCATAATAACCGCCACCACCGTTTGCCTCGATCATAAATACCAGATCATCGCCATCTTCAATGCGTCTGTTCTGATAAAAACTGTGTAATTTCGGTGTCGGTGTTCCCTGTGGTGCGGAACCCATCATAACCAGATTTTCCTCACTGCCTTTGCTGATCAGAAACTTGTTTACTTCTGCTCTCAGATCATATTCATACATACCCGGATGTAAAATACCCGGTACCATCTGAAGCACCTGATCATGCAGGGCTACGGTTCTGCGGATCGCCTGAATCTCATCCTCACTCTTTACTGCCTTGATCTCATCGATCATCTCTGTCGCGTCAATGAATGTCACATCCGGCAGTGCTGTTTTCAGATAATTTACCAGTTTATAATTCAGTAAAGACGGTGCGATCAGTCCGACTGTCTTACATTTATGATCACAGATATACGCTTCCATCAGTTTCGCGTCATACAGATCTGTATAACGGAAAGTTCTGAAGTACGGTGCGCCGAGTCTGTTCTCGATTCCACGCTGGAACCATGCCGGTGGCAGCGGATTATACGGAGAAGAACTTGTGATCGTTGTCATCTCTCCTTTTGCCGGAAAAAGAACACTCATCGGATACGCCTGCTCTGTCGGCAGATCTGTAAAATACCGGAAATATCCGCCCAGATACTGATCTGCATTCTGCGCGATCAACACGTCGATCCCCTGCTCCTGCATCGCAGCCTGCACCGTGGACCAGCGGCGTTTCATTTCCCGGTCACTCATTGGGAAACGAATTCTTGTCTTAAATTCTTCCGGAACTCCTGTTACCCATTCCATCTGTTTTTCCTCCTTCTGACCTTACTTCAGGCTTGCTTTCAGTGCATCTTTCGCCATTACTTCTTCTGCCCGCTCAAGCACGTTTTTCGCATTGATGTAAACCGGTGTATCTACCATCTGTCCATCTACCGGAACGGATGCGGATCCTTTTGCGATTCCTTCTTCTTCAAATGCTTTTGTCACTTTTCTTGCCCATGCCACACGTTCCGGATCCGGAGAATATACACGCTCTGCGATCGGAATCTGGCTCGGGTGAATGATCTGTCTGCCTTCAAAACCAAGCTGTGCGCCGGTCTTTGTGTTGTACTCAAATGCTGCGTCGTCTTTGTAGGATGGGAACGGTGCATCTTCTGCTACCAGACCTGCTGCTCTGGCTGCCACACCGATTTTTGCACGCGCATAAATCTGCTCCTCCGCTGTGTCTGTTCTTGCGACACGCATATCTCTTGTATAATCTACCGCACCAAAGATAACGGCTACGAGACGGTCGCTGGCAAATACTGCCTCATCTACATTCATAACACCGATAGCTGTCTCAATGAGAATTGCAAGTTTGATCTTTCCAACCGGAAGTCCTCTTTTTTCCTCCAGATCTGTCACGATAAAGTCCAGACGTTTTACATCATCTGCACCGGAGCATTTCGGAAGTGTGATTCCATCCAGGCCATCGATAACAACTGCATTTAAATCGTCCATGGTAAGTCCTGTATCCCATGCGTTGATTCTTACCCATGCCTCAGAACCATGAACACTCATTTCTTTGATGTGCTCCCGTACCATTTTTCTGGCTGTCTCCTTCTCTGCCGGCGGTACTGCGTCTTCCATATCCAGTGTGATGACATCTGCCCCCAGTGTCGGTGCTTTCA
The DNA here is from genome assembly GCA_963659325.1 of Dysosmobacter segnis. Lineage (GTDB taxonomy): Bacteria > Bacillota > Clostridia > Lachnospirales > Lachnospiraceae > Eubacterium_I. Next base: position 2,195 of record CAVKTR010000054.1, read on the forward strand.
GGATAAATTTCTCTGAGTTTGCCGGTAAATATAAGTCTGTTCTTCTTACTGCCATTTTTTGTTCCTCCCAATTTTTACCTTTTATAGTTTTATGATTTTTTATTGTCGGATACGTGTAAGTCATATCTGACATTCTGTTTTAAGTTTTTTAAAATTCCTGTACCGGTTTTCTCACCACATCGATGATGGAACCGTCCCGGTATTCCACAATTCCTACGATTTTATCCGTAAACTCCGGTTTTACGATTTTTGTCGCTTTCTGGTCTCCGATAGCCTTCAGTTCCTGAATATCCATAACCGGAAGTTTGGAATGTTCCAGCAGCTTTCTCAGATCTGTTCGCTTCGGATTGACGGCAATGCCGTATTCTGTCACCAGTACATCCACGGTCTCTCCCGGTGTCACCACGGTGGTTACCTGATCCCGCAGGATACACATGTCGCGTTTCACCAGATTTGTAACAACTACTGCGATCTTTGCGCCCGCCGCACAGTCATTATTTCCGCCGGATGAACTTAAGATCACTCCGTTTGATCCGGTTACCACATTGACGTTAAAGTCCACATCAATCTCTGTCGCTCCAAGAATCATAATGTCCAGCTGATTGACCAGACATCCCTTTGTGTTTGGATTTGCGTACTGTGAAGCACTCATAGCCATGTGTTTTGGATTCTCCCGGTAAGACTCAATTGCTACGGAATCAAAACACTGTACATCCAACAGCCCCTGAAACAGGTCTTCTTTTAACATTTCAACAAAATAAGAAGTAATTCCGCCGGATGCAAAGGATCCTCTGATCTTCTTTTTCTTCATGATATTTCCTACGGCTGCAGCCACCGCGATGGATGTTCCACCGGCTCCGGTCTGCATCGACATTCCGTTTTTGATATATCCGGTCTCATCCAGAAGCTGTGCTGTCATATCCGCGATTTTGAGGTTTTCCGGATCTGTGGTGGGTTTGGTCGGTCCAAAGGATATTCCTTCCGGATTTCCAATGCTTTCTACCTGTACCACATAATCCACTTTTTCCTGCGATATCTCGATCGGGCACGCCGGGAACTCCACCAGATTGTCTGTCACAGCCACTACCTGATCCGCATACTGTGCATCTGCGTATGCGTATGACAGAACGCCACAGGCTGACTTACCGTATGCACCGTTCATGTTGCCGTATGCATCACAGCAGGGAGCTGATATAAATGCCACATCGATATGTAATTCTCCTGCTTCGATGGCTCTCGGCCGTCCTCCATGACTCATAAACACAGCTGGATGTTTCAGTTTTCCATTTGTAATTGCCTTGGCCAGTGGTCCCGGTGAAATGGTACTCACGGTAATTCCTGTCACCACTTCCTCCTCAATCAGTTTTACCAGTGGCTCATGACACTTAAACAGCCCGGATGCAGCAATATGTATATCCTTAATCCCCTTTTTTGCGATGGCTTCCATGACCAGATTCACAACCTCATCTCCATTTCTCATATGGTGATGAAAAGAAATTGTCATGCCATCTTTGATCCCTGTTTTTTCAATTGCCTCTTCAATGGAAGCCAGCAGTTTCGAATCAGGTTCTCTGCCCTTTTCTATTGAGGCACGTCTGCTCTTCGCAGTTGTTCTGACTACCGCATCTTCTTTTTTTGAATAAGCTCCTGCAAAAGCCGGTTTCTTCATCTTCCGAAGCATTTCATCCGGAATTTCACGCCCGACTGCATTTATCATCTGTATCCCTCCTCCCGGTTACCAATTGCTCACTTACTTGATATCCAGATGATAACATTCATGTATTTTTATTTCTGTATCATAGGTTACATGTTCCAATTTCTGTATCACCTGATACATTTTTTTGTTCATTATAACTACTCGTTTTTGGTTTTCATTCTTTTTACATTGTGCTATATTTATAAACAGGGACTTGATTTTACGCACAAAATTGGATGATAAATATCGGTTTACGTGATAAGATAACATACGGTATTTATCCTGTTATGAGAGGGAAAAATGGGAAAAGAACAATCATTTAATATCACAAACATGAGAAACTTTTTTGCAAGGGAGAATATGGAAAAGCTGTTTGCTGACTGCCCTACGATCACATTAAAGAAAAACGAATGTATCTACGCCACCGATCAGATACTGACGGATGTTTTCTGGGTTTCACAGGGAATGGTTGAAGTTTTTATCACAAATGAACAGGGACACAAACAGGTCGTAGCATTTCACTATCCGGACAGTATCGTAGGGGAGATTGAAGCACTTTACGGGGATCCGTGTGGTCTGACCTGTATTGCATTGAAAAACAATACCGTTGTACACAAGTGCAACATTGAAGTATTTTACAACAGAGTATTAGAACTTGGATTGATGCGCCAGTATGTCAGTATGCTGGCCGGAAAGACTCATACGAACGTACTGCAGCTGGCTACGGTGGCCCTGGATGACTGCGAGGGACGTGTCCGTACTTACTACAACAGTGAGCTCACACACCAGCAGATGGCGGAACTGATCGGCTGTTCCAGAGTACAGGTAACGCGGGTCCTGAACAATCCTAATTTCTACAATTCAGAAAAGGATAACTGACAGAAACACTTAAGATATGGAAAAAGATTTAACAAAAGGACCTATATTAAAAACACTTCTGCTGTTTGCCCTTCCGATGATGCTCGGAAACCTGCTGCAGCAGGTCTACAACATTACCGATACCATCATCGTCGGCCGGGTGCTCGGCTCCGGCGCCTTGGCTGCCGTCGGCAGCACTTACACACTGATGACCTTTCTGACTTCCGTCATGATCGGTCTCTGCATGGGATGCGGCGCGTTGTTTTCCATGCATTACGGTGCCGGCCGCCACAGAGAAATGAAAGAATGCATGTGGGTTTCCTTCTGGCTGATCCTGCTTGTGACCGTCATTATGTACCTGATCGTATTTCTCGGCACAGACGGCATTCTGACTTTACTGCAGACACCTGCAGATATTTACGACCTGATGCGCATTTATTCCCGCATCATTTTTATTGGAATCGGATTTACATTTTTATATAACTATTTCGCATTTGTACTGCGGGCCGTTGGAAATTCTGTGCTTCCGCTGATTTTTCTGGCGATCTCCAGCCTTTTAAATATTACGCTGGATCTCTGGTTTGTCATCGGACTGCACCTCGGCGTCGGCGGTGCGGCAGGTGCCACCGTGACCGCCCAGGCGGTCTCCGGCATCGGCATCACCATTGCGGCACTCTGGAAAAATCATCAGCTGTTTCCGGCAAAAGAGCAGCGCATTTTCAAAAAAAGTACCTTTTCCGAAGTAAGCCGTTACGCATTTTTTACCTGTCTGCAGCAGTCAGTTATGAACTTTGGTATTTTGATGATCCAGGGACTGGTAAACAGCTTCGGCACCGCCATTATGGCAGCTTTCGCCGCAGCAGTAAAAATTGATACACTGGCTTATATGCCTGTACAGGAATTCGGAAACGCGTTTTCCCTGTTTATTTCACAGAATCATGGCGCAAAACGCCCGGACCGGGTGAAAATGGGAATTCACACCGCAGTCCGGGTATCCATTGTGTTCTGTATTATTATTTCTGCCATCGTATGGATTTTCGCCCGTCCGCTGATGCAGATTTTTGTAGACGCAGGCGAAACTGCTATTATTGCAGAAGGCATCCGGTATCTGCACATTGAAGGTGCGTTTTACTGGGGCATCGGCTGTCTGTTTCTGCTCTACGGCCTTTACCGCGCCATTGAAAAACCGGCTATGTCACTGGTGCTTACAATCATATCCCTGGGAACCCGCGTGGCTCTGGCTTATGCTTTTGCACCGCACACATCCCTTGGTGTTGCCGCGATCTGGTGGGCGATTCCGATCGGATGGATCCTGGCAGACCTGACCGGATTTCTTTATTACAAAAAAATACAGATATCAAACTAATAATCATACTGAAATTGTTATTTTCTTTTATATAAAAAAACTGTGAGCCATAGATTTTTCTTCCATCCTCACAGTTTTTTATTTGATTTTTTCTACAAATTCATTTTAATCATCCAACAGCATATGATAAAAATCCAGATACTTTGTATCATGATTTTTCGTTGCCGCAATGGCCGTTCTCGGATGCTGATCTGTCAATCCTGTCAGCAGATACGGAATATTATATCCCCATACCGCACCTTCCTCGATGAGTTTCAACATATGTTTTTCGATAAAAGAGAGAACCGGCGCAATCTCATATTTCGGGTTTTTCAGGAAGCCAAGCAGTCCTTCCAGAGAGCAGTTTCCTGCACCACGGCCCATTCCCATGACAGTTCCATCCACCATGCTTGCACCGATGGACAGAGCCTCAATGGTATTGGCGAACGCACACTGCTGGTTGTTGTGCGCATGGATTCCAACCAGTTTCCCGCTCTCGGCCATTGCTTTCAGGTACATATCCGTGATATCACGAATCTGAATCGGATACAGAGAACCGTAGCTGTCCACCACATACACACCGTTTACCGAAGATTTTTCCAGCATTTCCAGAGCCATCTGAATATCACGCTCCTGACATTTGGAAATTGCCATGATATTACAGGTTGTCTCGTAACCTTTTGCAGCTGCATCCTCGATCATTGCGATTGCTTCCGGCATGGTATTGATATAAGTAGCCACACGGATCAGATCCACCGGGCTGTCCGCGCGTTCTTTAATGCTGTGCTTGTAATCGCAGCGTCCTACATCTGCCATAACAGAGATCTTCATATCGGTATCATTGTCGCCAACGATTGCACGGATATCCTCATCCTCAGCAAATTTCCATTTTCCAAATTTATTTACATCAAACTGCTTTTTGTCCGCACGGTATCCAAACTCCATATAGTCCACACCGGCCGCCAGATTTGCTTTATATAAATCGTACACAAAGTCATCCGTAAAATAAAAATCGTTCACCAGACCTCCATCACGCAGAGTTGCGTCCAGCACACGGACATCTTCACGCACTGACATCATGTTTCCTTTGATTTCCATCATTGTCTTTTGTCTCCTTTATTTCAAAATCACTTCTGTCATTTTATCTTACTTTATAGGAAAAATCAACAAAAATATTTTATCACTTTAAAGCGTTGATTTTTTGCAGTATCTGCTCGCTTTCATTTGTTAATTCTGTCACTTTTTCCTCTATTTTCTATCAGATTCTGTAATCGAATGCTATTTTTTACAAACAAATAGCATAAAAATCACTTTTTTTGTGAAATATCTCTGGATTTTGCCGTGCAAGGTGCTATAATGTAAACAGGCTATGTCGACGTATGACGTCGTCAACAGAGCAAAAATTATTATCATGTAATTAATAGGAGGGAAAGAAATGGCTAGAACAAAAGTTATTTCTGCTAAAGAAGCTGCCGCACTGATCAAAGATGGCGATACTGTATTAGTCGGCGGATTCATGACAAACGGAACAGCAAAATCTATCGTAAACGAAGTAACAGCAAAAGACCTTACAGTTGTATGTAACGATGCAGGTTTCGAAAATGAAGGAACAGGTCGTTTACTTCACAACGGATTAATCAAAAGATTAATCGCTACACATGTAGGTCTGAACAAAGAAGTTGCAGCTAAATTCAACGCTGGTGAGATCGAGTTAAAACTTCAGCCACAGGGTACACTTGCTGAGCAGGTACGTGCAGGCGGAGCTGGTCTTGCAGGTTTCCTTACACCAACAGGTATCGGTACTATCGTTGCTGACAGCACTTCTCCGACAACTCTCGAGGGCAAACAGGTTATCGAATTAGATGGCAAAGAGTACCTTCTTGAGAAAGCAATCCGTGGTAATGTTGCAATCATCCAGGGATACATCGCTGATGAGTCCGGTAATATCCGTTACAGAGGATCCGCTCGTAACTTCAACCCGATGATGGCTTCTGCCGCTGATATCGTTATCGCTGAAGTTGAAAAGATCGTTCCGGCTGGTGAGATTGGTCCAAACTATGTGGAAACTCCACACATTTATGTTGATTATTTAGTAGTAAAGGAGGAAGCATAAGATGGAAAGAAGTGAAATCAAACCATATATCGCGAAACGTGTCGCTAAAGAATTACATGATGGTGATGTTGTAAACCTTGGTATCGGACTTCCTACTATGGTTCCGGATTACCTTGATCCATCCGTTAAACTTACATTACAGTCCGAGAACGGATTCATCGGTCTTGCAGCTGTTGATCCGGAAGATCCGGATGCTGATTACATCGTAAACGCAGGCGGACAGCCGGCAGGTATCGAGAAAGACGGTATGTTCTTTGACAGTGCTACATCTTTCTCCATCATCCGTGGTGGACATGTAGATGCTACAGTTCTTGGTTCTCTTCAGGTAGACGAGAAAGGTAACATCGCAAACTGGATCATTCCTGGAAAAATGGTTCCTGGAATGGGCGGAGCTATGGACCTTGTAGTAGGTGCAAAAAAAGTTATCGTAGCTATGGAGCACACACAGAAAGGTGCACCGAAGATCTTAAAAGAGTGTACATTACCACTGACAGCTAAAGCTCAGGTTAACTTAATCGTTACTGAGATGGGTGTTATGGAAGTAACTCCGGAAGGAATCGTATTAAAAGAGTACAACCCGGAATTCACTGTTGAAGAGATCCAGGCTGCTACAGAAGCAAAACTGATCATCGCTGATGATCTGAAACCAATCGAGTAATTGATTGAAATAAAAAACAATTTTATATTGTATTTAAAAAGGTATGCTCTTGCATACCTTTTTATTTGCGTATATAATAGCAACGATCCTATATTTTATATGATATATATAACAAATATAATATTTTTTCGAAAGGAAATTCCCCTTTATGGTGAACAAAAAAATGCTGAAAATAGCCATTCTGGTCATCACTTTTGCACAGATGGCTACCAATGGTCTGTCGCCGGCACTTTCAGACATCGCCGCTGCATTTCCGGACACAGCCATTTCTACCATACAACTTCTGATGAGTCTTCCGGGTATTTTTGTTGTGGTATTATCCTTTGTAGCCGCATGGCTGACATCAAAAATTTCCAAAAAAGTCCTGATCGGGATCGGAAGTGTCTGCATCTGTCTGACCGGTATTCTCGGAACCTTTATTTATCAGAGTCTTTCCCTTCTTTTTGCATGGTCTGTGATCATGGGTATTGGTATGGGACTCGTATCTGCACTGACCGCTTCTCTAATCACTGATTTTTATGAGGGGCAGGAAAAAACATCCCTCATGGGACTTCAGACAAGTGCGGCAAACGTCGGTGGTATGATCATGACAGCTGTCGGTGGTGTCTTAACCGCTGTTGCATGGAACCTGGATTATCTCGTATATGTCATTATCGGTGTTCCGGGACTGATCCTGCTACTTTTGTTTGTTCCGTACAAAAAGCAGGAAACAGCCACTACTGCGAAAGAAGCTGCTCCGGCAGCCCAGACTTCCGGCTCTTTTTCCGTATTAAAACATGGAAAAGTCTGGATTTATACCATTTTCGCACTGCTGCTGTTACTGCTGTTTAACGTAGGTCCTACAAACCTTGCCATGTACGTCACAGAATTCGGTATCGGAAATTCTGTCCTGTCCGGATGGGCCGCAACCGTGTTCCTTCTTGGTGGTACTCTGATGGGAATCGCCTTCGGTTTTCTTGCGAAAAAACTGGATGTCTGCACCATCCCGGTTGGATATGTATTCCTGGCGCTCGGATTCTTCGTTATCATTATTAATCCGAACGTTGTTTGCCTGTTTGTCGGCTGTCTGCTGGCCGGAATGTCCATCAGCCTTGTAACACCGCAGTGCATCCTTCAGACCGGTGTATATGCGGCAACACCTCAGGAATCCGCTATGGCTACTGCTGTTGTTCTGGCAGGATCCAATGTCGGTACTTTCCTGACACCTCAGATTACAAATATCGCAGCTACCGTCTTTGGAAGTGAGAGTACACGTTACCGTTTTATTCTGGTTATCGTAATCGCGCTAGTACTGGCAGTAATTTCTCTTATTTTTACAGCAAGAGAACGTAAACTTCGCAGAGCGTAAGAGTGTATACATATTATAATTTTGCTATATGGTGCAAGAAGTGTATCATCATATGTTCTTTTCCCAAACTATAAATAGTACAAAAAAAGGTGTGCTTTCCTGGAAGGCACACCTTTTTATACATTTTCAATTGACTGTCTCAGATCCAGCATCCGCTGATCCATATTCCGCACATCGATCGCGCATGAAAATAATTCTTTCTTCAACATTTTTCCCTTTTTGTGATGTTTCTTATATTGTAACTGATATTCCAGCACAGACCAGAAATCCATTCCGATCGTCCGCAGCTGAATTTCCACTTTTTTCCCATTCGTAAACTGAACAATAATATGCAGGCTCTGATATCCGCTGTTTTTTGGCTTTTTCACAAAGTCTTTTTCTTTCACAATAGAAATTCCCGGTATCTGGTAAATAAAATCCCGCACCCGGTAAATGTCATCCAGAAATAAGCAGACCACACGGATTCCCGCCAGATCATTGATGTATGTAAACACATTTTCCTCTGTGAACTCTCGTTTCTTTTTTATCATCTTGGCAATGATGCTTTCCCGGTCTTTTAATCGGTACTTTGTATGACTGATAATGCTTCGTCCAATCAGTTCCTCCTGTTCAAATCCAAAATCGGTAATCTGCGTCAACAGGTATTTCATGCAGTCCAGATATTCCTTGCGCAGTTTCGGATCATCTAAAAGGATAAGGTCTGCTCCCGGCTGGGTTGCATTCTCTTCAGTAATTTTCTTATCTTTACCTGTCTCGATTACTGTCGTATCTGTTGCTGTTTCATCCTTATTTGTTTCAGATACTGAATCAACTACTGTTTTTTTATTTATGCTTATTCCAGCTTCTATCTTAACTGCTGCATCTCCATCTGTATTTTTTAAACTTTCCTCTTTTTGAATGGTTTCTTTCATTTTTTCTTCTTTCAAATATACATCTCTCCTTTCTTTGCACACTCTATAATATATGCACGAACGTTTGATTTATGACTACTTTTTTATTTTTCATCTGGGATAAATCTATCTTGTTTGTTTCAATCTGACTATTTTCTAAATATATGTGCCAAAAATCTCTTACTTCTTTGCAACATTTTCAGCATATGATCATCTGGTAAAATCCAGAACCAGATTTTTGTAAATTGTCAGTAAAATTTCCAAATGCCATCACCTTTTTTATCCTCCTCAACTCCAGCAATAGAATTTTCTTCTAAATTATTTTCATAACTTATTGGATTATGTTGTGACCTTTTTATGCTAAACTACATCTAATGGGTGTAATAGCTATTACAGAGTATAAAAATCTCATTTCACAATTACAAAAACAGATTGAGATAAAAAGAGGGAAGTTATGACAAAACAGGATTTCGGAGATTTGATCATTTCTTTTACCGATGACTTCTATCGCATTGCAAAGGCGATTTTAAAAGAAGATGCTGACTGTGAAGATGCCATGTCGTCTGCCATCGTAAAAAGATTTTCAAAACTTCACACACTAAAAAAACAGGAATATGCCAAAACATGGTTTTCACGCATATTGATCAACGAATGTCAGATGATCCTGCGGAAACGTAAACGGGAAGTCGCATATGAGGAACGTGTACTGACCGAAGAAGCCACACAGCAGGATTACTCCGACCTGTATCAGCACCTGATGCAGTTAGATATTTCCTACCGTCTTCCACTGGTAATGTACTATTTCGACGGATTTAAAATACGGGAAATTGCTGACATTCTGGAAATGAGTGAGAGTGCCATAAAAATGCGGTTAAACCGCGGAAAACTTCAGTTGCGAACAATGTTTGAAAAGGAGGCCGCCATATGAACCACGACTCTAAACACAATGATTTCGAATATGAAAGAGAAAATTTTCCAAAAACACCGGAACATTTTAAACAGCTTGTTGCCGATCAGGTAGAAAAAGAATTGAATCAGACATCTGTTGTAAAGCACAGCCCACGCAAAAAATGGTTTCCTGCAAAAGTTGCCGCTGCAGTGATCGTCTGTGTCATCGCCGGATCCACTGGTGTTTATGCCGGTGTGCGATATCACTACAAATCGCAGGAGTATCTGCAGGATTCCGGACGTATTACATCAACGGATTCCGCAGCAAACACTACCTCCACAAAAGCTGTTACAGAAAACACCTCTACCACCACAGTCCTCTCTCAGGAAGAAGGACTTGATACCACATGTACCCCAACACTGCCAGACTTTATGCTGGAAAATTATGACATGTATACTGATGCAGTAGGCGAATCCCAGCCATATATCACAGTTCTGGATGCTTATTATGATGGAAGTGTCTTATCCATCTACGGACAGGCCACTGAGTTTGGCATGCAAACTACAGATTACTGGTATGTTCCGGACCGAATCTTCATCAATGATATCATGTTCTGTCCGAATGTAACTGTCAATCTGGACAAAATGGACAGCCATATGGAAGATTGGGAAAACGGAGCATTTTATGCTGAAGTCGAATTGTCAGATGCCAGCCTTCCTGATCAGATTCATGTAGAAATCCCGTTTTGTGCAGACAGCGATCATGATGAAATAAAAATACAGACCATATCCTTTGATATCACTGGAAAATCCTTACACAAACCGGAAGTAACTGCCCCCACCGTTTCCGGTGCTGCCGTTACTATTCCTGAAACCAGGGTTTCGGCTTCCGGAACTTATTTTAAAACGGTATGGAACTTCGGAAAAGATAAAAAATCTTATCAGAAATTTGCAGATGTCATCAACAGTGATAATCTTCAGGACTGGATTTTCTGCAAAATAACGGATTCCACTGGAATGGTCTACGACAGCAAAAAAGAAGGTTATTCTTTCCAGTCAATCTACTTTGATGAGGATGGAGAACACTGGAATGACAACGGCGCAAGTGCCTATACCGATGAATCTGGAAACTACTGTATTTCCATGCAGGTTATCATTCCAAAGCTGACACAGGATTTCACTTCTCTGGAAGTCACACCTTATGTTCATCTTGAAGATGGAACCGAAACAGATCTGGACTTTGCATCCTTCCGGGTGGATTATGAATAGTATAATTTTAGCATGTTTTTCAGAAAGCCGGCAATTGCCGGCTTTCTGTTATGAATTCACTTTCCACCTTACTGATTTGCTTTTTTCTTTTCCTCTTCAAGTTCACGAATACGTGCTAAAGCTGCCTGTAACTTCTGATTTTTCTCGTCCAGTTCCTGATTCTTCTCATCCAATTCTTGATTTTTCTCATCTAGTTCTTGATTTTTCTCATCTAGTTCCTGATTTTTCTCATCTAGTTCCTGATTCTTCTCATCTAGTTCCTGATTCTTCTCATCTAGTTCCTGATTCTTCTCATCTAGTTCCTGATTCTTCTCATCTAGTTCCTGATTAATGAGAACCAGTTCTTTTCCTTTTTGTTTCAAATCCTCCTGCATCTCATCAATCATCAACTGCACAGTATTCCGGTCAAGTTCCTGCAATTCCTTTGAAAACATATCCATCACTCCTTCGATATTTCGACAGATGTCATAGATTTGTTCATAGTATGCCCTGAACTCGGGATATTGCTCGATAATCGCAACAATCATTTCCGGATCATCTATACAAAAAAACGCAATCCATGCATCAAGCCGACTGTTTATCAGATACTTATTTTCTTTATTGTGCTGAATATTTTTAAAATTGTCAAGCGCTACGAACACATATTTTTGCAGCAGATTAAATTCTATTCCTGTATCTGATTTTTGTCCGAAAGTATGTATATATACATCCGGAAATTTCTTAAATTCTTCCGGACTGTTCTCAAACAGCACTATTGTATATACGTCCTTGATATCTTTATAGCTGAATTTTTTCTTTCGTTCACTTCTTACCCGCTTATACTGTCGCAACAACAAATCCGCAGAATAACAGGCACTTCTCTCTCCCGGAAACTTATATCCAATCTTTTGAATTTCCAGATTTGCAATACTTCCATCTGAAAGCCGCACTACAATATCCATAATAACAAGCGATACTTCATCTGCCAGTCGGGTTCCATCATTCGGCAAGACTTCCATCACATGAACCTCCTGTTTCAACAGAAGAGACAGTAATTCATCAATACGCTCTGGTGTCGATTCCGGATTCAATATCTCTTTACTTACAAAGTCATACATTACTTTTATTCCCCGCGCTCCAGTACAAAAATCAAGAAATTCCTCCTGTCGTTCTTCTTCCCACGAATAAAATGTACCCCACATCTTTTCGTTATTGTTAATTTCTTTCAAAATTGCTTCTCTGGTTTGAAGCATAGGAAAATAATCCCGCAATTTCTTTGTCATTTTATATAACCTCCTCCGCATAAAATAACTATATTTTTCGTCGCAAATTGTGCCTTTAATTCTTTTTTACAGATCATTTAATACTATCTGAATTTCTGTTCATCCTGATATTTACCGAATCGGCGAAACAATATTTAGACTGTACACAAGTTATCAAAATTCTGATAATCGTACATTTATATCTGAATCAGATTTGTTTTAAGAACGATAAAATGAATATATACCACTTATTTCCTACCGTCAACCATAAATTTTGCTGCATTTTTTCCACTATACAAATTGCACAACACGTATTTTTTTCATACAAATCCTTTATTTTCAAGGCATACAAAAAGCAGGAGTGGAAAATCTACGGATTTTCCACTCCTGCTTTTTCTCATTTTTGTATATATTTACAATTACTCCTCTTCGGTTGTCTCTTCCGGAAGTTTGATAGCAAGTCCAAGTTCTTCTAACTGTTTCTCATCAACAGTACCCGGAGCTTCTGTCATCAGGCAGGAAGCATCTTTCACTTTCGGGAATGCGATAACGTCACGGATAGAATCTGCATGTACCATATGCATTACCATACGGTCTAAACCGTAAGCCAGTCCTGCGTGTGGCGGTACACCGTACTTGAATGCGGAGAGCAGGAAACCGAACTGTTCCCATGCACGCTCTTTTGTAAATCCAAGTACCTCAAACATTTTCTCCTGAATATCATCCTGATGGATACGGACAGAACCGCCGCCAAGCTCGGTACCGTTTAATACGATATCGTATGCTTTTGCACGAACAGCACCCGGATCAGAATCAATCTTATCCCAATCCTCTTCCATCGGCATAGTAAACGGATGATGCATTGCCATGTAACGATTCTCTTCGTCAGACCACTCCAGTAACGGGAACTCTGTTACCCAGAGGAAGTTGTACTGGTTCGGATCAAGCAGGTTCAGTTCTTTTGCCATGTGAAGTCTTAATGCGCCAAGAACCGCCCATACAACTTTATTTTTATCTGCAGCGAATAACAGCAGATCGCCCGGTTTTCCTTCCATAGCTTCTACTAAAGCTGCAAGTTCTTCCTCTGTCATGAATTTTGCAAAAGAGGATTTGTATGTGCCATCTTCGTTTACGCACAGATAAGCCAGACCTTTTGCGCCGTATGTTTTTGCCAGATCAACCAGCTTGTCGATCTGTTTACGTCCCATGGAAGCTTTGCCCGGAACAGCGATGCCACGCACGCTGCCGCCGTTTTCTAATGCGCCGGTAAATACGCCGAATCCACAGTTTTTCACAACATCAGATACGTCATGTAATTCCATGCCAAAACGGGTATCCGGTTTATCAGAACCGTAACGATCCATGGCATCCTGCCATGTCATACGTGGAAGCGGAATCTGTACATCCACACCGATGGCCTCTTTAAATACATATTTTAACAGACGCTCATTTACATCTAATACGTCATCTACATCTACGAAGGACAGCTCCATGTCGGCCTGTGTAAACTCCGGCTGACGGTCTGCACGTAAATCCTCATCACGGAAACATTTTGTGATCTGAAAATAACGGTCATATCCAGAGCACATCAACAGCTGTTTGAACAGCTGTGGGGACTGCGGAAGCGCATAAAAACTTCCCGGATGCACACGGCTCGGTACCAGATAATCTCTTGCTCCTTCCGGAGTAGATTTTGTCAGAACCGGTGTCTCGATCTCGATAAAGCCTTCTTTTGCCATGAAATCACGCATCAGATAAGCAACTTTACTTCTCAGCATCAGGTTACGCTGTAAGTCCGGACGACGAAGATCCAGATAACGATATTTCAGACGGATCTCGTCTTTTGTCTGAGAATTCTCCTCGATATGGAAAGGCGGTGTATCGGACTCAGAAAGGATACGAAGGCTCTCTGCGATCACTTCGATATCACCTGTTTTTAAGTTCTCATTTACTGCTGCGGAACGTTTCTGAATTTTACCAACAACAGCGATAACATACTCACTTCTAAGCGTCTCCGCTTTTGCAAATCCATCTGCTCCTACACTATTTTCATCAAATACGATCTGAAGCAGACCGGAACGGTCTCTCAGGTCAATAAAGATCAGACTGCCCAGATTTCTTCTTCTCTGTACCCATCCCATAACGGTAACGGTACTTCCGATATCTGCACTGGATACCTCTGTACATCTATGGGATCTTTTCAATCCACGCATGGACTCTGCCATAATTTATTCCTCCTGTAATCACTCATGTACACTGCGTTTTTATGTTCAAAAATCTGCAATTTACATCAGCTTCGTTTTTTATTTAAAAAATTCTACGAACTCCTCGTAACCTTCTTTAGAAAGCTGCTCTTTCTGGAATTTTTTGTTTTTATTCATGCGGACAACCAGTACCTGCTCGCCGTTTGCGCGGGCCTGCTGTGCCTGTCCGATCACTTCGCTGAGTTTGTCTCCCGGATATCCTTTTTCAATCAGATATGCAGTCTTTTTCGGCTGCTCCGGAATCTTGAAACCATTCTCCATCAGAAGCAGGATGATACGCTCAAATCCGATGGAAAATCCGCAGGCCGGAACATCTTTTCCGGTGAAGTTTCCAACCATCTTGTCGTAACGTCCGCCGCCACCGCAGCTTCCGCCAAACTCCGGAATTGCGATTTCAAAAATAGTTCCTGTATAGTAAGACATTCCTCGTACCAGAGTCGGGTCAAATACCAGCTCAAAGGATGCTGTCTTTGTGGCATTTACTGCAGATGCGATCTCTTTCATATTCTGAACGATCTCTGCATCCAGATAATCACCTAAAGTATCTGCCAGATAGCTGATGCCATCTTCTGCCTGCTCCACACCAGTGAACAGTGACAGATATTTATCGATTGCTTCCTGTGCATAACCTTCTTTTGCAAGCTCCTCTGCAACACCTTCCAGACCGATCTTGTCCATCTTGTCCAGAATGATAAATACGGTATCAAACTCTTCCTCTGCAAATCCGCTGTAAGCTGCCATTGCTTTTAAAATACGACGCTCATTGATACGGATCTCAAAATTTTTGAATCCAAGTTTGCCAAGTGTAGTTGTAGTTGCAAGGATCAGCTCAATCTCTGCCAGGTTGGACGGCTCGCCAAGAATATCAATATCACACTGCATGAACTGACGGTAACGACCTCTCTGCGGACGGTCTGCACGCCATACATTTCCCATCTGAAGTGCCTTAAACGGTGACGGCAGATCATTTGCATGGTTTGCATAGTAACGGCAAAGCGGTACCGTCAGATCATATCTCATGCCAAAATCAACCAGATCTGCCTCACTCTGTGCAGTCTCAAGTTTCAGTTTCTCACCACGTTTTAATACCTTGAAGATCAGTTTCTCATTTTCTCCACCCTGCTTGTTACTCAGGTTTGCGATATCTTCCATACAAGGTGTCTCGATCGGGGTAAATCCGAATGCACGATAAGTCTCTTTGATCACGCTCTGTACATAATCACGGATCTGCATCTCATCCGGCATAATATCTTTCATACCGTTTACCGGTTTTTTCTTTAAAGCCACTGTATATCCTCCATTCCATACAGATTGCTCTGTATTTTATATTCCTAAAAAACAGATGTTCTCTCATTTTCTGTGTTCACATACATAGTTTATTATACGTTTGTGAGTTTGATATAGCAAGTGTTTTTTCTCAGGCAATCCCTTAAGCTGCGGCATTTGCATTAATACTGTCAATCACGTTGCGAATTCCCATCCATACGAATAAATCCGTAAATGTTTTTTTCCAAGGGATTCGAATCGTATCCACATTAAAGCATCTGGTTTTCCCGATAACATTCAAATATATATTCTGGATTTTCATAATAAACGCTGCTGTTATAGTCATCTATTTTCGAACTGATGAATGAATTATATACTTTTTCCAGCGCACTTATAATGTCTATTTTTTCATACTCCGCCACACGCTTAATCAAACGCTTATATACTTTTCCGATATCCCAATAAGTCGGAATGGAATATCCGCAATCCGCCACATTATCAAAATTTCCCTGCTCAATTTTCGCCTCATCTATAAAATCATCACAAACTCGTTCTATATTGTCACAATGATACACATCTGCAAGATCGTAAATTTTTTCCAAACGCTCTTTTCCCAGCTTATTGACCACATAAGACCGCACATTTTTTGTTTTTCTTGCAATATAGTCAATCAAACTGCATGTATAAAATAAGTCATTATCTTTCTGAGGTTCTCTACCTTCACCAATCATTACACAACCTCCTCATAGCCTCTGTAATGCAAACACTTTAATGCATCCTCTGTACAAAATACAATTTGATGTGTCGGATATTTAAATTTTGCCAAAATCCAGAATTGCTCTCGCGTAATTATTCCATCCATATAATCAGAAATATAATTGTAAATCTGATCGTCCGCCATTGCGCCAATTACAATATCATAATCATGCACGTTACCACTTCGACACGCAATAATAAAATCCAGCCATTCTTCCGTCATTTCTTTAAATTCTTTTATCTTTAAGTTCGAATTGACACTAACTTCATATACTGAAACAATTTTTGTATTGTATCTTCTTGCCCATCTTTGCGCCTGCTCTTTAATAATTGTACAGTAAAAACCTGTTCCAAAATCTTTTGTATTTCTCCCTTTACGGATTTCCGGTTTTTCTACTGGTTGATATCCACCATGATAAACTGTCATCATTCCCATACAAAATTCTCCTCATATATCTATTTAAGTCAACAAGTAGCTACTATGCAGCTTAATTTGGTTAAATTATATTATTCGCCATTATTAATGTCAATTATATCATTTTCGCAAAAATGCTATAATTCATAAGGAAAGTATCAGATTCAGAGTAGAGAAAAAGAGCAGTTC
>CAVKTR010000055.1:0-18531 GCA_963659325.1 Dysosmobacter segnis
AGGGAAATCAGGGGAATGGTCAAGACTATGCAGATAAAAACGTGCCGTAAGAAACGGCACGTTCGGATAGACAATATGAGGAGGATGCCGAATTTAAGCTGCGGTAAAGCTGCCGTAGGTGGGAACTATAATTCGACGCATGACACTCTAGGGCCACTTGGACAATCAAACGAAATACATGGCACTCCATAGGACATAGCTTCAAGCAAAACCATTCCAAAACCTTCCATCTTAGATGTAAAAACAAATAAACTGGCATCTTTATAATATTCTGAAATCTTTGGTGTGTGTCCTATCAACTCTACGTTTGTTAATTTCAAATCATTTACTTTATTTCTAATATTCTGTTCTTCTTCACCACTACCTATAATTTGCAACTTCCAATCACAATCAGGAATTTTCTCGTTTACAGATTTCCATATATCAAGCAACATGCCTTGTTGTTTATCACTAGTCAGTCTTCCAACATTTATAATTCTTTTACTATTCAAAGAATTTTTATGCACGGAAGAATACGTAGTAATATGTGGAATATAGCTTACCTTATAGCCCAATTTTTTATATATTTCTGTATCCATAGTTGTTGGAACAGATATAGCCTGTAAATGTGGATATAACCATTCTTTTATTTTTTTATACACTGAATTATACGCATAATATGATGCATGTTCAGAAGCAACAATCTTCTTTCTAATAGATTTATCAGCATAATATAATTCCAATACATTTGATGGGGTTGCTGTATAAATCACATCATATGAATTATCATTTAAATATTTTCGTAATGCATGAATTGATCTAAAGATATTAAAGAAAACATTTGTTATCCTTTTAATACGTGAATTCATATCCATCTTGATCTCAGTATCTATAGAATCCATCTTGATATTATTGTCTAATGGGTATGCTGATATAGGCGAATCTTTAACAAGAATTGTCACATCATAATATTGTGCAAAACGTTCCGATAGATTTGCAATTACTCGTTCAATCCCCCCCAGAGCATTCATACTATTTACATACATTAATAACTTTTTCATTTTCTCTCCAATTTACAGATAACAATTCGACGAACATACTTTAATTGACTATACGCACTAACCCATATATAAAAAAGCAAACCAATGGAATTTCTCTGACGAAGTTCCTTTAAATTCTTCATAAATCCCGCCTGCATTTCTTTTAAATTTCCAGATAATCCGCTGACACCAAAACCACGTCTTCCGCCATCGTACACAACAACTTGCTGTGGCATATAATAATAATTATATTTTTCACATATTTTCAAAAAAAATTGTCCATCCTCACAGTATTTTCGTGTTTCATCATATCCACCAATTTCATCATATATCCTCTTTTTAAATATTACTGTAGATGTTTGAGGAAACACTTTGATACACAGTTCTTTTACTGTTGGTCGGTATAATCTATCAATTCTTTTTCCTAATACTTTGATCATCTGTTCTGTATGATTTCCACCCAGGAAGTCTATCTCTTTATGTCTCATCAATACCGCCACTTGACATTCTATTTTATTTGGCACCCACTCGTCGTCCGAATCTAACAGTGCAATCCAATTCCCCTGTGCCAAGCTTAATCCCATATTTCTCGCAGTTGAAACACCACCATTATCTTTATTTATCAATTGTATCGGAAATGTATCATATTCTTTTTTATAATTTTCAACTACTTTTTTTGTATTATCGGTTGAGCCATCGTTTATCACTAAAACTTCCTTAATATACTGACTGCTTGTCTGTTTTCTTACGGAATCCAATGCTTTAACAATTGTTTTTTCAGAATTATACGCCGGAATTATAACAGAGACTGCAAATTTTTCTACTTTCTCTCCCATTCTTTTGTCTCCTCATTATATTGTTTTACCACTCTTCCTGGCACACCAACAATAACTGAATAATCCGGATAAACTCCTCGAACTACAGCATTGGTACCAACGATACATTGCTTTCCTAAAATAGTTCCAGCTTGGATAGATGCACCAAATCCAATAAAACAATTTTCTCCGATAATTGTCTGTTTACAGAGCATTGGTTGTTTCATAATATGCTGATCTATATTTTGATACTCATGGTCTATGTTTGTAATAAAAACATTTCCAGTAATCGTAGTATTTTTCCCAATTACAAGTTTAGATCCACCTGCCGTAATATGAAAATTTTGAGCAATGGAACAATTATCTTCTATTATTATTTCACCACATCCATGCGTTTCCAGCCTACAGCCAGGATAAATTCTAACTCTATTACCTATCGAAATATTCTTTTTCCCAATAGCAGATATTGTTGGTCCCAAATAACTATATTTTCCTACATGTTTAAATAACGGCTTTTTCACACATAAATTTAAATGCCAAAATAATTTTTTAACATCCATATAAAATTCCTCTTCTTTTTATTAACTCCTGCTAGTTTCAATCAAATTAATCTTTGTATCATCTCCCCATATTGCTTTTGAATCATATGGACGATCAGGGAAAGCGCCATAAACCAACTTAATATCAAAACCATTCTCTTTGATAAAACGTTCTACTCTATCTGCTAATTTTTCTGGTCTTCCCGAACAAATATTGATAATTCCATTCACCTTTGTCTGTTCTATTGATTCTGCAACCTTCTTACAAAATTCGTCATAATCCAAAAAATCAAATTGATTTAACCCCATTGTAAACGGAAATTCCTTCTGTTTTTTATTAGCTGCTTGTACAATTTTTGAAAAAATTGAACTTCCATCCTCAGTATTACCAACAATATAAAATCCTCTAAGCCATTGAAAAATGGTATTGTTTTCTTTACATTTCAGTTCAACAATTCGTCGTAATGCATTTTTACTAATTCCATATAAGCTTTGCGGATTACACGGTGTATTTTCATTTATACTACCTTCATAAAAACCAATTTCGTGCATACTTCCCATTACAGCAACCTGTTTTACCCCAGATTGAATCATCTTACAAATAAAATCTGTATGCTTTGGCAAGTCATTAATATGATTCTGTGAACCATGAACAAATCCATCTCTCCATGCCATATGAAGCAATACATCTGGCTGTCCAAAATGCTCATATGGATCATCTATTGAGAATAAATCCTCACACACGATGACAGCTCTGTTATCAATAAAATTATCCTTTATATCTGTAGCAATCACTTCAATTTTATCGTCCAGTAATTGTTTCACTACGCCTTTGCCTAAATATCCGTTGGCACCTGTTACTAACACTTTCATCACATATTCTCCTATTGCAATACTGTCATAATCCAATTCTTCAAAGCATATTTTTTATAAATAGACTCATCCAATTCAACATATGGTTTATCAAAAAATTCTTTATCAATTACAAAATTTTCTCTGTCAACAACCATTATATTATTCGGATTATAAAAATCATAATTTACGATATCCTTGTTAGTTGTTATAAATTTCCGTTTCAAGCCTAATATTTCAATGCTTCTCATTGTTAATCCATGCTGCGTTGAACTTTCAATGTCCATGATGCAACGTGATTTTGCATAAATCTCATATACTTCTTTAAACGGCTTTGTTTGGAAATGAATATCTGATAGTTTTACATCCTTGAAATTTGGATTATCTATTTTATTCTTATGAAATATTAATTTGTGCGGCAAGAAAAAATATGTATACATT
Source organism: Dysosmobacter segnis (assembly GCA_963659325.1). GTDB lineage: Bacteria > Bacillota > Clostridia > Lachnospirales > Lachnospiraceae > Eubacterium_I. The sequence continues at coordinate 3,667 of CAVKTR010000055.1, forward strand.
TTTAATCCCATTGCCTCGCACTGCTTCTCAACATTCTTCGCAATTTTAATTCTATCTTCATGTCCTGTTCCCACAAAAGAAACCGCATAATCAAATGAATCTTGCAAATTTGATAATTCTGGTAAATACTCTTCATAGTAATATAAAGGTAGAAAATCAATCTCATTTTTATGATTTAAATAATCGATTCGATCAAAAGTATATACTTTATCATAAAATTTCCACTTTTTTTCTATTCCCTTGTTGTTTGTTATGCTATCCCACATATAAAGTACTAACTTTGCCTCTGGATAATATTGCTTTAATGTTTTTAATGTATTCTCTGGTGTATACTCACCTCTAATCACCAGAATATAATCATACGGTTTGTTTCTTAATTGTTTGAGTTTTTCCTCATAATAATTATTAATTACACTCTGATAAAATTTTACTTTTAATCTACCAAGTGTTTTACAAACAACACCATCATTCGGTTTATCATTAATGTAATCAACCTCTGCTCCCATTAATTCCATTTTTCTTTTTATTCCGGCAGAATATCCTGGAAGTGCAATAAAAAGTATTTTTTTCCCTTTCAATTCCTCAGATGTTATTTCTTTATTATCTTCTACTACTTTTCTATCCTCTTCTGTCAACTTAATAGATTCTTTTAGTGAAATATTTTGGTAATCAATTCCAGAATACACAGACAATGCATGTTCATAACAATTGTTACCAAACGCTTTATTCACCAGCCCGGATACTTTTCCCGGAACTTTCTTTCCAAGTTCCACACAAGGATTCATTACTTTTGCCAGCCGAATATGCTTTCCACTTACTTCAGCAATCTCATGCACCATTTCAGCTGTTTTTGTCCACTCCTTATTCTGTGGAAACAGTACGACAGCATTCTCCGATACTTCTTTTATAAGCATGATCTGACACAAAAATTCACACAGATTATCGATATGCAGCATACTTCTTGCATTATCTACATCTGGAAACACCGGAAGCTTTTTTGCAAGTTTTGCTAATGTTGGATAATTGCCCTTGCTTCCTTTTCCATAGATCATTGGTGGTCTTAATACCAGTACTTTAAACTTGTCATCTGCAAGATCCCGTACAGCCACATCTGCCTGCAGCTTGGAATCACCATAGAAATTAGCCGGCTCCGGAACGGTATATGCATCAATGATTTTTTCTGTACCATATGGTGTAGACTCTCCATACACAATCATTGAGGACATAAAGATAAACTCTTTTACACCTTCATCTCTTGCCTTTTCTGCCACTTTGACAGTCAGATCTGTATTGACAGCATAATATTTTGCCTTTGTCTCTTCCGATACATTTCCAACATCTGCATGCGCAAGGCCTGCCACATGATATACAATGTCATATCCAGAAAAATCCTTTTTATCCCACTCAGGATCTAACATATCTAATGTATCGATTTCAAAATTATCTGTGTAATGCTCCATCGCATAACTCTGGAACATTTCTCCAATATAGGAACCAGCACCAGTGATCAGCACTTTCTTTTTTGCTGTCCGATCCACTTCAACCGGTTCACCAAAACCAATATGACCAATTAATTCCTGAGCTGTTTTTCCTTCTGTGTATTTACGTCCGGCTTTTTTCATTTCTCCGGTTCCACCCTCTACCACAGACTCATCTTTTCCAAACACATGTACAGAACCAAGGAAGCATTTTGCATCCATTTTCAATCCCATGTTCTGGACGTAATCGCCATCTAATTTTGCTTTATCCGGAATTTCCAGTTCGTCACGGCCATTGATTTGCGCCCAGCCAGTTAATCCCGGTTTGACATCATTTGCACCATATTTGTCACGCTCTGCTGTCAAAATATCCTGATTCCAGAGCCCCGGTCTTGGTCCAATGACACTCATATTTCCAATAAAAATGTCCCAGATCTGAGGTAATTCATCCAAACTGTGTGCACGCAGAAATTTTCCCACTTTTGTAATGTACTGATCCGGATTATCCAGCATATGAGTCGGCACATCGTGCGGTGTGGACATTTTCATACTTCTGAATTTATGTAATTTGAAATACTGCTTGTTCTGTCCCATACGTTTCTGTGTAAAAAGGACAGGGCCTGGATCATCAATCTTGATTGCCAGTGCAATTCCCGCATAAATTGGGGATAACAGCACTAAACCGCCGAAAGACAAAACGATATCCATTGCTCTTTTTCCGTATTTGTCATAAAATCCCGGATGATAATCAGAATCACCAACTGCTTCCAGATGACCTCTTACACCATCTGCATTTTCCGGATCATTTTCATCTTCTACAAAAACTACTTTTTTTCCTTCTAATGGATTCTTCTGCTCCGGTTCATTATCATATACGGAATTTCGTTTCTTTTTATGAGCTAACACTTCCATTCCCACAAAAGCCGCACCCACTGCTGCGCCTGTAATGCCAATCAATGTTTTGACTTTCTTTTTATCAATTGCCATATGCCGTTTGTCCCCTTTTCTCTTCTTAACACTCTATATCTGACCAAACCATACCAGCATCCAGCCGCTGATATGCTTTCATGCTTGTTCCTGCCTTTACAATTGCTCCCGCATTCACATGCACACAACATCCAACCTGTGTATCATGATCAACGATTGCTCCCACGGAAATAATGCAACCTTCCTCAATCTTCGCATTTGTATTCACAATTGCTTTCGGCTCCACTACTGTTCCAGATCCAATCTTTGCTGTTCTGCTTATATACGCTGTCGGATGAATTAATGTAGGAATTTCATATCCTGCATTTTTCAACAAAGTAAGAATGTTTCCACGTACCTTATTGTTTCCAATTGCTACAAATGCTTCTGGATATTGCTGTACAAATCGTTCCAGTTCGTTTACTTTTCCAATAGCTTCTGCACTGTTATCATCCAGAAATGCAATTTGCTCATATCCACAATTCTGTGCGATTTCTGCCACAACTTTCCCATGGCCGCCAGCACCAACAATCAGTAATTTCTTCATTTGCTTAAATTTCTCCATAAAAATAAGAGCCTCTCGGCTCCCAAATTTCATATTTATCTGCACAAAAATAAGAGCCTCACGGCTCCTATTTTTGTAATCTTCATATTCTTATTTTTCCCATTCTTCAATCTTACAAGAATGCTTTTTGCTCACCTTATCATAATTAATTCCAACCAATAATATTTTACCACTATACGATTCCAATGCCTTTGCATAACGTTTTTCTTTAATTTGCTCAATGGCTCCATTTACTGATTTATCATATTTCAACTCTACAACCAGTGCAGGATAATCCGTATGTTTCTTCGGCAAAAATACAATATCAGCATAGCCCTTTCCCAAAGGCATTTCTCTGATTAGTTGATAATCATTCATAGCCTGATAATATGCTAATGTGATCACACAGCTCAGTGCATTCTCATCATTGTAATTCAAAATTGAAGTATTTGCTTCATGAACTGCATCTACTCCCTGTGCAACAAACTCCTCCTGTTTACCAAGTGTCGCCAAAAGTAACTTTTCTGATTCATTTACTGCATCTATCACTTGCTTCCAGTTACTCATCTGTACCGCATCCGTAAATGCCGACCTGACTTCCTCATTCGGAATATACACTTCTCTCCTGTCTCTGTCATAAGCCAGATAGCCCAGATGAACCATTACCGTCAATACATCATCTTTACTCTGAAAACTTGTCATATCATTTTCAAAAGTATTGACATTAATTTTCAAATGCATTCCAGTCAGCATCTGTACAATTGCATCTTTTAAGCCATCAAAATTCATACTGATATATGTTTTTAAGGATTCATAGGTTTCTGTTTTTGTCCAGTAATTTGCCACACGCTTTCTGCGAATCGCATCTACCACTGATTTTGGATTATATACATGCAGATCTGTATCCAGCAGATATCCATCATACCAGCGTTTTAATTCTGAAAAATCCATGTAATAAGTGTCACATAATCCTTTTACTTCCTGTTCAGTAAATCCTGTATACTCGGCAAAGTAATCTGCATTTACCATTGTAAATTCATCAAAATTATTCAATGCAGATTCTGTACCATATTTTTTAATCGGTAAAATACCGGTCAGATACGCCAGCTTCACAAATTTTTTTGAAAGTTCACTTTTGAATAAACCGCGTAACAGTTCCACATACTCTGTCTGCACTTTAGTATCATATTTATCTTCCCGGAACAATGCATCCCATTCGTCTATAATAATGACAAATTGTGCTCCGGTTTTATTATGAACTTCTGCCAGAGCATCTGGCAAATAAGTTGTTTCTTTTGAAAAAGCTTCTGTATATAACTCCTGTAATTCAGAAATTACATCATTATTAATCCGATGCAATATGCTTTCTGAAGTTTCTCCGGGTCTTCGAAAACTTGTAATGTCCAGATGGATCACATCATATTGATTCAGATATTTCTCATAATCCTCTGTCTGAGCAATTTTCAGATTCTGAAACAGCTTATGGGAATCACAACTTCTGTCATAATAAGCAGTTAACATTCCTGCCGTAATGGATTTTCCAAATCTTCTCGGACGACTGACACAGATGCAATTCTGCTCTGTGCCTAGTACCTCATTGAAATATTCTAACATCCCGGATTTATCCACATATATTTTTGAATCAATCGCCCGTTGAAAACCTCCATTTCCTGGATTTACATAAATTCCCATCGCCTTCACCCTCCATTCACTGGAATAGTATACTTCGCTTCGAGTTTGCCATAACTCTTTTGCACTTATTATACTATACTTTACGGAGGATTTCCAACCCTACTTCAATCTGCTGCTGTCTGCCGAACATCTCCAGCTCCAGCCAAGCCTTTCGCTTATGGCGGTCAATCTTTCGGATGGCTCCCTCCAGTCCCATCAGCGGACCGGACAAAATGTGTACCTTATCATCTTCGATGATTCCCTCGGAGATCTCTGCGATATCATCCTCACCGCAGAATCGCAGGATAAATTCGATTTCCTGTGGTGTCAGTGCAACAATCTCATCTCCGGTGCCAAGCATTTTTGTCATGGCAGGTACTTTTTTCAACTGCAGAAACAATTCTTCTGCATCATCAGATATGAAGAACACATACCCCGGAAAAAGTTTCTTCTGGAGGACATGCCATTCGCCGTGGAAACGGCGCTGTTCTTCATATAAAGGAATGACATATTTTTTTACTAACCCATCCGGCAGATAGGTTTCACATTGCAATTTGATATTTTCTTCCTTACCGGAAGTTGTCTGAATGACGTACCACATATGTCCTCCTTTTCTTTTCAATCATTAATTCTGGAGAACACTTTTATATATAAGTAACTATCCAAAACGCTGTCTATAGTAGAGCATTTGTTCGCATAATCAATGGTCTTTGTTCCGGATAGTTACATATATTTGCATACAAAGAAAGGCATCTACACGATATACAACTTCATCTGTTGCATATCGTATAAATGCCTGTGCTTCGCCACTCTGTCTTCATTCAGGCAGATTGTGTACGTTCTCCATTATGACATTTACGCCGATAAACGCGACAAAGCGACGATTTATCATTAGTAAATTTTTGTATGAAAATCCCGGACTGCGGCAAGATGCACGTCATGCTCGCATGTAAGGGCATCTTGACATTGGACGGGTTAACCCTCAATGAGTAAGTAGGTCTGTTGACCGGATTACGAATGGAGGGTGGATTGTGAGAGTGCGTCAGCACGGAACAATCCATTTTCATATATAAACAATACAATTTAATCTTCTTTTTTCAACTGGTAAGTCGGAACGATTTCCTTTACCATGCTGCGGATCGCATCACTGTCCTGATCTGCTGCTTCCCGCAGTTTGATCAGCTGATGCATGAATTTTTCCTCATCCATCTCGATTGGTTTACCGATGTGGATCAGTTTATTTTCGGTATCCTGAAGTCCTTCCTCATCCATCAGAAGTTCCTCGTAAAGTTTCTCACCAGGACGGAGGCCTGTGTATTTGATTTCAATGTCCTCGCCCAGTTTGTAACCGGATAAACGAATCAGGTTTTTCGCCAGATCAGCAATCTTGACAGGCTCACCCATATCCAGGACGAAGATTTCTCCGCCTTTGGCATAAGCACCTGCCTGCAGTACCAGGGATACTGCCTCCGGAATCGTCATAAAGTAACGGATGATGTCCGGATGTGTAACCGTAACCGGGCCGCCGGCTGCGATCTGTTTTTTGAATAATGGGATAACACTTCCGTTACTTCCAAGTACGTTACCGAAACGTACGGCTACGAAGTCTGTTGCGTAGAAATGGTTCAGTGTCTGAACGATCATCTCACACATACGTTTGGAAGCTCCCATGATGTTTGTCGGGTTTACTGCTTTGTCCGTGGAGATCAGAACGAATTTCTTTACGTGATAACGTCCTGCTGCGGATGCAGTTTTGTATGTACCGAATACGTTATTTTTGATAGCTTCGTTCGGGCTGTCCTCCATCAGCGGTACATGCTTGTGTGCTGCTGCGTGGAAGACCACATCCGGGCGGTATTTTTTCATAACGCTGTTGATACGGTGCTGGTTTCGTACAGATCCGATCAGCACGGTAAGTTTCAGTTCCGGATGCTCCCATTTTAATTTCTGCTGGATTTCATATGCGTTGTTCTCATAGATGTCAAAGATTACCAGATGTCCTACCTGGTGTCCTGCCAGCTGATTACAGATCTCACTTCCGATGGATCCGCCGCCTCCGGTTACCAGTACGGTTTTTCCTTTGACATAGCCAAGGATCTCGTCTAAGTTAACCTTGATCGGGTCACGTCCGAGTAAGTCTTCGATCTCTACGTTTCTCAGTTTGGAGACATTTACCTCGCCGTTCAGCAGCTGGTATACACCAGGTACTGTCTGGATCTGGCAGTCTGTCTCTTTGCAGATCTCCAGGATTGCTTTAATGTCTTTTCTGTCTGCGGATGGCATTGCAAGAACGATTTTGTTGATCTTGAATTTCTCCACATTTTCCATGATCTTGTCACGGCCGCCTGCGATGTTGACGCCATCCAGGTATTTGCCCCATTTGCTCTTGTTGTCATCGATCAGGACACATACCTTATCAGTCAGGTAATAACTGCTGCGGTACTCGCGAAGCAGCACCTGTCCGGCTGCACCGGCACCGATGATCATGATATTTTTCGGCTCGCCTGCGCCTTCTGCTGTCTCACTGTGGATATTCCAGCGGCGCATCAGTCGGTAGGTCATTCGGATTGCTGCGGTAGCACCAAATGTCAGTCCCCATCCTACAAAATAGAAGGAGAACGGCATTGTAATAATGCTGATGGAAAATACTACATCCGTGACAACTGCCGCGATCACAGAAGCCACACAGGTACGCAGTACTTCTGAAATTCCTGCGTAAGTCCATACACTGCGGTATAATTTTGCCACAATGTAGGCTGCAACGGTCACGATCGATGCCAATACAATGTAATATCCATACCCTACCAGATACTGTTCCGGGATTTTGGAATAGCGCATGTCAAAACGTAGCAGTAAAGCCAGTCCATATGCAATAATTACGGACAACACATCCGCAATCATTATCATTGCTTTCTTCTTCATACTCAATCTTCTTCTTTCAAATTCTTACTACTAATTCGCCCTTATTTCTTATGTCTGCCTGCTTTCTTGTCATGAGCTTTGCTGTTTTTGCTGAACTGCTCCAGTTCTTTGTCCAGAGGGATAACTGCCAGAACACCTACTTCTAAGTATTTCTCGATATCATCCTCATCCTGGATACGGTCGTTAACCAGGAATTTCACGGTGTAGATACCACCTACCAGTACAAGACCAAGCAAGATACCGATGGCCAGGTTTTTGGTCATACCATTGTCTACCGGTTCGTCTGCGATCTTCGGCTCTGCGATAACAGTTGCCGGGTTTGTCTGGGTGATCTCTGCCATCTGCTCAGATGTCTTGGTTGTCATGGTCTCTGCGATGGTGTATGCAACGTCAGGATCTGCGTTTGTGGCAGAAATCTCAAGGATTCGTGTGTTGTCCTGTACTTTAACATTTACCATATCAGTGATCTCTGCGGTTGTCAGAGTGAGGTCGTTCTGTTCCTGAACAGCTTTGGCTACTTCCTCCATAACTGCATCACTGGTAGCGATGACACTTAAGTCCTCGATCAGCTGTGTACCGATCTGGAAGTCGGAGGTAGATGTCGTTGTGCTGTTATTTGTCTCAGAGGTTCTTGAAAGTATCAGCAGCATGGATGAAGACTGATACATCGGAGTCTGCAGCATGGTGTAGGCCAGAGCCAGTACTCCGCCAATGACTGCTGCGATCAATAAAGTTTTCCACTTTCCAATCAGATAGGAGAACAGACTTAAGAGGTCGATCTCCATCTCTTTTTCTTCTTTTATATTTGTCTCATTCATTGTCTAAGTTTCCTTTAACTGTGCCTTATTCGTCTATCTCGTTACCGTAGCCATAACCGTAGCCGTAACCGTAGCCATAGCCGTATTTTTTCTTCTTGGTATTTGCTTTATTCAGTACAACGCCGATGAAGTTCGGGTTTGCTGTGATCAGCTGCTCTTTTACGATCTGGGCCGCTTTACGGCTGACAACGTTCGGAGAAATGATCATAGCTACTGCGTCTGCGCATTTTGCAATGATTGCTGCGTCTACGACCATACCAAGTGGTGGCGGATCGATGATGACATAGTCAAAGGTCTGCTTCATACCTTCGATCAGTGTCTCGAATCTCTCTTTGCTCAGCAGCTCTGCCGGATTCTTCGGAAATCTTCCGGTTGGAATCAGATACAGATTTTTAATATTGGTTGAATAGATGATTTCGGAGGCCGAATTTTTGCCCGCGAGATAATGGCTGAGACCTGTCTGGGAAGTATGGAATCCCATTCTTTTTGCCAGATCAGAGTTTCTCATATCTGCGTCAATATACAGCACACGGCTTCCGTTCTCTGCCATCATTTTGGCGAGATTGTAGGTAACGGTTGATTTTCCATCGTTGGAAGAACAGCTCGTAAACATGAGTACCTTATTTTCTACCCCGGTAAATTCAATGTTGATACGAAGTCTTCGGTATACCTCTTTCATAACAGGAGACAGTGTCGTCTTTTCATTTAACGTCAGTTCTTGCATCTGTTATGCTCCTTTCCACTTCTTATTTCATAGTTTTATCTTGGTGATGTTTGATCTATTGTTTGTATCAGGATAAGTGCTAACGCATCTCATATCCGGCAAATAAGCGCTCCGGATTGATACGGAACAATTTGTCTGCCATATCTTCCCCGAATTTGCTGCGGATCTGCTTTACGGCATCTCCGATATGCACATTTCGCTGTCCGGTATTGTGTGCGTCGCTGGCCACAAAATCGATGTATCCTGCTTCCAGTGCTTTCATACAGTATCTTTTTACCTTGAACCCACTCTTGCCAATAACACTGTCGCAGTTGATCTGCAGCTTTGCTCCTGCGTCTTTTAATTCTGCCAGAAGATCCATATCTTTCAACAGACACTGATAACGTTCAATATGAGCCATGATTGGAAGAATCTCTTCCTTACATAATGCGTTTACCACATTCATCAGCGTTCCAAACTTCATTTCATATCCAAACTCGGTCAGTACAGCCTCTCCTCCCGGCATCCGATAACTGTCATCCGGTCCGATTCTCCGCATCATATGCGGATCGGCATAATACTCACAGCCCAGATAAAAATGCATATCAGGGAACTGATCTGCTAATTTCTCATAGGCCCGCTGAAACACAGCCGCTTTTTCTTCCTGCGGTACTTCGAACATGCCGCGTCTGTAATGCGGGGTAAATACGATATGCCGTACGCCCTGGTCATGCTCGTTCTGTACTAACTGTAATGTCTCCTGCATACTGCCGGATCCATCATCCACGCCCGGAAGTATATGGTTGTGTATATCCCAATATCCTGTCATAGATTGTCACTCCTTGTCGACATAATAATCAAACATATCTATGGTATATATTTTTAGTCACATTGTCAATGGACAAATGTGCTCACTTCTCCCGTCACCACCTACTTTAATTTGTGCATTTGGTATCATTTTACCCCCCCCGAGGGTTTTTGTCAATCTGTCAGGAACACTTGTCTTTCCTGGTTTTTTTTGTTTTTTCATTAAAAAAGGAATCTCATATTTCAATGAGATTCCCCTGTTGTAATGTATATCTGTCTGATTATTGTATTTTTATCGGTACATCTTATTTTTTCAGCGGATATTTGGCTGTCAGTGCATCTACAATGGCACGGGCTTTTGCTACACCCTCCTCGCCTTCTTTGATGACGATGGAGATGGCCTCTGCGATCTGGTCCATATCCTCTGTGTTCATGCCTCTGGATGTAACAGACGGTGTTCCGAGACGGATACCGCTTGTGACAAACGGAGATTTCGGATCATTCGGGATGGTGTTTTTATTTGCTGTAATATGAGCCTCATCCAGAAGTTTCTCGATGGCTTTTCCTGTCAGTTCAAACGGTGTCAGGTCAACCAGCATCAGATGGTTGTCTGTGCCGCCGGATACGATCTTGATGCCGCGGTTCATCAGACCTTTGCAAAGTGCCTGTGCGTTATCAACGATTCCCTGCTGATAGGTTTTGAAGCTGTCCTGTAATGCCTCTTTGAAGCAAACAGCTTTGGCTGCGATGACATGCATCAGCGGGCCGCCCTGAATGCCAGGGAATACTGCTTTATTGAAGTTGAAGTTGTTTTTCTCCATAGATTCTTTGGAAACAAGGATCATACCACCTCTTGGTCCACGCAGTGTTTTATGAGTTGTAGTTGTAACTACGTCTGCATAGTGGATTGGGTTTGGATGAAGTCCTGCTGCTACCAGTCCTGCGATGTGTGCCATATCTACCATGAGGTATGCGCCGCATTTGTCTGCGATGTCACGGAAACGTGCAAAATCAATGGTTCTTGCGTAAGCGCTTGCGCCTGCGATGATCATTTTCGGCTTGCACTCCATAGCGATCTCTTCTACTTTGTCATAATCAATGAAGCCTTCGTCATTTACGCCGTAAGGTACGATATGGAAGTATGTTCCGGAGAAGTTTACCGGGCTTCCGTGTGTCAGATGTCCGCCGTGATCTAAGTTCATACCCATTACGGTGTCACCCGGCTGAAGCAGTGCGAACTGTACGGCCATGTTGGCCTGCGCGCCGGAATGTGGCTGTACGTTTACGTACTCAGCGTCAAATAATTCTTTTGCACGCTCGATAGCAAGGTTCTCTACGATATCTACGCACTGGCATCCGCCGTAGTAACGTTTTCCCGGATATCCTTCCGCGTATTTATTTGTCAAGATGCTTCCCTGCGCTTCCATCACTGCGTCACTGACCCAGTTCTCGGATGCGATCAGTTCGATATGGCTGTTCTGACGGTCCAGCTCCGCTTCAATGGCAGCTGCTACGTCTGCATCAACTACTTTTAATTCTTCTAAATTCATCACTTTTTCCTCCCGTTGCATAGGTTCTCAACTCTGCTGTCTGAGGTTTTTCTATTTCTGTCAGACAACTTAAGTTTAATAATAGCCCAGATTTTCACGAATTGCAAGGCTAAAGTGCAAGAAAGTGTGGCATCACAAACTTTTGCTGCTAAAACGATAAAAATCCCACCTGCACGGACAGACTTCTGCCAATGCAAGTGGGGTTTTTGGGTGGAATGAATTCTAGTTACGTTTGTTAATACGTTACATTATTTTTTATCTTTTGGTTTTTGGTTATAGGATTCAGTTGTTGTTTTATATCTCATTCTGAGATATATGCTCCGCAAGGATGTACAGTGATTCTGAGAAGAATATGTCAGCTTACGCGACCAGAATCACGCACCAAGTCTCACCTGCGTTCGACTTGAATTCTTTTATTATGCATTTGCTGCAAGTGCTTTTCCTGCTGCTTCACATGCTGCCTGTGCGTCTGCATCCGGAGCTTCGTTTGCAATGATACCTTCTGCTTCGATCATCTCAGCGCCTGCGCCTGTCATCTGTTCAACCCAGTTGCGCATCCATTCGCCATCGCCCCAGCCATAAGATCCGAATAACAGGATTTTTTTGCCGGATACGCTGCCAAGGATCTCCTCAACGAATGGCTCCATTGTGGACTCTTCTAACTGCTCTGCTCCCATGGACGGGCATCCGAGTGCGAATGCTTTTACGTCTGCGATATCTGCTGCGCTTGCGCTCTCAACCGGGATGATCTTTGCCTCAGCACCTGCTGCTGTTACACCATCTGCAACGCTCTGTGCCATAGATGCTGTGTTACCTGTACCACTCCAATAAATGATTTTAACTTCTGCCATTTTTTTGTCTCCTTAATTTTAACTTTTTATTTTTTCTGTATACAGAAATCAGATACTGGGTTTGCACTGTTTTCTGATCTGTTTACAGTTTCTAACTTTTTGATACTTTTTTCTGTTGTTTATACCACATTCTAGTAAGTGTATTTGCTTCTGTACATATTTTATATGTATTTTTTTAGCAGGCGATCTCCTGGATCTGTTTTCCTGCCATATATTCTACAACGGCGCTTTCTTTTGCGTTGTCATAGGCACGAAAAATTGCTTTTGCCTGATCTACATCGCCGTATACTTTCCAGTATCCGGTGTACTGGCTGTCTTTTCCTCCGTGCTGGATAAATCCTCTGACATCCTCCAGCGGATATCCGAGGAAGATTCCCATCTCATGTGGATAGCTTTCCATGCCCTGGCTGGATAATGACACTCTTCTGCTCAGATAATTCAGGCATTTTTCCACCTGTGTGCTGTCATATCCATACTGCATTAAAAATGCTGCCACCTTCGGGTCTGCCAGGCACTGCTGCACCTCTTTTTCCCGGTATACATATACCACGGCACGGCCGGCACCCTGGCACAGGCATTTGACCTGTATCCCGGTTCCTCTAAACAGGGACCGTACAAACCTCATATATGCTGCCGGAACAGTGAACATGCTCGACATTTTTACATTTTTCAAAACCGGTGCACAGTGCAGAATAATCTGCATTGTAAGGCTTTCCGTTACCTTTCTGCTGGAAAGGCGGTTTAATACGGCTTCTGTTGGCATTTCCTATCCTCCTGATATTTTTAATACTCCCTTTAAATGAAAAGATGCTCATTCATGCAAGCATGATTCACATTTTTTCTATGTAAACCTGCTTGGTTCTGAAGCTATGCATACTGCTCTAAAATTCCGTTTAATGCGCTTGCGCTGCTGCTGTGGGAACGCTCTACTGTGATGTTTTTACGTTCCGCTTCTGCGACTGCACAATGTACCATCTTGTGGGATACTGTGGATGTAAAGAGGATCAGCAAATCCGGACATCCGATTTTGTTTTTCAGATCAGTTTTCATCTTGGTAAATACTTTTGCTTTGCATTTGTACTGCTTGCAGATCTGTTTGTACTGTGTTTCCATTCTCTCGTGTCCGCCAATAATTACTACGCTCATATTAGCCTCCTTCATCTTTTATTAGTTTTTTCTAACTGATAGTCTTAAAAGAAAGCGGTGCGACCCGCCTGATGCTTCTTTTATTTTCTTTGCTTCCTTATTATATGCTATTTCGATATCCTAGTTGTTTGCTCAGATATCTTTAACATGTGGTTAGTATACTTTAACCCTCTTGTTTCGTCAAGAGGGTTAATGATAATGTTTTTTCGATTACTTTTTATATTTACTAATTTCTTTCCAATTTTCAGGAAATCCCATCGCAACAAGGAGTTTTTCTACTTTTGTCTTATCTGTTTTCTTTTCAAAACGCTTCAATAACAATGTCAACTTTCTCTTAAATTTCGTAAATTCTTCATTTTCCAAAAGATATCGAAAACTAATGACAACAGCAAACAGGTCATGTTTTCCACTCATATATTGTGTTCCTGTTTTCTGGATAAGCATTTTTGCATGCAAAAGTGTATCTGGTATCTCATATCTTGATTGAAATGAAAAAAGCCTCTCGTTATGAGCATATATATTTCTATACTGTGTAAGCATTCTCAAATATTGCGCCAATTCTTTTTCAGATACATTTTTAAAGTTAATGCTGATTTTTGACTGCATACTCGTCGTAAGAAAGGAATACATTTTCGAAGTCTGTCCCATTGTAAGCGTATTCATTGTAACCCATAATGGAACATTATTGTATTTTTTTCGCTGATATACCACATACGGATGTTCCTCATCCTTATTCGCCGAGTACGACAATATTTTTATCAAACAATCTATTCCTTTTTTATTCTTTTTAGAATAATTATAATTTGTGGGTGTAAGGTAGTCAGTCTGACTTTGCGAATGCTTTTCACAAAAAACATATGAAATTAAAGAACGCATTTTCTGCTCGATACGACATAAATATTGAAAAACAAGAGAACGTAAATTTTCATCAAATTCATATAATGCAACCATATCTCCAAAGTATGTACCTGTATCATAAGTACGTGTCATCGGATCATAAAACAGATTTTTATATCCATCAATCAATGCATAATAACTAATATCTCGTAATTTTATCATTGCATATTCATAATCTAATATGCACAACTTTTTATTTTTAACCAAGTTTTCCACTTGTTTCTCATATGTGAGAAATGGTTTCGCCAATCTGATCTGTATCCCCCCTGTATATTTGATGCTAATATAGAAAAAGGAGGGCTATACGTCCTCCTTCCGGTCACAGGCATCGCAAGTTTCTGTAACCTAATCACTAACAAAGATAATATCACACTAGAACTAAAAAAGCAAGCATTTTACATAACTTTGTCATTTTTACTATATGTCCTAAACAATAATATATACTTACTTTCTGATACGGGTTTTCAACACTTCTAAATCAAAAAAATGCTTACAGACCGCAGAAATGCGGT
>CAVKTR010000056.1:0-18490 GCA_963659325.1 Dysosmobacter segnis
ACACCAGCCTTCCAAGCTGGATACGTGGGTTCGATTCCCATCACCCGCTTTTTTGCTACCCAAAAATAAGTCTATGGGGGAAATCAACATGAATGACGGACAGAAAATATCAGTGGATGTAGCATTGGCGCAGAGTTTCAAGCAGCTGGCCTGCGAACATCAGGTGGAAAAGATCACGATCAAGCAGATCACAGATGGGGCAGGGGTGATCCGCCCGACGTTTTATCATCATTTCAGCGATAAGTATGGTCTGCTGGAGTGGATCTTGGTGCAGGAAATTCTGCTTCCAATCCAGCCTTTGGTGGAAAACGGAATGATCAACGAGGCAATGTTGATTATTTTTGCCAAGATGCAGAAGGAAAAAGAGTTTTATATGTGCGTTGGCAGAATGGAAGGGCAGAATTCCTTTCGGGAGATGGTAGAAACTGGCATCCGTTCACTTCTCACCGGCATGATCGAGGAGAAGATGAAAGGGAAAGTACCGAAGAATCAGTGGCTGACGCCGGAACGGATTGCGGCGTACTATTCCCAGACCATGACATATATTATAATGACGTGGATTGAGAGCGGGATGGAGATTTCTCCGGAAGAGCTGGTGGAAGTGTATGGATTTATGATCACGCGGTCGTTGGCGGATGTGCTGGCAGACATGTAATAGAAGTAGTCGTTCAGAAGTAGTTGCACAGATGCAAATGAAATGCTGTGAGAAGTTGAATACGTGAATAGGTGACATTTGAGAGAATACATCTGTTAACTGGAAAAAGATATATGTAAAGTATATTATTCTGATACAAACAATGTAAAACGTATTTTTGACATATACAAAGAAGTAAAAATGTATATGATATATATACGAACGGATTGATATAAATATAATAAAGATACACACAAAAAAGATTGGATATTTTATTATCCAATCTTTTTTTCTATTCTATTACAACGAAGAAACGCCTGCTTATGGTGCGTTCACCCAATTGTAAAATATAGAGTAGAAAGAGATGAGAAAAGATGCTGAAATTTGGAAAAGGTGTAGTCAAGTCACGGATCATCATATTTATTGCAGCCATTCTGCTGTTGATTCCGTCGGTGCTTGGCTATCTGCACACGAGAGTGAATTATGATATCCTTTCCTATTTGCCGGAGGATATCGAGACGATGAAAGGCCAGGATATTCTGGTGGACGAATTTGGAACAGGAGCATTTTCCACTTTTGTCGTGGATGGTATGTCGAATAAGGATGTCAGTGCTCTGAAGGCAAAAATTGAGGATGTGGATCATGTCAAAGCAGTGCTCTGGTATGACAGCGTGGCAGATATCAGTATTCCGACGGATATGCTGCCGGAGAAAATGCAGAAAGTATTTTTAAGTGATGAAGGTACACTGATGTTTATTCTGTATGACACCACAATGTCAGCGGATGAGACCATGGAAGCGGTGGAGCAGATCCGGACCATTTCCAATGAACAGTGCTTTTTAAGCGGAATGTCAGCGGTCGTTACCGATATCAGAGACCTGTCCGACAAGGAAGTGCCGGTGTATGTACTTCTGGCGGTTATTTTATCCCTGGTGGTATTGTCACTGACTATGGATTCCTTCCTGATTCCGATCTTTTTCCTGTTGAGTATCGGCATGGCGATCATATATAACCTTGGAACGAACGTGTTTATGGGAGAAATTTCCTATGTGACCAAGGCCCTGAGCGCGGTGTTGCAGCTCGGTGTAACCATGGATTACTCGATTTTCCTGTGGCACAGCTACGAAAATCAGAAAAAAATATTTGCGGATGATCATAAAAATGCCATGGCACATGCCATTGCCCAGACAATCACATCTGTCGTGGGAAGTTCCATTACGACGGTGGCCGGATTTATCGCCCTGTGTTTCATGAGTTTTACATTAGGTATGGATCTGGGAATCGTTATGGCCAAAGGTGTTGTGTTCGGTGTCATTGGATGTGTCACAATTCTGCCGTCCATGATCCTGATTTTTGACAAACCACTGGAAAAGACGAGACACAAAGCGTTCCTGCCGGATATCGGAAAATTATCCGGTTTTGTGACGAAACGTTTCCCGATTTTCCTGCTGATCTTTGCCGTACTTCTGGTTCCGGCGATTTACGGACAGAAAAACGCGGAAGTTTACTATGATCTGGCGGGTACGCTGCCGGAAGATCTGCAGAGTTTCATGGCAAATGAAAAACTGAATGAAGAGTTTGATATGAATTCCACCCATATTTTGCTGGCGGACAGCCATATGAAAGCAAAGGATGCGGAGGAAATGTTAGAGCGCATCGATGATGTGGATGGCGTCAAGGCGGCCATCGGAATTGACAGCATTATCGGACCGTCTGTCCCGAAGGATATGATCCCGCAGTCCATTCGGGAGATCATTGAAGATGATAAATACCAGATGATCCTGATCAGTTCCGAGTATAAGACTGCTTCTGACGAGGTAAATGCACAGATTGATGAGATCAATAAGATTGTGGCAGATTACGATGAAAACGGTATGCTGATCGGTGAGGCACCGTGTACAAAGGATCTGATCACAATTACGGATACGGACTTTAAAGTTGTCAGTGCGATTTCCATTGTCGCAATTTTTGTCATCATTGCGCTGGTGTTCCGCTCCCTGGTGCTGCCGGTCATTCTGGTGGCCCTCATCGAGTTTGCGATTTTTGTAAATATGTCGATTCCGTTCTACACGCACACATCGATTCCGTTTATCGCATCCATTGTAATCGGAACGATTCAGCTGGGAGCAACCGTCGATTATGCGATTTTGATGACAAACAATTACAAGAGTGCCCGTGCTGCGGGAATGGAGAAAAAAGATGCGGTACAGCGTGCCGTGGCAGCGTCCGCACAGTCCATCGTGGTCAGCGCACTGAGTTTCTTTGCATCTACGTTTGGTGTAGGTATTTATTCCAATATCGATATGATCAGTTCACTGTGTATCCTGATGGCACGGGGCGCCCTGATCAGTATGGTGGTCGTAATTTTTGTACTGCCAGCCATGTATATGGTATTTGACAAAGTAATATGTGCAACAAGTGCAGGTTTTGGAACAAAGAAGAAGGAGAGAAAAGCAAATGAAATTTTCAAAAGTAAAACAGTTTCTTAAATCAAAAAAAGTAATCCGTACCGGTGCCTGCGTGCTGGCTGCAGTGATCGTGGCAGGCGGTGTCGGCGCATATCATGTCTATGGACAGAAAGCAAATGCGGCTCAGGAGACAACCAAAGAGGCTGAGGCTGATACAGATAAAAATACAGAAGATAGCGAAAATATTTTAAATCAGGTGCTGAAAACACAGACAGATACACAGTCTGAGGATACTGCAGAAAAAGAGGAGACCGTGTACGTGGTGGCTGACCCGGATGGAACGCCGAATGAAGTGATCGTCAGCGACTGGCTGAAAAACTATGCCGGAGCAGATACAATCGAGGATGTCAGTGATCTGAAGGATATCGAAAATGTAAAAGGAGATGAGACTTTTACACAGGGAACCGATGGAACACTGACCTGGCAGGCGGACGGAAATGACATTTATTATCAGGGAACAACCGACAAAGAACTTCCGATTGATATGAAAATGACCTATTATCTGGATGGAGAGGAGATTGCACCGGAGGATCTGGCCGGAAAGAGCGGAAAAGTGACCATTCGCATGGATTATACCAATAAGGAAAAAACAGAGGATGGCGTTTACGTACCTTTTGCGGCAGTGACCGGAATGATGCTGAACAAAGATTTCACAAATGTGGAAGTGACAAACGGAAAAGTGATCAGTGACGGAAATAATCAGGTGGTTGTGGGATTTGCGTTTCCGGGATTATCTGAAAGCCTGGATATGGACAGCAAAGATCTGGAAGATGTCAACATTCCGGATTATGTGGAAGTGACTGCGGATGTCAAAGATTTTTCATTGGATATGACGATGACATTTGTCATGAGTGATATTTTACAGGAGCTGGATGTGGATCAGGATATTGATCTGTCCAGTATCGAAGATGCCATTGATTCCCTCAGCGATGCTTCCAAACAGCTGGTGGATGGCAGCAAAGAACTGTCTGACGGAACCGGTACATTATTGGATGGAATCAAAGCCTATACCACAGGTGTTTCTACTTTAAAGAACGGCATCAGTGCTTATACGGATGGCGTAGCTCAGGTAAAAACAGGTGTAGATGCGTATACAGACGGTGTGGCTCAGGTGGCTGGCGGAACAAAACAGCTGGCAGATAAATCCGGAGATCTCAAAGATGGTATCACACAGCTGGTAGGCGGAGCAATGCAGGTTCAGACCTATTTTGAAGGTGACAACGGCATTGTCAGTGGCGCAAAGAAAATTTCCGCAGGAATCGATCAGCTGGATGCTGCTTTAAATGCCGGTGTGACAGAGGATGAAGCAGCGCAGGCAGAAAATACAGTAAACCAGATGTTTGCAAAAGACGGCGAAACCTATCAGGGCATTGCACAGCAGGCAGCAGGTCAGTATAAAGCAGCTTTGACCGGAAGTGATGAGCTTCAGGCAAAGGTGGAAAATGGCGTCAGCCAGGCAATGTATGGTGCATATGTGGCAGCATATAAGCAGTTAAATTATGCGGAGTATCAGGCTGCTGGAAAATTAGATTCACTGGAGAGCGATGCAGCTGCATTTGCTTCTCAGATGACGACAGCTTCTGCTGATTCCGTATCGAATGTATCAAGCCAGCTGATTAGCGGAATCGCTGACGGCACATCCTCACAGATTGGCGGAATGGCGGCAGAAGCTGCAAAACAGGGCGCTGTGGCAGGTGCAAAGAGCGGAATCGCGTCCACAAAATCTGCAATCGCGTCTCAGATTGAAGATGGCGGACTGGTATCCGGAGCGCAGACATTAAGCGCCGGTATTCTGAAATTATACAGCGAAGGCATTCAGCCGCTGGCTGTCGGTATGCAGAGTTTAAATAACAGCGTTCCGGAGCTTATGAAAGGAATCCAGACGTTAAATAGCGGAGCAGCTACATTGAATAATAACAGTGCAGCACTGAAATCCGGTGTCAATACTTTGAACAGCAAAGGCAGTACATTAAATGCCGGTGTGGCAATGCTGGATGCAAACAGCGGAACATTAAATGATGGCGCTGCAAAACTGAAAGACGGTGCAAAGACTCTCAGCGATGGTATGATTCAGTTTGATGAAGAGGGAATTCAGAAACTGAGTGATGCTTATCACGGAGATGTGGAAGAATTGCTGGATCGCGTAGATCTAGTGCTGGATGCCGGGGAGAATTATCGTACGTTTTCCGGGCTGAAGGATGATATGAGCGGAAGTGTGAAGTTTATTATCCGTACGGATGGTATTGAAAAATAAATTCTTGTTTATAGTATTGGTTATAATTTAATATATGTGAAAAATCAGGGAAAATTTCCTCACTCACTAACCGTTCACTGCCCTCGTTTTGCTTCGGTTTTATCGCGCTCACTTCCAACTCCTATAAAAGCTGGTCGTTTCTCGCTCGCGCAAAACTCGCAAAACTCAGTCGTTCTCTGAACCGCTCGTCGAGGAAATTTTCTCTGATTTTTATTTACGTTATGAAAATAGTAGCCATTTACATAGTGGCACACTACACGTGCTATTCTTAATATGCGCATGCAACATAATGTTTATTATTTTAATGTTTTATATGCATGCGTGGCACGAAGTGCAGAGTGCGCAAAAATTTACTGAATTCAATGAGTAAATTAAGAACTCCAACAATTTTTTCTTGAGGAGCGATTGTTAGCGACCGAGACAAAATTGCTGGAGTTCCTATTAAAACTTAGATAGTAAATTTTAAGCCACCCCAAACAAGAATTTAATCACAGAAATGTTCCGTATGAAATTTATTTAAATAATCGCAGACCTCTGCCAGTCCATCATCAGTGAAGGGATAACTGGCGGAGGTTTTTTGCTCATCCGGTGTGGTGTCAAAATTATACGGTCCTGGCCACACGATCACCCGCAGTACGGTATCACCTTCTTCCGGTGCGTATTTTTCAATGCGGTAATGCATGCCTTTGTAGCTGCCATGAAACCGTTCTTTTTTATAGAAGTTAATATTAAAAATGTCTGTTCTTTCAATCATGAGAATGTGTCCTTTCAAAAAACTACCTTTATTTTAACTTTTGCAGAAAAATTGCGCAAGGGAGCAGATAAGCTGGAAATAAGATTTCTGTAAGAAATCTGTGGGTATACAGTAAAGCATAGATATAGAAGACAGCCGTAAGGCCCTTGAAAAAGGCTTTATGACTGTCCTTTCACTTCCATTTTTTCAATGTTTGTGGTATCGTATGAAATACTTATAAGAGAAAAACAGAAAGAAACATGAATAAGATACATGATCGTTGCAAACGGATCATAAAAAGAAAAGAGATGGAAAAGTTTTCATGAAAATTTTACTGACCGCAATCAATGCGAAATACATTCATTCAAATCTGGCCGTGTATTCCCTGCAGACCTACGCGGAAATGCACGGACATAAAATAGAGCGGGCGGAATATACGATCAACAATCAGCTGGATGATATTCTGGAAAAAATATATCGTCAGAAGCCGGATGTGCTGCTTTTTTCCTGCTATATATGGAACGTGGAGTATGTCTGTGAACTGGCAGCCGAGTTTCATAAACTGCGCCCGGAAGTACCAATCTGGGTCGGCGGCCCGGAGGCGTCTTTTGAAACAGAGCGTTTTCTGAAGGAAAACCCTGCCATCACCGGAATTATGATGGGTGAGGGCGAGCGGACACTGACAGAGTTGTGCAATTATTTTAAACAATGTGAACAAGAGGCACAGAATATTGAAAATGTATGCGAAGAGACAGAAGATGCAAAGGATGAGCCGGAGAAGAAGTTTGTTGATTTATCCGAGTTAAATGAGGAACTGTTGGAACAAATTGACGGCATTTCCTATCGCAGAGCGGACGGAACTGTGGCAATCCAGCCGCTGCGCAGCCTGCTTCCAATGGATGAACTGCCGTTTTGCTATGAAAATCTGAAAGATTTTGAACACCGGATCATTTATTATGAATCCAGCCGTGGCTGTCCGTTTAACTGCAGTTACTGTTTGTCCTCTGTGGATAAGCGACTTCGTTTCCGGAGTCTGCCGCTTGTATACAAAGAACTGCAGTTTTTCATTGACGCGAAGGTGCCGCAGGTAAAATTTGTGGATCGTACGTTTAACTGCCAGCATGAGCATGCCATGGGAATCTGGAAGTATATCAAGGAACACGATAATGGCATCACGAATTTTCATTTTGAGATTTCCGCGGATCTGCTCAGAGAGGATGAACTGGAGCTGATTTCTGATATGCGTCCGGGTTTGATCCAGCTGGAAATTGGTGTACAGTCCACAAACGACGTGACGATTCGTGAAATTCACCGTACTATGCGTCTGGAAAAAGTGTACCATGCAGTGAACCGGGTAAAAGAGGGGAAAAATATCCATCAGCATCTGGATCTGATCGCAGGACTGCCGTTTGAGGATTATCAGAGATTTCAGCAGTCTTTTGACGATATTTATGCACTGCATCCGCAGCAGCTTCAGCTGGGCTTTTTAAAAGTGCTGAAGGGTTCTTATATGTATGAACATGCAGCGGAGTATGGTCTGGTTTATCGTACAAAACCGCCTTATGAGGTTCTGGAGAGCAAATGGGTTTCCTATGATGAGATGCTGGAGATCCGACTGGTGGAGGAAATGTTGGAGCTTCATTATAACAGTGGGCAGTTTCTGACCTATCTGGGCGTTCTGGAGCGGCAGTACGACAGCGCATTTCAGATGTTCCTGGATATGGGACATTACTATAGAAGTAACGGGTATCTGGAATGCAATCATAATCGTGTCCGCCGGACGGAAATTGTGCTGGATTTTGCGGTATCTGTGGATCCGGAGCGGAGAGATGTTTATCAGGAAGCGCTGATGTTTGACCTGTATAAAATTGAAAAATCAAAGAGCCGGCCGGTGTGGGCGTCAGATCTTGCACTGGAGAAGAAAAAGACATCCAGATACCTGCGTTCTCAGGGAATGGAGAAAAAATACTGTCATCTGGAACGTTTTTACTGGCTGGATGAGGAAGGAAACGATCGTCAGGATGGAGAACCGTCGTGGTTTTTATTTGACTATGAGATCAGGGATCCGCTGACAAATGAGGCAGCCATTACGGTGATCACAGAGGCGCAGATGGAAGGAGAGACGGCATGAAACCAATGACGGAGCTGATCGCAGTTGACCTGGAAATGACTGGGCTACAGGTAAAAACAGACCGGATCCTGGAAATCGGTGCAGTGCGTCTCAGTCATGGACAGATTCTGGATTCGTTTCAGACTTTTGTAAATCCGCATCGAAAGATCGATGAGCGGATCACGGAGCTGACCGGGATCACATCAGAGATGGTAGCAGATGCACCGGAGGCGGAAGAAGCGATGCAGAAATTTCTGGAGTTTGCAGGAGATGCACCGCTGCTGGGACACAACGTGATCTTTGATTATGGATTTTTAAAACAATGCGCGGTCAATCAG
This sequence comes from Dysosmobacter segnis, assembly GCA_963659325.1. GTDB lineage: Bacteria > Bacillota > Clostridia > Lachnospirales > Lachnospiraceae > Eubacterium_I. The sequence goes on from CAVKTR010000056.1 coordinate 8,538, forward strand.
GGGATTTCCTGGGATCGGGAAGCCATTGATACGTTAAAAATTGCCCGGAAAGTTTTGAAAGAACCGGAGAAGAAGTCATTAGAAGCGCTGTGTGACTATTTTCATATCCACAGAGATCATGCACACCGTGCTGTGGACGATGCCCGGGCGACGGCGGAACTGTTTTTATTGCTGCAGGAAGCGCATCAGGAGGCAGAACCGGGACTTTTTGCGCCGAAACCGATGAATTACAAGGTGAAAAAGCAGGGACCACTGACTCCGGCGCAAAAAAGAGACTTGAATCATTTGCTGATTTATCATAGAATAGAATCTGATATCGAAATTGACAGCCTGACAAAGGGTGAAGCATCGCGTATGATTGACAAAATTTATGCGAAGTATGGAAGAATTCCGGGACAGGAGGGCTCAGAACATGTATAAAAAGTCAAAGAAAAAAAGAGTGCTGGCCTCAATTATTGTAATCATTGTGCTTGTAGCCATGGTTGTAACAGGCATATTATCTGCACTTTTAATATAGAAAGGTGAACATAGAATGAGAAAATGGATCAGAGTATTACCGGTGCTTGGTGCGGCAGTACTGCTGGCAGCAGGAGTCGGTCATCAGACTGCTCAGGCAAAAAAAAGTGAAAATTCTGTCATTGCTGACCGTATTTTTATCGGTGACGTGGCAGTGGGCGGAATGACAAAAGAAGAAGCAATCAATGCTGTTCAGGATTATGTGGATGGTCTGGCTGATCAGACCGTTACACTGACTATCAATGACGTATCTGTGGAGGCGACAGCAGAAGATCTTGGCGTATCATGGAAAAATCAGGAGAGCGTGGATGAAGCCGTTGCATACGGAAAAAGTGGCAATTTGATCGCCCGTTATAAAGCAGGCAAAGATCTGGAGCATGAGGATAAAGTATTCCACCTGCCATTGACGGTTGATTCTGAGAAAACAACCGCATACCTGGAAGAACATGCATCTGAGCTGAACCGGGATGCAGTAGATTTCGGACTGACAAGAGAGAACGGTTCTTTTCAGGTGATTGATGGTCAGGATGGTATTGTTGTGGATGTGGATAAATCTGTAGAGGTGATCGACGAGAGCCTGCAGGATGGCTGGAAAGAGAACAATACTGTGGAACTGACGGCTGAGGTCAGCAAACCGAAGGGATCCAGGGAGGAACTGGAAAAAGTAAAAGATGTACTTGGTACGTTTTCTACGAATTATGCATCTTCTGCATCCGGCAGAAAGGCAAATATTGCCAACGGAAGTAAGAAGATCAACGGCAGCGTAATTTATCCGGGAGAAGAATTTTCTGTATACAATACTGTTTCCCCGTTTACTGCAGAAAATGGTTACAAACTTGCCGGTGCATATGAAAATGGAACGACGGTAGATGCCTATGGAGGCGGAATCTGCCAGGTGTCTACTACCTTATACAATGCAGTGATCCGTGCAGAACTGGAAGTGACAGAGCGTTCCGGACATTCCATGATCGTAAATTATGTGGATCCGTCCGCAGATGCGGCCATCGCAGGCGAATATAAGGATTTCAAATTTAAAAATAATACAGAGGCTCCGATCTATATCGAGAGTTATGCAAGTGGATCGAATATCTCATTTACCATTTACGGACAGGAGACCAGGGCTGCAAACCGCAAGGTATCCTTTGTAAGTGAGACTCTGAGCACGACAGAAGCGGGCGTTAAATTCCAGGAATCTTCTGACGCGGTTGGAACGATCAGTAAAACACAGAGTGCCCATACCGGAAAATCTGCCCGTTTATGGAAAATCGTGACAGTAGATGGTGTGGAACAGAGCAGAGATATTTTTAATAAGACCACATATAAGGCTTCACCGGCGATTTACTCTGTAGGAGTATCTTCTGCAAACGCAGAGGCAACAGCCGCTATGAAAGCTGCCATTGCGACACAGGACGAGGCAACAATCCGTGCGGCAGCAGCGCAGTGGAAAAACGCGGTACAGCAGCAGACAACAACGGATCAGAATGCAGAACAGACAACAGATCAGGCGCAGCAGGGACAAACGCAGGATCAGGCAGAACAGGGAAGCAATGCGGCTGCGCAGCAGGATCAGTCTGCAGGGCAATAAAAAATAACGTGACAAGGCTGTCCGACGAGACAGCCTTTCCGTGCATTTACTAATTTTGCATGCGAGAGTGTGTGATAGTACAATTTCTTGAATTTATAAGGGATAAATTATCAATATGAAACAGGGAAAAATAGCAGAGAGCGTTTTAAAACGTTCTATATTAAAACAACTGCATTTGAAACGCCCGGATGTATTACTGGCAGCGAGAGTCGGCGAGGATTGTGCGGCAATTTCCGTGGCAGAGGACGAAGTGATCGTGCTTTCTTCTGATCCGGTGATCTGGCGTGATTCGCTGGATGGCCGCTGCGCGGTGCATGCCAATCTGAATAATCTGGCGGCCGGAGGCGCAGAACCGGTGGGATTGATGCTTACTGCATTGCTTCCGCCTGAGGTGGAAGAGCCGGAAATGCGCAAAATGGTTCAGACCATTGCAAAAGAGTGTGAACCATTACAGGTACAGGTCCTGGGCGGACATACGGAAGTGACAGATGCAGTGAACCGGCCGGTGGTTTCCATCGCGGCGGTGGGAAAAGCAAAGAAGGGAATGCTTTTCACCACGGCAGGAGCGAGACCGGGCGATGACATTGTCGTGACAAAGTGGATCGGCCTTGAGGCGACGGCGAAGCTTGCCCGCAGCCGCAGGGAAGCACTGTTATCACGGTATCCACAACATTTACTGGATGACGCAGAGCGGTTTGAACAGTATTTTTCCATTATTCCGGAGGCCGCTACCGCCATGAAGTCTGGCGTGAGAGCCATGCATGACGTGACCACGGGCGGTATTTTCGGAGCTTTGTGGGAACTGGCGGAAGCTTCTGGCGTCGGACTTGAAATCGAATTAAAGAAGATCCCGATTCGACAGGAAACAGTAGAAATCTGTGAATTTTTTGACCTCAATCCATATCAGATGGGATCCACCGGCAGCCTGTTACTGGCGGCTGAGGATGGAAATCGTCTGGTGCTGGATCTGAAACAGCAGGGAATCCCGGCTGTCGTAGTCGGAAAGGCGACAGCGGACAATGACCGGGTTGTGATCAATGAGGAAGAACGCAGATTCCTGGAGCCACCGCGAGCGGAAGAGCAGATATACTAAGTCTTTTTGGATGTGTCCATAAATGCTTTGTGAAGCAGTGGAGGAGAGAAAGACTTGGCGGTGTCTGCGAAATTGTAAGGAGTATGGAGATGCGTGGAAATTGGGATATATGCTTCGAGATGCGCATCCCGTAGCCGGAATGTAGAGGATATTCTGGAATAATGTTGAGAAATGTGAAGGAGAAACTGACAATGCGTGAAAAAATTTTAACTTTTATAGAAAAAAACAGCCGTATTGATATCAAAGAACTGGCAATCATTCTCGGAGAGGATGAGATCAGTGTGGCAAATGAACTTGCTGCTATGGAAGCAGAGCATATTATTTGCGGATATCATACACTGATCAACTGGGATAAGACAGATATTGAAAAAGTAACCGCTCTGATCGAGGTAAGCGTTACCCCACAGAGAGGACAGGGATTTGATAAGATCGCAGAGCGTATCTACAACTACCCGGAGGTAAATGCAGTTTACCTGATCTCCGGAAGCTACGATCTGCTTGTAACCATCGAGGGACGTACCCTGCGTGAAGCAGCACAGTTCGTATCAGACAAACTTTCAACCCTTGATTCCGTACTGAGTACCAAGACAAACTTCATTCTGAAGAAGTACAAAGATCACGGAACCATTATGGCAGAAAAAGAAAAAGATGAAAGGATGCTGATGACACCATGAGAAACCCATTATCAAAAGTAATTACAGAAATTGAACCATCTGGTATCCGTAAGTTTTTTGACATTGTAAGTGAAATGAAGGATGCGATTTCTCTTGGTGTTGGTGAGCCGGATTTTGACACACCATGGCATGTACGCGACGAGGGTATCTATTCTCTGGAAAAGGGAAGAACTTTCTATACATCAAATGCCGGTTTGAAAGAATTAAAAATTGAGATCGCTAATTTTCTGGATCGGAAATATGGTCTGGAATACAATTACAATGATGAAATTATGGTCACTGTCGGAGGAAGCGAAGCGATTGATATCGCAATGCGTGCCATGCTCGATCCTGGCGACGAGGTACTGATCCCGCAGCCGAGTTACGTATCTTACCTTCCATGTGCAAAGCTGGCAGGCGGCGAGCCGGTTGTCATTGAACTGAAAGCAGAGAATGAGTTCCGTTTGACCAGGGAAGAACTGGAAGCTGCGATCACGCCGAAGACGAAGATTCTGGTACTTCCGTTCCCGAATAACCCAACTGGCGCTATTATGGAGAAAAGTGATCTGGAAGCTCTGGTGGATATTATCGTCGCAAATGATCTCTATGTCATTACAGATGAGATTTACTCTGAACTGACTTATACCGAAAACGGACATGTGTCCATTGCTTCTTTGCCGGGAATGAGAGACCGCACCATTTATATCAACGGTCTGTCCAAATCCCATGCAATGACAGGATGGCGTATCGGATATGCATGCGGCCCACAGGTGATCTTACAGCAGATGCTGAAAATTCATCAGTTTGCCATCATGTGTGCACCGACTACCAGCCAGTATGCAGGTGTTTCTGCGCTGAAAAACGGCGATGAAGACGTAGCACATATGCGTGACGAGTATAACGGACGCCGCCGCTATCTCATGCATCGCTTTAAAGAGATGGGACTGGAATGTTTTGAACCGTTTGGTGCATTTTACGCATTCCCGTGTATCAAAGAATTTGGCATGACTTCCGATGAGTTTGCAACCAGATTTTTGCAGGAGGAGAAAGTAGCAGTTGTTCCGGGAACCGCATTTGGTGCCTGCGGCGAAGGATTTTTGAGAATTTCCTATGCATATTCACTGGAAGCATTAAAAGAAGCATTAGACCGTATGGAGCATTTTATACAGAAGCTTCGTGCAGAGAAAAAGGAAGCATAGATTATGGCAAAATTGAACATTGTTCTGTATGAGCCGGAAATCCCGGCAAATACCGGAAATATCGGGCGTACCTGTGTAGCAACAGGTACATGCCTGCATCTGATCGAGCCCCTTGGATTCCGTCTGAATGAAAAACAGATTAAGCGGGCAGGTATGGATTACTGGAAAGATCTGGATGTGACAACTTATGTGAATTATCAGGAGTTTCTGGAGAAAAATCCGGGAGCGAAGATTTATATGGCAACCACAAAAGGACAGAATGTGTATACAGAAGTGTCTTATGAGGAAGACTGCTATATTATGTTTGGAAAAGAAAGTGCCGGAATCCCGGAAGAGATTCTAGCACATAACAAAGACAGATGCGTGCGGATTCCGATGTTAAGTGATATTCGTTCCCTGAATCTGTCTAATTCTGTGGCTGTTGTGCTGTACGAAGCACTGCGCCAGAATAATTTTTGTCAGATGCAGCTGATGGGGCATCTGACAAAATTTGACGACTATATTGAGTAATAATCGTAACGGGTCTATTACTGTGGATAAAAAAGGAGATGTTTTTGGTGAAAAATAATATTCCTGAATAGGAACACAGAAAATAGTATTGATACGATAAAGAGGATTCTTATACATGGCATTTATTAAGGCTGAAAAGTTAAAACATAAATTTGTGCGCCTGGATGAACAGGGTGAAATTCAGAATGTGACTCTGGCGCTGGATGATGTAAATATTGAAGTAGAAGAAGGACAGTTTATTGCCGTGCTGGGACATAACGGTTCCGGTAAATCTACGTTTGCAAAACATCTGAATGCATTGCTGACACCGAGTGAAGGAACTGTCTGGGTGGATGGAAAAGATACGGCGAAGGATGAAAATATTCTGGATATCCGTAAAGAAGCCGGTATGATCTTTCAGAATCCGGATAATCAGATCGTTGCCGGCGTGGTAGAAGAAGACGTGGCATTCGGGCCGGAAAATATCGGTGTTCCTACAGAAGAAATCTGGGAGCGTGTCGGACACAGCCTGGAGGCAGTCGGAATGACAGCATACCGCTATCATTCTCCGAACCGTTTGTCCGGTGGACAGAAACAGCGTGTGGCCATTGCCGGTGTTGTGGCAATGGAGCCAAAATGCATCATTATGGACGAGCCGACGGCTATGCTGGATCCGAATGGTCGAAAAGAAGTTTTAAACACAGTACATCGGTTGAATCGACAGAAGGGTGTAACAGTAATCCTGATCACACATTATATGGAAGAAGTTATCGATGCGGACTATGTGTTTGTCATGGATGACGGCCGTGTGGTGATGCAGGGAACCCCTCGTGAAATTTTTTCACAGGTAGATACACTGCTGGAATATGGACTGGACGTTCCGCAGATCACCCGTCTGGCCTGGGAACTGAAACAGGAAGGTCTGCCGCTTCCGGACGGAATTTTGAGCAGACAGGAACTGGTGGAGGCAATATGTCAATTAAAATCGAAAACCTGAGTTATACGTATGCACAGGGAAGTGCGTATGAGATACATGCGTTAAAAAACTTAAGTCTTGAGATTGCCGATGGCGAATTCGTGGGAATCATCGGTCATACCGGTTCTGGAAAATCAACGCTGATCCAGTTGCTGGATGGCTTGATCAAGGCAGATGAGGGACATATTTATTATAACGGTGAAGACATTTATGCACCGGGATATTCCATGCGTTCCCTGAGAGGAAAAGTCGGACTGGTATTTCAGTATCCGGAGTATCAGCTTTTTGAGACAACGGTATTAAAAGATGCTGCTTACGGTCCACAAAATCAGGGTTTTTCCGAGAAAGAGGCACTGGAAAAAGCAAAAGAAGCGCTGATCCGGGTAAAACTTCCGGAAAAATACTGGGAAATGTCACCTTTTGAACTTTCTGGTGGACAAAAACGCCGTGCAGCGATTGCCGGTGTCATTGCCATGAACCCGAAAGTATTGATTCTGGATGAGCCGACAGCCGGTCTGGATCCAAAAGGAAGAGATGAGTTGTTTGATCTGATCCGAGATCTGCATGAAAAAATGGAAATGACGGTGCTTCTGGTGTCCCACAGTATGGAGGACATGGCAAATTATGTACAGAGGATCGTGGTGTTAAATCATGGCACACTGATGCTGGATGGCACGCCGGCGGAAGTTTTTTCCCATGTGGAGGAACTGGAGCAGGTGTCACTGGCCGCACCCCAGGTTATCTATCTGATGAAAGATCTGGAAAAAGCCGGATTTGCAGTGAATACTTCGGTAACAACCATTGAAGAAGCAAAGAAAGAGATTATGAAATTATGCTAAAGGATATTACACTTGGACAATATTATCCAACAGAATCTGTGATCCACAGGCTGGATTCCCGGGTGAAACTGCTGGCGACGCTGATGTATATCGTGTCTCTGTTTCTGTTTCACGATTTTGTGGGATTCATCGTGGTGACATTATTTTTGCTTGCTGTGATTCATATGTCACATGTACCGTTTTCTTTCATGCTGAAAGGTGTGCGGGCAATCTGGATTCTGGTGGTCATTACTGCCGTTTGTAACCTGTTTTTTACACAGGGATCGGAGACCTATTTTGCATGGAAATTTATCCATATCACAGATCAGGGCGTCAGCAATGCCGTGTATTTTACCATCCGACTGGTATATCTGGTTGTAGGTACTTCTGTAATGACGCTGACAACGACACCGAATAAGCTGACAGATGGTCTGGAGGAAGGCTTAAAACCACTGTCAAAAATCGGAGTTCCGGTGCATGAGATTGCGATGATGATGTCCATCGCCATGCGTTTTATCCCGATTCTGGCAGAGGAAGCTGACAAGATCAAAAAAGCACAGATGGCAAGGGGCGCAAATTTCGAAGAGGGTAATATCATTCAGAGAGCCAAAGCGATGGTGCCGATTCTGGTGCCACTGTTTGTGTCTGCGTTCCGACGTGCCAATGATCTGGCAACGGCTATGGAAGCGCGCTGTTATCACGGCGGTGAGGGTAGAACAAAGATGAAACCGCTGCATTATATTTCTACAGATTATAAGGCGTATGTGGTGATGGTGTTGTATCTGGCGGTAATTGTTGTGATACGGATCTTTTTATAAAGTTTTGAAAAGAGATAATAGTAATAAATTTTATAGAATGAAATTGAAATAATGAGGAAACTGTATGGATTCAGTGAGAAATGCATTCAGACACCGAGAGGTCTGAAAATATGTATTGTGTTTGTTTGACTGGATTTATACAGTTTTTTTGAAAAGGAGGTGTTTGGATATGAAACGAGTGAAACTTGTGGTGGCCTATGATGGCACCAATTATTGCGGGTGGCAGGTGCAGCCAAACGGAATTACGATAGAAGGCGTTCTGAATCGGGAACTGAGCAAATTATTGAAGGAAGATATCGTGGTGATCGGTGCGAGCCGTACCGATTCCGGAGTACATTCCTATGGAAACGTGGCAGTATTTGATACAAATGCACGGATGCCGGCGGAAAAGATTTCCTATGCGCTGAATCAGCGTCTTCCGGATGATATTGTGGTGCAAAATTCCAGTGAAATCCCATTGGACTGGCATCCACGTCACTGCAACAGCCGTAAGACATATGAGTACCGCATTTTAAACCGTGAATTTCCGATGCCGCAGAGACGTCTGGACACCTGGTTTGTTTACCGGAAACTGAATATTCCAGCGATGTGTGAGGTGGCAAAACAGTTCGAGGGAACACATGATTTTAAAAGTTTCTGTTCGGTAAATACCGCAGTGGAGGATACGACCCGCACAATATATTCCTGTGAGTTAAAACAAGAGGGCGAGTTGCTGACGATTCGGATTACCGGAAGCGGTTTCCTCTATAATATGGTGCGGATCATTGCAGGCACGCTTTTTGATGTGGGAATCGGTAAGATCGCACCGGAGGATATTCCGGCGATATTAGAAAAAAAGGATCGAAAAGCGGCAGGACCGACAGCTCCGGCCCATGGACTGACGATGATTGGGATTGAGTATGAGATTCCGCCGGAGAGTTTGATGGAATGACAGAGGTATGGAAGATGAATGAAAATAAAAAATGTGTATACTTTACGAGACATGGACAGACGTTCTGGAATGTAGAAGATAAAATCTGTGGTTCCACGGACATTGCATTGACGGAGCATGGCCAGGAGCAGGCGATTGCGCTTGGACAGAAGATTCTGGAAGAAGGATTACAAATTGATGAGATTTTGCATTCGCCATTAATACGTGCGGCGGATACCGCCAGACATATTTCTGAGATTACAGGAATTCCGGCAACCGAAGAACCGCGACTGAAAGAACAGAACTTTGGAAAATATGAAGGTACTTCACCGCGAAATGCACCGGAGTTCCAGAAAGCAAAAACAAATTTTATCTGCAGTTACGAGGGCGGCGAAACGATGCTGCATCTCTGCCAGAGAATTTACAATTTGTTGGATGACCTTAAGGAGCGGAACGATGGAAAGACATATTTGCTGGTGGCGCACAATGGTATTTCAAGAGTGATCGAATCTTATTTCCATGATATGACCAACGAAGAGTTTGCAAAATTTGGAATCAAAAACTGTGAGCTGAAAAAATATGAGTGGGTGTAATCATCAAAAACATGAAAATGCACTTGCTCATCATATGTTTTTCACTCTATCTTCAGGTAATCATGAACGTTATTTGAAGGTACATGATAAATGAATAACATAATTTTTAATAACATGATGTTGTGGTCAAAAGCATTAGAATTTATGAATTGTGCTAATTGTTTGCCAATTATATAAAAATTACAACTGATATCGTTGTATAAAGCCATTCTTTTTGACTATAGCAAACCTCTTATATAATGCATCCTCTTTACAGCAGTGGTAAAATATAGTGTAGGAGATGATATTATGCTACACAATGAA
>CAVKTR010000057.1:0-6358 GCA_963659325.1 Dysosmobacter segnis
AACAGCAGCAGACCGTTCAGGGAATACTGGTCAATATGATCAGTGGAGACAGATACCGGTGCTCTGTCTTTGCTTTGGGTATCATGCCCTATATGACAGCATCGATTCTTCTTCAGTTCGGCATCGCATTTCTGCCTCAAGATTTTAAGAAGAGATTCACTAAGCGCAAAACAGATACAATGACCTATTGGGGTACATTTCTGTTTGCCTGTTTCTGGGCATATGCCAGAGTATCAGAGCTGGATTTCATAACAAAAGGCTCTCTGATTCCATTGATAGGACTTAAGTTACTTGCAGGTATTGGAATGGTGACCGGCGCTATGATAATCGTGGTTATGTTGAATCTGAACAAAGAAAGAGGAGTCGGACAGCAGACACCAATTATTCTTTTTAATATTATAGAAGGGCTGTATACAACACTTGCAGAGAATTATCAGGATATTTCCCTGCTTTTGATATTTATATGCTTTGGCGCATTGGTTGTTACGGTCATCATGGAAAATGTGGAGTTGAGGCTTCCAGTACAGCGTGTATCAATTAATAATGATTATGCAGATAAGAATTATATAGCATTTAAGCTGAATCCTATAGGCATCATGCCGGTTATGTTTTCAACCTCGGTATTCATGCTGGTCAAGTATCTGCTGTATTTTATTGGCGGTGTGATTCCTGATAATCAGACACTACTAAGCATTAATGCCAATATGGATTTTAACCGCCGTCTGGGAGTTGTGGTATATCTGGCAATTATTGTTGCATTTACCATTGTATTTTCATTTGTGATGCTGACACCAGGTACGATGGCAGAGAATCTGCAGAAAAATGGTGATAGTATCGTAAACATCTATGCCGGACGTGCGACGACCAGATATTTGCGTTTTGTGATGCTGGCATTAAGTGTCGTAAGTGGTGTTGTGCTTGCTTCGTGCATGAGTATATCCTTGCTTCTGGCATTGAAGGAAAATATGGCGCAGGAGCTTGCAATGCTGCCATCGTCATTGATGATTTTGGTCGGAATGATTTCAACATTTATGGATGAAGCTGGCGGATACAGAAAGTTCGATTTATATAAATTTTTTATCTAGGAATTATTATTCCGGAAACAGGAGTGTGTATGTTTTGGTTTATTCCCGCATGGTATGCAGGTAACGAATGGAAAGAAAATGAACAGGCATGGTATGTTCCCCGCAGACAGTCTGAGGTGGATGATACTGTGAAGCAGATACAGCTTTTTGACCGGAAAAGTGATATTGAGCAGACAACCATATTGCTGAGCCATGCGCCAAATTACAGACATTTTCTCCACAGACAGGGATTGCTGCACAGTAACTACTGGTCTTGCTTTGATGCAATCCAGGAGATCAAGATGAAGCGGCCGGGGATTTTGTCTTTTCATAATCTGGTCTGGCCGGATGGCATTGAGTTTGTATATTCACCGTTTGCCGTGGTTGCTTTTTTACAGGGACAGAAGTTTGCCCAGATGGAATTTTCTGAGGATGGCAATATGTTCCTGCTGGATATGTACAGAGAGGATCAGATGTTCCGCCGGAATATTTACGATGATCGGGGATTTCTGTCTGTGACTGCTGTATACCGGGACGGGCAGATGGCATATGAGCAGTACCTGAATGTGAGTGGTGTATGGAAAATCTGCCGTTATGCCGATGGCCATGTCGAGGTCAATCCAAAAGAAAATCATTATCTTTTGCAATATGGCGGCAGGGAAGAAACGCGGGTATATCAGCGTCTGGTTTATGAAAATCTGGAATCACTGATCAGGGAGGTCTTTGCGGCTTATGTGGCGCATATCAGTCCGGAGGATATCTTCTGTATCGCTGCACATCCGCTGCATAGTGCGCTTCTGGGTGAAGTTCTAAAAGACAGAAGAAAGATTATTTCTTTCTTTAATGAACGGTGCAGACTGCAGGAGAATCAAGCGGCAAGGAATCTTGCCATGGATAGTGATGCGGTTGTTGTCAATTCAAGAGATGTGATAAGACAGGCGGGACTGGATGAAGTACGTCAGGAGAAGTATACAACGGTGATCACACCCTTTGATTCCCGCATGGATTTCGGCAGGAGTCTGCAGCTGAAGGAACAGCATATCCTGGTGGCGGTGGATGGTCTGTCAGATGCTGTATTTGAGAAACTGACCATTGCGTTAATGTCGTATCTTAAGACAAATGAAATGGCACGGGTGGATCTGTTTACCCGTCAGGCCGGTTATAATATAGAAAACCATTTTCTGGGAAAGACAGCGGCCGTTCTGAAAAAGTATGGTTATAATCCGGATTATGCACGGGTGACAGGAAAAAATCAGGCAGAAAATGTCCTGGAGGAGCAGGTCCCTGTGCTGTTTTTTGTAAGGAAATGTGTCGATGAGATGAGTGTCAACCGATGTCTGCAGGAACAGCGTGTCGTGATTGATGTGTCAGATGTGTCAGATTTGTTTTTACAGATTTCAGCACTTAGTATGGGCATTCCCCAGATCGTAAAGCATACATCCGAATATGTGCAGGATGGGGGAAACGGCCGGCGTCTGACAGACATTGGCAGTCTTAAGGGTATCTTGTCTTATTATCTGGACACGCTGAAGCATTGGAATGAGGCTAATATAGCTGCCTATGAACTTGGAAAAAAATATACATCGGAAAATCTTGTGACATTATGGAGAGAGGTGATTGCGTATGTCAGCCAAAGTTAAAGTGCTGCAGCTTGGAGAGACAGACCTGTCCGGACAATATGAGATTTCAACGGAGGCTGACTGGTATTATGAGCCGGATCTCTCAGAAACAGAGATATCGATGTTTGAAGTTGTGATTCTGGGAAGGTGTATCCGTTCCCGGGAACGAGAGCAGCTTTTCTGGCTGACGAAGGCATGGTGCCTGTTTGTAACGGATACGTTTGAACCGGATGAGGATACGCAGTGGCTGATGCGTTCGAAGTGCGGGCAGGTACTGGATGAAGACCGTTTAAGAATCTTTCTGAAAGAGGAGATACCGGATTATTATGGTATTCCTTATGGTGAGAAGTATTCTCCGGGGAATATTGCCATTACAGACGGTATCCGCGGTGAGGTAGAGTGGGACGGTTTCATGGGTCCGGTGATCACGGCCGATTTTGGGAAGGAATTCAGGCAGGTAGCGTACTGGCGCAACAATATACCGGTATTTCAGAATCAGTCGATTGATTTCTGGCTGGAATATGAAAAATCCGGCACGGTGGAGATTCAGCTTAAGATCACGCAGTTCAGAGCCGGAAGTGTATCCACTGTTCAGAATAACTGGGAGTTTTCTGAGGAAGAGCTTCAGGATGTTGTCTATATTACAAACAGAAAGAAGGAAGGTCCCATCTTTGTATCGCTGATGGCGAAGGGAGAAGGGCAACTGAAGATCATTGCTTTACATGACCGTTATTCAAGGCGTGGAAAGGGTGCTTTTCTGCCGGGCGGCAGAAGGCTTGTAACACCAAAACGTGAAGAAATCTTCTTTTATTTTGATCCGGGTGACAGGAAGCCCCCGCTGAATGTCTATTTTAGCGGATATAAGACGCTGGAGGGCTTTGAGGGCTACAATATGATGCGTCGGATGGGTGCACCTTTTTTGCTGGTCAGTGAAGCAAGACTTGAAGGCGGAGCTTTTTACATTGGTTCTGCGGAATATGAACAGATGATGATCAGAGGAATCCAGAGTTATCTGGATGAACTTCAGTTTACACCGGAGCAGATGATTTTTTCCGGTTTATCAATGGGTACTTTTGGTGCTTTGTATTATGGCTGTGATTTTAAACCTTTTGCGATTTTTGCCGGCAAGCCGCTGGCAAGCATCGGGGATGTGGCGGATAACGAGCGGATTCACCGTCCGGGAGGATTCCCGACGTCACTGGATGTGCTTTTGAAGCACTATGGCTCGCTGGATGCCTATGCAGTTAAAAAAGCAAATCTTTGTTTCTGGAAGAAGTTTGATGCGACAGAGTGGGAGGATACCCGGTTTGTGATTGCATACATGATTGAGGATGATTACGATCCGACAGCATATCCCACACTGCTATCCCACATCAGGGATGACTGCATAGAGGTATACAGTAAGGGACTGCATGGCCGCCACAATGATAATACGGCTGGTATTGTCAGCTGGTTTGTCAATCAGTACAACAATGTGCTGCATACATATTTTACAAGAGAGTTTGGAGAGGATTAAGAACGATGTCAGAGGTTAGCTGGAAGATTCTGTGGTATGAATATGTGGCGGATGCCTATCTCTACGGCTCGAAGATTATTTTCCATAATCCGGAGGATGTAGAGTTTATCAACGGTATGATGCCCCCCGGAAAGGTCATCAAAACCTGGTATTCTATGGTGAATTTTCAGGCAATGAGAACAGAACCGACACTTCCGCTGATTGATGGAGAGAGACGCTACCATATGGCAGTTGATTTCGCAGAGGAAGAAAACCCGGGGATACTTTTCCGGCTTGTGTTTTACGACCGGTATGAAAATGAAGTGGAGAGCCTGGTGCTGAGAGAGCGGGAGATGGATTTTAGATGTCCGTTGAAAACTTACAGCTACAAGATAGAACTGATCAATGCCGGTGCAGAAAAATTTCACTTTCATTCTTTTACCTTAACGGAGTATGCAAATGAAAACGAGTAAGTTTAAAGGTATATTAAAGAAAATACGGGCTTTGGAGGATACTTACCGGGCACTTTCGGACGAAGAACTGGCGGGCAAGACGGTTGAGTTTAAAGAGCGGATCTCCCATGGGGAGAAGCTGGACCGGCTTCTGGTGGAGGCATTTGCCGTATGTATTGAAGCGGATGAGAGGATTCTTGGCAAGCGTCCCTATGATGTGCAGATTCTGGGAGCTATCGGTCTGCATAAGGGATATCTGGTGGAGATGAATACCGGTGAGGGCAAGACACTGACGGCTACGATGCCGCTGTATCTGAATGCGCTTTCGGGAAAATCGAGTATGCTTGTCACAGCCAACGGTTATCTGGCATACAGGGATGCTGAGGAAATGGGTCCTGTCTATGAGTTTTTGGGGCTTACGGTGCGCGCCGGAGTCTCGGAAAATGAAAAGGACCAGCTCACGAGTGACCAGAAACGGGAAATTTATGCAGCAGATATTGTCTACACAACGCATGGCACGCTTGGATTTGACTATCTGTTTAATAATCTGGTCAGCAGGAAGGAAGAACGTTTCCTGTGTGAATTTAATTATGTGATCATAGATGAAGCGGACATGGTACTCCTTGATGCGGCGCAGATGCCGCTGGTCATCTCCGGTTCACCGCGTGTGCAGTCCAATCTGTATGAGATGACGGATTTTTTTGTTACGACACTCAAGGAGGGCGAGGACTACGAAGTAGAGGACAAGATGATATGGCTCACGAAAAAAGGGGTTGCCTATGCAGAGGAATTTTTCAATATTAAGAAGTTTTACAGCAAGGACAATTTTGAACTGAACCGGCATATTACGCTGGCACTTCGTGCGCATGGCGTTATGGTACGGGGAGAAGATTATCTGGTTTCAGATGCAAATGAGATCGTCCTTATGGATAATGGTTCCGGAAGAAGTGCTCCCGGCATGAAGCTGAGAGGCGGTCAGCATCAGGCAATCGAACAGAAGGAAAAGGTTGAGGTATCACAGGATACAAGATCTGTAGCCTCGGTCACGTATCAGAATTTTTTCATGTTGTTTCCGAAACTGTCCGGCATGAGCGGGACGATAGCGGATGCGAAGCGGGAACTGTGGCGCGTCTATAAAAAGAGAGTTCTTGTCATTCCGCCGAACAGGAAGCTTCAGCGGAAGGATCAGAAGGATATCTTTTTTATCAATGAGCAGCAGCAGCTGGAGGCAGCACTCAATGATGTGGTTGAAAGGCATGAGAAGGGGCAGCCGGTTCTCGTAGTTACTTCTACGATCGAGGATACAGAGGAGATGTCCAGAGCGTTGATCGACCGTCATGTTACGCACAATGTACTCAATGCAAATAATGCATACTGGGAAGCGCAGATCATTAAAGAGGCCGGACAGAAGGATGCCGTCACCGTATCTACCGGCATGGCGGGCCGCGGTACCGATATCCGTCTGGGTGAGGGCGTTGCGGAACTTGGAGGACTGGCTATTATAGCGGTTGGGCGTATGTCCAATATACGGTTGGAGCGGCAGATCCGTGGCCGTGCAGGCCGTCAGGGTGATCCGGGTATTTCACAATTTTATGTCTGTCTGGAGGATGGCGTGGTATCGGACTTCCTCGGGGAGGAAAAGGCAGAAAAGCTTCTGAGGAAGAAACATATGACCAGACACCGTCTGAAACGGATCATCAACGGTGCCAGAAAGTTCAATGAAGACAA
>CAVKTR010000057.1:6582-9929 GCA_963659325.1 Dysosmobacter segnis
TGGAAACAGAGAATCCGCTGCTTGGCTGTCTCAAAAAGAGGCATCTGAGGAAAGGGAAAGTTAAGCGGGCACTGATCCGTTATACGAGGGAGCTGATCGATGAGCGTATAGAGTCTTTTGATGATGAGGAAAGACTGAAGGAATTTATCCGGCTGTGTGCCCTGCATACGATGGATGATGCATGGGTGGAGGAAGTAGATTATGTCCAGCAGCTGCAATATGTCATCTCCGGACGGCAGTCAGCCCAGAGAAATCCGGTTTATGAATATCAGCAGGAGGCCTACAGTGCCTTTTTGCGGATGCAGATTGACGTAAAACGGGATTTGCTCAGAAATTTTCTCCTCGGAGAACCCCAACTGGATGCAGAAGGAAATATGAAGATTCTGTTTCCGTAAGAAAATACAAGAGAGAGGAATAATAGCATATGATTTACAATGTAAACCTTGGCATAGGCTGGGCTTCGAGCGGTGTGGAATATGCACAGGCCTACCGTGCAGCCATGCTGCGTAATATTGGCGCAGATGCCAAATTCATTTTTACAGACATGATTACCTATGAGCATATCGAGCATATGACAAGAAATATCGGATTCCTGGATTCTGAAGTTATCTGGCTGTATATGTATTTTACTGATTTCAAAATGACACCTGTGACCTATACAACAGCTGACCTTGAAAAAACAATTGCAAAACGCAGATATACATATACCCGGGATGAGAAAATCGGACGTTATGTGTTTGATGGAGAAAATACATTTTACACGGTATATTTTACAAATGCAGAGGATAATTTTGTTCACCGGGTGGAAATTGTTGTCAACGGCTGTCTGATCCGGAAGGATTATTTTACTTATGGTCGTGTGTTTTCTGAATATTATGCACCATTAGATGGAAAAGCCCATATGTATCTGCGTCGGTTCTTTAATGAAGATGGTTCGGTGGCCTATGAAGAAATCAATGATGACGGCAATGTCATGTACCAGTTTCCGGATCGCCTGATCTGCTCAAAGGAGGAATTTGTCGGCTACTTTATCAAATGCCTTCATATGACCGAAAAGGACATTATCATTGTAGACCGTACAACAGGGGTTGGTCAGTCCATCTTTATGGCGGCACCTCCGGCAAGGATCGGTATAGTTATCCATGCGGATCATTTCTCTGAGGGCAGCACAGACGATGATTATATTCTCTGGAATAATTATTATGAGTATCCATTTGCGATGCATAAGCATATTGATTTCTTTATTGCGGCTACAGATGAGCAGAGAGATCTGGTTGCCTGGCAATTTAAGAAATATATGAATGCCACACCGAAGATTTATACGGTTCCGGTAGGAAGTCTGCCGGAGCTGAAGCGTCCGGCAGAAGGGCAGGAGAGAAAACCATTTTCTATTATTACAGCATCCCGGCTTGCGACAGAGAAACATATCGACTGGATTGTTGAGGCGGTTGCCATAGCGAAGAAGGAAGTGCCGGAGATTACACTGGATATCTACGGACAGGGTGGTGAGGAAAAAAAGATTCGTGAAAAGATCAAAGAGTTTGGTGCTGAGTCTTATATTACTCTTTGCGGCCAGCATAATCTGACGGATGTCTATCAGAAATATGAGCTTTATCTCGCAGGTTCTACGAGCGAGGGATTTGGCCTGACACTGATGGAAGCAGTCGGAGGCGGTCTGCCGATCATTGGATTCGATGTCCGGTATGGTAATCCGACATTTATCGATGACGGACAGAACGGATATCTGATTCCGATCGATGATGAAACAACAATCCGCCAGAAAATTGACGGATTAGCCCAAAAGGTCATCAAGCTGTTCAAGGAGGCGGATCTTGAAGCTTTCCACGAACACTCCTACGAGGTGGCCAGCCGTTATCTGACAGAGGAGGTGGAAAAGCGATGGGCAAAAATAGTGGAATAAATGATGTATTATTGCTGGATAATTATGGTGAAGAAAGCCGTATGCTGCATCAGGCCTTCAAAGCATCCGGTTTTCAGGGAAAGGTGGTTGTCATTGAGGACAGCGGATTCCTGCCGGAAGATGTGCTCTCGGTGTACCGGTATTTTTGTGGAAATTTCAAAGGCGAAAAGGGGATTCCGGGGAAGGCTCGGTATTTTAACCAGATCAATATTCCGGATTACTGGGAGATTGAGGCGACCAATTCTTCCGGAAAGATCATGAATCTTTATCAGCAGCGAGGCAGCATTTTCTATACAGCGCCTGCCCATAAAAGACTGGTGTCCTTTGTGGACTGGATGGACGAACATGGGGTTGTCCGTTCCACAGATCATTATGACCAGTATGGAGCCCTGTATGCAAGAACGACCTTTTCAAAAAAAGGCCAGCGTTTCTGCAAGAGCTACTATACAGCACAGAACAGAGAAGTTATCGTTGAGAACTTTGTAACGGGAGATATCATTCTGAACCGTGATGGAAAGGTTCATCTGTTCCGCAATAAGGTGCAGCTGCTGAAATACTTCTTTGAAGCGGCAGGAATATCGTATGACAGTATCTATTATAATTCGCTGTCGACACCGTTCTTCTTATCGGAATCCCTGTCTTCTCCGGAAAAGAACGATATCCTGTTCTGGCAGGAAAACGTACGAAACGATATTCCGGGAAATATGCAGATCATTCTGCAGGGCAGAGCAAGCCGGACAAGACAGATTTTTGTTCAGAAAAAAGACAGCTACGAAAAGCTGATCGAACTTGGTGCACCGGCTGATATCGTGAAACCGCTTGGATTTGTCTATGATTATGAGAGTGAGAATCATGGCGGCAGGGATGTTCTGATCTGTACGAATTCGGATCAGATTGAGCAGCTGGAATATCTGGTTTCACATATGCCGCAGATGACGATCCATATCGCAGCCATTACCGAAATGTCTTCAAAACTTCTGGCAATGGCAAAATATGAAAATGTCTGCCTCTATCCCGGTGTAAAAACCAGAGTCTTAGAGGAACTTTTCAAAAAGTGTGATCTTTATCTGGATATCAACCATGCCAATGAGATCGTATCTTCTGTGAAGACAGCATTTTTGAATAATCAGTTGATTCTGGGATTCGAAAACACGCTCCATAACAGGAATTACGTAGCAGAGAAACATATTTTTACCAATGCAGACGACATGCTGAAAGTCATCGACGAGGTTATGCAGGATGGAAAATCTTTGAAACGACATCTGAAACTTCAGCAGAAGCATGCAATGGCAGAAGGTACTGATAATTATAAAAAAATCTTTGAATAACAGGAGGATAAAGTTATGTATTTAGGAACAGAAAGTGGAATGAGTATGATCTGGGTTATCGTAGTGCTTGAGGTGCTGCTGATGGTAGACAGTGTTGC
>CAVKTR010000057.1:10162-16227 GCA_963659325.1 Dysosmobacter segnis
TAAAAGAGCATTGGCTCTGGGACAGTATACGCTGTCTGAATAGTGAATCTGTGCCGGGCAGGGACAGGAAGAACAACTTTGAGGGACTGGTGCTGGCAGATGCTGCCTTTTTACCGGAGCACGTGACATCAATCTATGATGCTTATATCCGCACATGGGAGCCGGAGCGGGAGTTCAGGGATCTGTATTATGCTTTTATTCCAGTGCCGGAGCTATGGATGGTCATGCCCTATCTTGAACGTGGTGCAATCTTTGACATGGGAGTAAAAAAAGGCGAAATCTATGTGCGCAATCCGAAAGAAAAAAGACTGGTCGATCATGTTGAATGGTTAGAGAATGGTCAGATTGTCCGGGCGGATTATTACGATCGGTATGGTTGTGTTTATAAAAGTGACCATATGGACGAGATGGGAAAGCTTCTGGAAACGTCATATTATACGTCAGACCATAAGGAACTTCTGTGCCTGAACCATAGCAATGGAATTTTTGGAGTTTTGACTCAAATGGGGATCATGCAGTATTATCACACGGCGGAGGACTGGATCCGAGCATATCTTGCGGCATTTTGCACAGAGGACAGACAGATTATTGTCACCTCCGGGCGTCAGAAGGCTTTGTTGGAAAATGTACCGGTCAGAATTACAGACTGTTCATTTCTGGAGAAGGCAAAGGACAATAAAGAGGCCTTTTGTTATGTCTCTGAGGATACGGCGAAGTATATTGCAAAGAAAGAGGAAGGGCGGGATATTTTGATCCTGACAACCTCAGATCAGCTGGAAGCACTGGAAGCGCTGACAGATGCCCTGCCTCAGTACAGTTTTCATATTGCAGCTACGACAGCTTTTTCGCCCTGGCTGTATGAACTGGAAAAGCAGAAAACAAATATCCACCTGTATTCCACGATCAGCTCTGACAAGCTGGAAGAACTTCTGGAAAAATGTACCTTTTATCTGGACATTAACCGTGCCTACGCTTATCCGGATTCCATTGAGAAGGCGGCTTTACACGGTTTGCTTCTGATGGGCTTTGTGAATACAGCACATCAGAAGCAGTATTTTCTGGAGGAAAATCTTTTTGATGAGACGGATGCCGTCGGCATGATCAAAAAAATACAGCAGCTGTCTGAAAATCCGGAGCAAATCAAAAAAGAGGCTGCCATCCAGCAGAAGATGCAGATGGAAAAGATGAGCCGGGTGATGAAAGGAAACTAGGAATTCATGGTATATGATTTTAGCATTTTAAGCTGGTATGAGCTTTCCGGTGTTGATGTTGCACAGGTCAGGCGTGATCCGTTCTTTCAAAAGGCGGGGGAAGAAGTGAAGTACATCTTTACAGATGTGCCGGATCAGATGTATATCGAACGTTATCAGAAACTGGGGCTGCGAAGGGAGCAGATGCTTTCGATGCATGCTTTTATGACAGGAAAGACGGATATTTCCGGCAGCATTTCAGCCAGTGACTGGATAGCAGGATACATGAAAATACAGCCGAATATTTCTGTTATACGTGATGAAAACAGTATAGAAATCAAAATACAGAATCAACGTGTAATGACGATGTTTCTGCGGGAAGATGGCGAATCTTTTTATGCAATCAATTATTATGAATATGAAAAGCTGATTGCCCGGGAAGTTTATGCGGACCGCCTTTTGTGGACGTTTCATTATGTTACCGCACAGAATGAGAATGGCAGCTATGCCAGATTGAGCCGGACGACCTTTTATGATGCCGATGGACGTATTTGCTTTGAATTACTTCCGGGTGGGGATATCGACATTGCAAAAAATATGCGGATTGGTCTGTCAGCGGATGCCAGAGATTATGAAAAATATATCTTCCCCGATGGGGAAGTCCTTACGAAACCGGAATTTTTGAAGCGCTTTCTGGAAGCACTTCATATGACAAAGGATGACATGATTTTTATTGACCGTCCGATGCGGCTGGCTTTTATTCAGCCATTATTTGAGATGCATTCGGAAGCACCGATTTATCTCTTTTTGCATTCCGGTCATTATTATCTCCCCGGGGAAGATCCGGATGCCATTTTCTGGAATAAGGAATATTATTACTATTTTAAGAATGCAGACCGTATCCGTGCTTTTATCGTTTCCACAAAGGAGCAGAAAAAAGATCTGCAGGAGCGCATGAAGGATTATGGCTTGAAGTGCCCGGATGTCTATGTGATCCCGGCTTCCGGTATCCCTGGCATTGAACGGCCTCAGAGTCCGAGAAAACCGTACTCGATCATGACTGCCTCACGGCTGATTGGCCGGAAGGGAATGGACATCATGATAAAGGCGGTGATCCGGGCACATGAAACTATACCGGAGCTTACTTTTGATATATACGGAAAAGGACCGGATGAATATGTGGATTCCTTAAAGCAGATCATAGCAGCGGCAGATGCCGGGGATTATATCCGTTTCATGGGCAGACAGCTCATGACAGGTGTCTATCCGAAGTACGAAGTGTATCTGACAGCCGCACAGTGGGAAACACTGGGACTTTCTCTTATGGAAGCGGTAGCGGCAGGTCAGGCTCTGATCGGCTTTGATGTACGTTACGGCAACAAGGTTTTCATCAGAGACGGGGAAAACGGCGTACGCATTCCAATGTCCATCGAACAGATCAGTTCCCCGAAGCTTTATGATGCTTGTATTGCTCAGATGGCGGATGCCATCTGCGAAGTATTCAAAGACAGAAAAAGAATGAAAAAGTATGAGAAGAAATCCTATGAGATCGCAGAGGAATATCTGGACGAACGGATCGAAGAGAAATGGCTGGAACTGTTGGAGAATGTGAATAAAGAGAGAAGGTAAGGAACATGGCGATTTATGTATTTAGCATACTCAGTGGCTATCCAATGAGTGGTGTGGATACAGCACAGTCCAGAAGAGGAAAAATGCTGGAGAAATCGGGAGAAAAAGTAACTTATATTTTTACGGATTTACCTGATGAATATTATATCCAACGTTATAGAATGTACGGCATTGCAGATAAGAAGATGCTTTCGGCGCATGCTTTTCTGACTGGAAAGACAAATCTTTCCGGCAAAATGCCGGCCAGTGAGTATATTGAAAAATATCGGAAAGCGGTATCCAATCTGAAAGTAATAAGAGATGAAAAACAGATTCGGCTTTTTGATGGGGCAAAACGTATAGCTGTCCTTAGCTTAAGAGATGATGAAGAGAGTGTTTATGCGGTCAACCGCTATGAATCTGAGCGATTGATTGCACAGGACGTTTATACAGATCGCCTTATGTGGACGCATCATTACGTGACAGTCAATGATGAAAACGGTGCATATGCAAAGCGTGACAGGACGACATTTTATGGGGAAGATGGCAGCGTTTGCTACGATATGTTCCAATATGATACCGGAAAAGCAGATGCTTATGCAGCTGTTCATGGATTTCATGGAACATCCAGAGAAAGGTATGTATTTCCGGATGGGGAAATTCTTGACCAGTTTGCTTTTCTGAACCGTTTCGTTAATGAAATGAAAATGACAGAGCATGATGTGGTTATTATAGATAGACCCTTGGGGGAAAAATGGATTGAACCATTGTTCGGATTAAAGCCTTTACCTAGAATTTTAATCTATCATCACAGCGATCATTATTTCCTTCCGGGAGAAGATAATGAACATGGCAGTGTTGGCTGGAATAAAGAATATTTTTACTATATGCGTAATGCAGATAAAATCGCAGGTTTTGTATTCGCATCGCAGGAACAAAAGAGCGATATGGAGAAAAGAATCCCTAAATTGGGGATTCCGGTACCCAATATATATCTTGCGCCTACCTGTGGAATCGAAAAACTGGAATATCCAATGAAGGAAAGAAGACCCTATTCGCTGATCAGTGTATCCCGTCTGGATCAGAGAAAGAGAGTGGATATAGTGATTCGTGCTGTTATGAAAGCACATGAAGCAATTCCACAGATGAATCTGGATATTTATGGAACTGGTGAAAAGTGGTATGTAGATAAGCTGAAATCGATCGTATCAGAAGGAAATGCTGAGAATTATATAAAGTTTATGGGACATCAGGATATGAAGGGCAGATATCCTGAATACGAGGGCTTTATTACAGCCTCTTCATGGGAAGTGATGAGTGTGTCTATGATGGAAGCACTGGCTGGTGGAAATGTGATTATTGGATGGGATGTGCGATATTCGAGCCGAATGTATGTTGAAAATGAAAAAAACGGTCTGCGGATACCAGTAGCTTTAGAAGAACTTGCTGATCCCAAATATGAAGGTGTGTATGTGAAAAAGATGGCAGATGCAATCGAGAATGTGTTTAGCAGCAGAGAGAGGATTAAAAGTTTTGAATCCGGTTCTTATGAGATTGCGAAACGTTTTTTGAATGAAAGATTAGCTGGAATCTGGATAAACATCATTCAGGATGTCAGCCGTTAATTTTAAAGCGGTGCCATACATATCAATCAAATAAATATGGGGTGCTTTTTGGGTTATCAGTGTGGGGGAAGATAAAATGTCTATTTATATATTTAGCATACTCAGTGGCTATGAGATGGGAGGCGTGGATGCAGCCCAGGCCAGACGTGGAAAAATGCTGGAAAAAAGCGGAGAAAAAGTGACATATGTATTTACAGATGTGCCAGACGAATATTATATCCGGCGATATAGAAATCTTGGAATTTCGGATGATAAGATGCTTTCGGCTCATGCATTCCTAACCGGAAAGACAGAACTTTCCGGCAGGTTTTCTGCCAGCGATTATATTGCAAAATATCAGCGTATTGTACCAAACTTAAAAGTAATCCGGGAGGAAAAACGTGTTCAGCTCTTTGCTGGTAACAAGCGCACGGCAGTCATGGAACTTAGAGATGATGAAGAAAGTATATATGCAATCAACCGCTACGAATCAGAGCGGCTGATTGCACAGGATATTTATACCGATCGTCTTATGTGGACACATCATTATATTACAGCTGATGACGGAAATGGTGCATATGCGAAGAGGGACAGGACAACGTTTTACGATGCAGATGGCAGAGTATGCTTTGATATGTTTAAGTATGAGGGTGAGGAGCCTGATCCTTATGCATACGTGCATGGATATAACGCAAAAAGCGTGGAACGGTATGTGTTTCCGAATGGACAGATTCTTGACCAGTTTGCTTTTCTGGAACGGTTTGTCAAGAAAATGAATATGACAGAGTCAGATGTGGTTATTTTAGACCGTCCTCTGGGCGAAAAATGGATCGAACCGTTGTTTCATCTGAGAAAGTTGCCGCAGATTCTTGTATATCATCATTCAGATCATTATTTTTTGCCGGGAGAAGAAATTGGCGCACTTGGATGGAATAAGGAGTACTTGTATTATATCCGGAATATAGATAAAATCGCCGGTTTTGTGGTGGCATCTGAAGATCAGAAAGCTGACATGCTGAAGCGGTTTAGGGATGAGGGCTTAGAGTCTCCTATCATTTATGTTGCACCCACCTGTGGTATTGAAAAGCTGGAATATCCTGTGGAAGAGAGAAGACCGTATTCGTTGATAACAGCATCAAGGCTGCATTCAAGAAAAAAGCCGGATATGCTTATCCGTGCTGTTATAAAAGCACATGAAAAAATCCCTCAGCTGAGTATTGATATATATGGCGACGGCGTCAAAGCGTATGTAGATGAACTGAAGGAGATTGTTGTATCAGCGGGAGCAGAGAGTTACATTCGATTTATGGGACATCGGGATATGGATGGCAGGTACTTGCGGTATGAGGCATTTGTCAGTGCGTCTACCTGGGAGTGCATGAGCGTATCTATGATGGAAGCCGTGGCTGCCGGAAATGCGGTTATTGGATGGGATGTACGTTATTCAAGCAGGATGTATATTAAGAATCGAGAAAACGGTGTCCGTATTCCGGTTGTTCTGGCTGAACTGGCAGATTCGCAATATGAAAATATCTACGTTGAAAAAATGGCAGATGCAATTGCAGATACATTCAAAAAAAGAGATACCATCAAAAAATATGCAGCAGGCTCCTATGAAATTGCAGAGAGATTCCTGGATGACAGACTTTCCGATATCTGGGTG
>CAVKTR010000057.1:16253-18215 GCA_963659325.1 Dysosmobacter segnis
GATGTCTGATTAGAGCATATTGTTGTCAGGTATGACTTGATGTTAAAACATATTTTTGCTAAAATTTTTTTAAGAAAGAATCAATCTGATAGGAAAAGGGACTTAAGATGACGGTGGAATCGTTTTTGAGTAATAATTTTGCGGAAATAATAGGACTGATATTTATCTGGGTGATTTTAAATAAAGAGAATGTATTAGATAAAGAAGATGTCCGCAAGTTTATGAATATTTTATATTGTGAATGTGCGGAACTGATTATATTCAACCTGGAAAAAGTTACAGGATACTGGAGTGAACCAACGGTTTTCCGTATTCTATTATCAGCAGCTGCATATGTTCTCAGAGCTGTGTTAGTATATCTGTTTATACGATTCATCTGGCCGCATGAAAATAACAGGGCAGCTCGGAATATATTAAAGATTCCAGTATGGATTTGTGTAGTTTGCGCTATATCCCCGTTTTTTACGGATAAGGTTTATTCGTTTAGTGATACGAATCATTTTGTCAGAGGCCCGTTAGGCTGGGTTTTTCTGGTTACGGTAATAGGATATGTACTCTTGTTTGTGTACTATATTATTAAACAGCACAAAGAGAATGAAAAAATAAATACAATGATATTGTTACTGATAGCTTTCTTTATCATTTCATCGACCATTATGTCGACAGTCTATGATATCGAATGGCTGGGCAGACTCTCTATCGTGTATGGTATGGTTTTCTGCCTTTTTGCACTGGATGCCAGCAAGCTGAAAAATATGATTTATATCCTGCAGGAAAATGAAGAATTAAAAAACACTTTAAATGAATTAAAAATAACAAGAGAAAAGGAAAAAGTATACCAGGAAGAACTGCTGGCTGCAAAGCAGGATGCGGAGCAGGCCAACAGGGCAAAAACGGACTTTCTGCTGCGTATGAGTCATGATATCCGTACGCCGCTGAATGGTATTGTTGGAATGTTGGATGTTGCAGAACGGTGCCGGGAGGATATCAGAAAAAGGGATGAGTGTAAGGAAAAAATAAGAGAATCGGCGCAGATACTTCTTGAACTCATCAATGAAGTGCTGGATATGAATAAACTTGAATCTGGAAATATTATTCTGGAACATGTGCCATTTGACATGAAAGCTATTTCAAGGAATGTTTTTACACTTGTCAGCAGACAGGCTGAAGCCAGAGGAATCGAGATTATAGAAGAAGATTGCAGTGTGCCGCATTACAGATTGATTGGAAGTCCGGTTCATTACAAAAGAATTATGACCAATATTTTGAGTAATGCAATTAAATATAACAAAGAAAACGGGAAAATTTATATTACATGCAGAGAAATTCCAAACAATGAAAATGTGGTGAATATCGAGTTTAAATGCCGGGATACCGGACTTGGCATATCACCGGAATTTATTGAACATATATTCGAACCATTTACACAGGAAAATGAAAAGAATCGTTCGGAGTATGGCGGCACCGGACTTGGTATGTCAATTACCAAAAAACTGACAGATAAGATGGGCGGCAAAATCACTGTGGAAAGTGAAAAAGATAAAGGAACTACTTTTGATGTCATTATCCCGTTTGAAATTGACAAAAGTGAAGAGAAGGAAAAAAATGAGGAAACGGGGGAAATATCAGATTCTATCCGTGGATTAAAGATACTTTTGGTGGAGGATAATGACCTGAACATGGAGATTGCAAAATTTCTGCTTGAGGAAGAAGGTGTATCTGTCGTTGAGGCCAGAAACGGAAAAGAGGCTGTTGAAGCGTTTACAAAGAGTGGGTTCTTTGAAATTGATGTGATTCTTATGGATATCATGATGCCTGTTATGAACGGATATGAGGCAACTGAAATTATCCGTGAAATAAATCGTCCCGATGCGGTAAAGGTTCCAATTATAGCGATGACGGCCAACGCCTTTACGGAAGACAGGATAGCAACTAAGAAAGCGGGGATGAATGAGCACCTTG
>CAVKTR010000058.1:0-18096 GCA_963659325.1 Dysosmobacter segnis
TCAAAACACATCAAAATCTGTTCTTTATTTGTCTTTTCATTTGCCAGATTTTCCGGTATCTCGTCTTTTGCAAAATATTTTATCTCCGTTGTTTCTATATTTTCAGCAAAAGCTCCGCCAAGTACCGAACACTGAATAAAAATTTTAACCACGCCATATGCATATACCGGCAAATTATGTTTATTTCGATCCTGAACAGCAATCATGAGGTCTGTTTTTACGTGTAAGCCTGCTTCTTCCAACGTTTCTTTGATCGTATTTTCTGCTACCGACTGGTTGACATCACACCAACCGCCTGGCAAAGACCAGGTTCCGTTTTTTTTCATGCACTAATAAAATTTTATCATCTTCAAAGATTGCTGCTCTGGTATCGACCTTCGGCGTCTGATAGCCAGTTTCATTGCAAAACAGATCTTTTACTTTTTCTACTGGAATATCAGTTTTATAAGACAACATTTCTGCTGAAATTTCACGTAAACGCTCGTAACGTTCCATATCATATACGTCATGTCCATAGGTCAATCCCGCTTGGGCAAGACTTTGGATTTCAATCGCCCAGTCTAACCATTTGTTCTTTTCGTCGTTTAAGTTTGATGCCATATCCTTCTCCTTATAACGTAGCCTATATTGAAATTTTATGAATATTGTAAAATCCAGTTTTTTAATATCACCCTCTGTTTATCATACATCTTTAATTCAAACAATGTTTTCTTAATCTGTTCCCTTGCTACATTTTTCACGATTTGATTCTGTACTTTTATCAAAACCTGAATATTATACTCCAGCCACCCCAACATGGCATCGTATCCACACTGAAAAACCTCATTCCAATATTTGTACTTTACATCCATCCATGAACGATACGCATTCAACAATGCGTCAAATTTTTCTTTATTGTAATTCTGATTTTCATCAACAATCCAATAATATAGTACCTGTGTCAGTTCCTCATATGGATTTATGTAGCCAGCTGCTTCCCAATCAATGATATATGGAACATCGTTTTTCCACATAATATTTTTAGGATCTAAATCTCGGTGACTTATCACCTGATTGCTTTTCAGTTTTGCAGTGTTTTCAACCACATCACAATCCCATTGCTCCAGCTGTAAAATATTTTCCTGCAAAAGCGAATACACTTCATCTTCTTTTTTCAAGGCAGATAAAAGATTCTTCCATTCAAATTTGCAACGCACTGTATTTTCCGGATACAATCCTTCCACGTCAATATTTGAAGCATGGATCTTTCCCAATTGTTCTCCGACTTTTGCACAATGAACAGCTGTTATATCTGGCTAAAAAATTGATTTTCCGTCAAACCATTCAAAAATTTCACAATATATATGATCCACTTCAAAAATCATTTTCCCATCCACTGCCTTTACACAAATTGCAGAAAAATCATTTTCATTTTTTAATCTATCTGCAACACGTTCTGCCTGTTCCAGTTTTTTTAAAGCATCTGGCTTATCCATAACATCCGAATTCAATGCTTTTATTGCATATTTACCCTGATTTGTCTTAACACAATACATTTTATGTAACAAGCCACCAGTGACAATTTCAGGTTCTTGCACTAAACTTCCTAACTCACATAGTATACATATCTTCTCTACATTTTTCATTTTTTTAATTCTACTTTGACTTATGAATCATTTTATGACCAGAATAAATTGCCATAATCATACAAAACAAAGCTGCAATGCTCCACCATTTATGTGCTTTCATTTTAAAATTTTCTCCTTTTCTGTGCTTACTTTTTCTACAAAAAACCTACTCCCAATTCTCTTCCGGATATTTCATCCCCCAGTCCTTCCGAAGTTTCGTCATAATACCCATAACATCTTTCGTATATTCCAGATGCATTCCGCCTGCATTACCACTGAGCACCGCCTGTTCCATATCCAGCATTTCATAATACAATGCGTTGGCTGTCTCACCCTCTGTAATTTCTGTACATTCCCCGGTCTCGGCATCCACGATCACTGCTTTGTCTGCGCGCGGATATTCCATAATTTCAATATAACCTTTTTCACAGCTGACCATAGCACGTTTCGGTTGTTTCGAATGCATGGATAATGCTACCGTTGCCATCTGTCCCTGTGTATTTTGCAGTAAAACAGTTGCCTGCTCGTCAGAACCTGTCGGAGATGGTTTCCACTGACTTAATATATTTGCCGGAGACTCATCCATAAAACTACGAACAATGGAAAGTGCATAGACACCTATATCAAGCATTGCTCCCCCCGCCAGATTCAGATTGAAAAAGCGGTTATTCATGTCATATTCCTTGAAACTGCCAAAATTCATTGTTATGATCTGAACTTTTCCAAGGGTTCCCTCTTTTATGATATTCCACAACTTTTTATAAATCGGCATATGCCAGATGGTCATCGCCTCTGCCAGTATCAGATTCTTTTCCTGTGCAAGCGCGATCATCTGATCCAGTTCACTGCTGTTTAATGTGATGGATTTTTCCACCAAAATATGCTTTCTGTGCTGTAATGCCTTTTCCATAAAGGCATAATGCGTGTTATGAGGACTGGTAATGTAAATAATATCGACGTTTTCATCTTCAAACATATCATCGATCTGATCATATACTTTCTGCACACCGTATTTTTCTGCAAAATTTACCGCTTTCTGATGAGTACGGTTTCCAACTGCATACAGGGATTTTCCCATTTTCTGCAGTGCCTGTGCCATTTCATTTGCAATCACACCTGTACCAAGTACCGCCCAGTTAAGGTTTTCTCTCATCTTTTGTGCCTCCTGTTGTTCTTAACTTTTAAAAATCCTGTCCAGTGTTTTTACGATCATTTCCAAATTAATCGGTTTTGCAATATGACTGTTCATTCCTGCTTCAAAAGATTTCTTTCTGTCTTCATCAAATGCATTGGCTGTCATTGCAACAATCGGGATGTTGGCTTTCCGATTATTCTTTAGTGTGCGGATTTCTTTGGTAGCCGTATATCCATCCATCTTCGGCATCTGGATATCCATCAGAATCAGATCATATTGGTCTTCCGCTGCCCGGTTCATGATATTTACAGCTTCAATACCATCCCCTGCTGTATCTACAATAATTCCTATGTCCTGCAAAATAAAAGTGGCAATTTCACGATTCAGTTCATTATCTTCCACAAGAAGAATCTTTTTTCCACAGTAATCATAGTTCGGAATTGCTGTTTTCTCTGCTGCTTGGACATCTGCCTTCTTTCTGCTCAGGACTGTTCTCAGTTCTGACATAAAGATTGGTTTGGAAACGAAATCTGTCACACCGGCTGCTCTGGCTTCTTCCTCAAAATCAGACCAGTCATAAGCAGTAAGTACAATGATTGGAATTTCATCTCCTACGACCTTGCGAATCTGACGTACAGTTTCAATGCCATTCATATCCGGCATCATATAATCTACAATGTAAGCCTTGTACTCATCCTGAAGTTCTACCGCTTCTCTTGCACGCACAACGGCTTCCTTGCCGGAGGTTGACCAGTCCGGCCGCATATCAATGCTCCTGAGCATCTTGCTGACACTCTGGCAGGTATTGATATTATCATCCACAACCAGTGCTCTTGCGCCTTTAAGTTCTACAATCGGCTTATCATCTGTTACATCCTCTGCCAGCTTGAAGCTTACTGTAACAACAAACTCTGAACCTTTACCAAGTTCACTCTCCACCGTGATTGTTCCATTCATCATGTCTACGATATTTTTTGTAATGGACATGCCAAGGCCGGTGCCCTGGATACCGCTGACTGTAGATGTACGTTCTCTTGAAAACACATCGAATACATGCTCCGCAAACTCAGGAGACATTCCCATACCATTGTCCCGAATACTAAATACATAGGTGACATATCCTGCCGCAGCACATGGTTTTTCCGTGATCCGCACTTCAATATTTCCACCGCAGTCGGTATATTTGATCGCATTACTTACAATATTTAAGAGAATCTGATTCAGCCTCAGCTTATCTGTTATCACATCTTCGTGAAACACATCCAGAGTATCGATAAAAAGATTTTGTTGTTTTGCCTCTACCTGTCCCTGAATGATCGTGCGCAGTTCATGCAGCACGTCCGGAAGATGAACAACATTTTCCTCCAGCTTCACAGTACCGCTTTCAATCCGGCTCATGTCAAGAATTTCATTGATCAGACTGAGCAGATGCGTACTGGAAGTATGAATTTTCTTCAGATAATCCTGCACTTGTTCCGGGTGTTCTATACGTGTCTGTGCCAATGCCGTAAAACCAATGATGGCATTCATAGGTGTCCGGATGTCATGAGACATATTATTGAGAAATGTGGTTTTGGCACGGTTAGCCCGTTTTGCCAGCATCAGGGCATCCCTTAATGCATTTTCCTGACTGATCTGTTTCTCGACAATATCATGCACATCACGGAATCCCAGAACAAGGTATACTTTTCCGTCATCTGCAGTAAATTTGGCAGTATTTGCCTGCCAATGCTGGCGGCCGCCATCGACAATACGATCATAACTCAGAGAATGAATACCCGTATCCGGTGTTTCTGCCATCAGGCTTTTTAGCGTTGCATGTTCCAGACAATATTCCCTGTCTTCCTCTACCACAAAATTCGTGATATAAGTCCGTATCACTTCATCATAATTGTTCGATATAGAAGAACGGTCCAGTGCATCCTGAATCAGCGTACTGCCATCTGTCTTAAATATACTCCACGTTTTACTCTCACAATCGATCAGGTAGAGTGATCTGTATTCAGCTCCGATCGCATAGATGACCTGAAGCTGTTTTTTTAATTCCCGTTGAAATGCGTTTTCTTTTTCCTTTTGTTTTTGTTCTTCTGCCAGATGTGCCTGAATAATATGGTCAATAAACTGAAATCCTGCAATCACATTCCCTGCATCGTCCATTTTTGCCACAAAAAACTGATAATTATGCATTTGACCGCCATCCAGGCTACGGTAAGTTCCGGTATACTCATCCCGTTCGGACAGTACCTCGCGCAGATTTTCTACGCTTAACTGCCAGCGGATTCTCTCTTTATCCTCTTCATGGACTCTTTTTTCAATCCAGAGTTCCAATACATTTTCATAAGGAAATACTTTATTCTTCATTGCCAGCACTTCCGGAAGATCATAATCTCCTGCTACTTTCAGGATCCTTGCAGTACCTTCATTAATATTGGCCTGGTATACGTTGCGATAATTACGGGACAGAATATTAAAAATTGCCAGCTGTTCTTCCAGTTCATTCTGATGTTCCTCCTGCAACTTTCTCTGTTTTTTTTCATTCTCTACAATTTCATCTGTATTTTGAAAACCGCCAACAATATACTTCATGCCTTCCGGCTTCAGAAACTTAAATTGATAATAATGTGGCTCACCGTCTTCCAGCACAGAATAGTTTCCTTTATATTCCTTCTCCACTTCCATGTTCCGCCTGATTACATCCAGCCTGAGTGCCACCTGCATCATCTCCCGGTCTTTCGGGTGAACACGTTGTTCGACATATTGATTTTTTACATCATCAAAATCATAAAATGCATCTCTGTCTTTTGTAAAGATAGCCTTTACGGCACCGTCCACCTTCAGAGTTTTGATTTTGGCATGTTCTGCATCGATCAACAGAACATTTGCATAAGAGTCTGCCAGTGCATCAAAAATAGTAAGCAGTTCCTCACGTGCTTTCTCATACTTTTCTGCCGTCTCATGGGCATACATCACAGACAAAGCCTGTACGTCACCCGATTGTATCATTTCATCAGAATCGCTTAACAACATCTGGTGCAGCTGTTCTTCCTTATTCTCCACCGGTTTTCCTCCCCTGTATTACAAAATTTCTTTATTAAACTTTTCTAACACATATTTTCTCACAGATTTAATATTTTTTCTATCCCTTTTCCGCAAAAAATTATATTATTAATTCATACCTCACATTTCAGTCTATAAGTAAAGCGGACATTCGCAATCCGCTTTCGCTACTTGCTCATGAACACAGTCGCTTTGCAACCTGTCAGTGGGAGCTTTTAACTCCCACTGACATAAGCATCCCCCTTACCCACCGCTTAGTGCTCTACGCATTTGAAACGAGGGGGAATGCTTATTCTGCGTTCAAAAAGGATGAGACTTCCAGACCAACCGGAAAACTCATCCTTTTCTTATACTATGTATTTTTTATCAGCACGTAATTATTTTTTTGTGATATATCCCTGTGCTTTCAGAAGCTCTGCACAAAGAACAGCTCCACCTGCTGCACCACGAACCGTATTGTGGGAAAGACCTACAAACTTCCAGTCGTATACAGTGTCCTCACGCAGACGGCCTACATTGATACCCATGCCGTTTTCGTAATCGACATCAAGCTGAACCTGTGGACGGTCATCTTCCTGCATGTAACGGATAAACTGTTTTGGTGCGCTCGGAAGATTTAACTCCTGCGGAACACCGCTGAACTGCTCTAATTTCTCGATGAGCTGCTCTTTTGTCGGTTTCTTACGGAATTTAACAAAAACAGCTGCTGTATGTCCGTTTAATACCGGAACACGGATACACTGGCAAGTAATAACCGGTGAAGTAGCAGGAACGATCTCGCCTTTCTCCTCATCGATCTCACCCCAGAGACGCAACGGCTCTTTTTCAGATTTTTCTTCCTCACCGCCGATGTATGGGATAATGTTTTCTACCATCTCCGGCCAGTCTTTGAATGTTTTACCGGCTCCGGAAATTGCCTGATAAGTAGTTGCAACAACCTCATACGGCTCGAACTCTTTCCAAGCTGTCAGTACCGGTGCATAAGACTGAATGGAGCAGTTTGGTTTTACTGCGATAAATCCACGCTCTGTACCAAGACGTTTTTTCTGATATTTGATAACGTCCATGTGTTGTGGGTTGATCTCCGGAACTACCATCGGTACATCCGGTGTCCAACGATGTGCACTGTTGTTAGAAACAACCGGTGTCTCAGTTTTTGCATATGCTTCCTCGATAGCTCTGATCTCGTCTTTTGACATATCAACTGCGCTGAATACGAAATCTACTTCAGAAGCAACTTTTTCTACTTCATTCACGTTCATTACAACGATGTCTTTTACTGCTTCCGGCATCGGAGTTGTCATTTTCCAACGATCGCCAATGGCGTCCTCATATCTCTTTCCAGCTGAACGCGGGCTTGCTGCGATGGTTGTTACCTCAAACCACGGATGGTTATCCAGCAGAGAGATAAATCTCTGACCTACCATTCCTGTTCCGCCTAATATTCCGACTTTTAATTTTTCACTCATTTTTACATCCTCCATTGCGATCGTATTTTATTCAAGAATGCCGATGGCATTCTTGTTGCGGGATGCGCATCATGCAACGCATGATACATTCTTCTGCGCATCTCTGCAGATCTGTACTTTTCTCATTTGTCCGCTTGCCGCGAACAGATGTCTTTTTCTTGTGCTATATTATAACAATTTCCAGAAAAATGCAAGTCTTTCTTTTATTTCTTTACTTGGTTTCCTGTAAAATTTCAATATTTTCCAGCCAGTCATGTGCCAGATATTCTTTTTCGATCGCAATGACCTGAGTCATGGCCTCTTTGCTCGGTGCGCCGATGGTCAGACGTTTGTTGACACAGGTATCCATGGAAATTGCATCGTAAATATCCTCTTCAAATACCGGGCTGATAGCTTTTAACTCTTCCAGAGACATGTCGTCGATGGCAATGCCTTTGTCGATGCAGTACAGCACGATACGGCCTACGATTCCATGTGCATCACGGAATGGTACTCCATGATTTACCAGATAATCAGCGGCATCTGTCGCATTCGTAAATCCATGACGGGCACTCTTACTCATCACTTCTTTGTTAAATTTCATGGTTGAGATCATGCCGGTAAACAGAGCCAGGCAGCCTTTGACTGTATCGATCGCATCAAATGTCAGCTCTTTGTCCTCCTGCATATCTTTGTTGTATGCCAGCGGAAGTCCTTTCATTGTTGTTAAAATAGACATCAGGGCGCCATAAACACGACCTGTTTTTCCACGTACCAGCTCAGCGATATCCGGATTTTTCTTCTGTGGCATGATGCTGCTTCCAGTGCTATATGCGTCATCGATTTCCACGAACTGATATTCGTTAGAGTTCCAGATAATGATCTCCTCACAAAAACGGCTCAGATGCATCATGATCGTAGATAATGCGGATAAAAATTCAATGACATAATCACGGTCAGATACGGAATCCATGCTGTTTAAGGTCGGGCCTGCAAACCCAAGTAAAGATGCGGTATATTCTCTATCCAGCGGATAGGTGGTTCCTGCCAGTGCACCTGCGCCCAGCGGGCAGTAATTCATACGCTCATAAATGTCATGCAGACGGCTTCTGTCACGTTTGAACATCTCAAAATATGCGCCGACATGATGTGCTAAAGTAACCGGCTGTGCTTTCTGAAGATGTGTGAATCCCGGCATAATGGTCTCGGTATTCTCCTCCATGATTTTTAACAGCTCCTGCAGCAGATCGCGTACCAGCTCATCGGTGTAAAGTACTTCCAGACGTGTATACAGACGCATGTCTAATGCAACCTGATCATTTCTGCTTCGTCCGGTATGTAATTTTTTACCGGTATCACCCAGACGGTCGATCAGATTTGCCTCCACAAAACTGTGGATATCCTCATATTCATCCGTGATTTTCAGTTTTCCGGATTCTACCTCTTTGCAGATCTCATCCAGTGTTTTTACGATATCCTGCATCTCCTGTCTGGTCAGAATGCCCTGTTTTCCAAGCATGCAGACATGTGCGATGCTGCCCTGAATATCCTGTTTGTAAAATTTCTGATCAAACGAAATTGATGCGTTAAAATTATAAACCAGTTTGTCCGTTTCCTTTGTGAAACGACCACCCCATAATTGTGCCATCTCGTTGTTCCTCCTTCATTTCTCTTATCTTGCACACAGGTTCTCTTCATCTGATAAATTCTCAATGAGAATACTATTTCAGATTGAGATTTTGCGAAATACTATTTTTCTGCATGTTCAGCTTCTTCCTGTGCTTTTGCTCTTTTTTTCTGTTCCCGCTGCAGTTTGGAATACACGCAGCCACAGTAATCCTGCCGGTACAGACCATAGATTTCCGACAATTCTACGGATCGCTTGTATCCGTTTTTCTTTTTAAAGTCAGAATTCAAAAAAGCAGTCGTTCCGTGACAGTATTCTGCTGCTGCCGCTTCTCCCACCTCATTGAGCAGTGACGCATTTTTCAACGGGCTGATGGTCAGTGACGTGGTAAAATAATCAAACGCCTTTTCCTGTGCCAGTTTTGCAGTCTCTGCCAGACGCAGTGCAAAACATTTCTCACAGCGTGCACCGCCTTCCGGAACCTGTTCCAGTCCTTTTACTTCTGCCACAAACCGCTCCGGTTCATAAGCGCCCTCAATAAAAGACACCGGATATTTCACCGGAAGTTCCCGGATCAGGCGTTTTTCTTCTTCCACACGTTTGTGATATTCTGCTGCCTCCGTAATGTTCGGATTGTAGAAAAATACTGTGATGTGGAAATATTCTGCCAGATATTCCAGCACATAACTGCTGCAAGGTGCACAACAGGCATGCAATAACAGCGTTGGTACTTTCTGGTCTGCCTGCAGTTTTTGAATTTTCTTTTCCAGTTCTTTTTGGTAATTCTGCTTCATAACTCATTTATTTTATACGATTCGCGGCGGTTTTACAATAGCAACCACCGTTATTTTTACATACTCTATACTATATCACATAGTTCCAATGAAAACTTATAAGGAGGACTCTCATGCATTCGTTGTTTGAAATTCAACATCTGTCTTATGCATATCATACGATGCAGGGGGAAACCCCTGCTTTATCTGATATTACGTTTACCGTCAATTCCGGTGATTTCGTTGCCATCGTCGGTCCCAGCGGATGTGGCAAATCCACACTTTTAAATCTGCTGGCAGGCATGCTCACACCAGAATCCGGCACATTGCTTTTGAATGGTACACCGCTGACCGCAGACAGCCGGTGCCGCATCGGATATATGCTGCAGCAGGATTATCTGCTGGAATGGCGCAGCATCTGGAAAAATGTACTGCTTGGTCTGGAAATCCGCCATGAACTGACAGAAGAAAGCCGCACTTATGCCAGACAGCTTCTGAAACAATATGGTCTGGGAAAATTCTCCCAGTCGAAGCCAAGCCAGCTCTCCGGCGGTATGCGGCAACGCGCCGCTCTGGTTCGCACCCTTGTGTTAAAACCTGAATTACTGCTTTTAGACGAACCGTTTTCTGCTCTGGATTATCAGACACGCCTGTCGGTCAGCAACGATATCGGTTCTATTATCCGCAAAGAGAAAAAAACTGCCATTCTGGTCACACATGATCTGGCCGAAGCCGTCAGTCTGGCGGATTGCGTCATCATTCTTACTGCCCGTCCCGGACGCATCCAGCGGATCGTTTCTGTCACATTTCCAGTGGATCTGACACCGATGGAACGCCGGGATCATGATGATTTTAAAACCTATTTCAATCTTATCTGGAAGGAGCTGCACCATGAAACGTCCTGAAACCACGCAGGAAACCTTCCTGTATCAACAACAGCAATACAAACGAAAAATACACTTTTTACGCATTTTTATCTTTGTACTGTTTCTCGTTCTCTGGGAGCTGGCCGCAGATCTGTCCTGGATCAATGACTTTATTTTCAGTTCCCCGAAGCGGCTTGTCACCTGCTTTGTTCAAATGCTGATGGAAGGAACCATCTGGCAGCATGTCAGCATCACACTGTTGGAAACCATGATCAGTTTTATGCTGGTCATTCTTTTTACCATTCTGATCGCGGTTTTGCTCTGGGCGAAAAAATCGGTCTCCGACGTTTCGGAACCGTATATGGTTGTGCTGAACAGTCTGCCAAAATCCGCCCTTGCACCACTGCTGATCGTATGGTTAGGCGGCAACTATAAAACCATCATCGTCACCGGAATGTCTGTGGCAATTTTTGGTTCGATTTTGAGTCTTTATCAGGGGTTTTTAACCGTTGATCCCAATCAGATGAAACTGATTGAAACACTGGGTGGAAAACGGCAAACTGTTTTAACAAAAGTCGTATTTCCGTCCAACATTCCAAATCTGTTTTCCATCATGAAAGTGGATATCGGACTTTGTCTGGTCGGTGTTGTCATCGGTGAATTTATCTCTTCCCGTCGGGGATTGGGATATATGATCATTTATGGCAGTCAGATTATGAAGCTTGACTGGGTAATTCTCGGAATCGTAATACTCTGTCTGATCGCCATGGGTTTGTATCAGCTGATTGTGTGGCTGGAGAAATGGTATTTAAGAAAGGTATAATTTAAACTATCTCCAAAATCCCTATATGATCAAACGTGAAAAAGCTGTATCCAGATGCTTTTCCGGATACAGCTTTTCCTATTGAACTTTTCACCTTATAGTAACAGTAGGAGATTCTTGTTTACAGTTTTCTCTCCATAGTCTCTCTGTTACAGCTTTCCATATGTTTTCTGTTACATACAGTTAATATTCAATTCTTTATTTCATGATTTCCTGTCCATCAAGTGTCACGGAAACAATATCATCTACATTGATAAAATCCGGAAATCTCATCAGCCAATCACTCTGATTATTATCATTAACCATCATAATAGCTCCACTAAAGATTTTTGTAACGCCCTCTTCTTCTGCATAGTATGCCTGTTCTTCTTTATCCATGGTATGCTCCCCGTCTTTCATCCATGCAGGATCTGGTTTCTGATAACGACAGATCATACCATCTTTCATGGTAACCTCTACCTTGGAAAATGGAAGCTGTTCCAAAGAATCTGTTGACACATCATCTGTAGTATCTGTGTTCCAACAAATTTTCAGATAGCCACCGGTAATCTGAACTGTATCACACGCCGTATTTTTTTCTACATTCAGATCAACCATTTTTATATCCCCGGTTGGTTCCAGTTTAAATGTACCAAGCACGCCTGTCTTATTATTTCCACGAATCACCAGCTGATCGGAAGCATTTTTTCTTCCATTCATATCGGTAATAATCGCATAATAGTGGAACGTGTGACCGTTTTCTATCATAATCGCATCATTCCCTGTATTGGCAGAAGAACCAGAAGCAACACCAAAATCTCTCACCAGCATTGATTTTAAAATTTCATCCTCTGTCTCTCCTGTGTCTTCGCATTTTTCTCTGTAAGCATCCATTTCGTCCATGTATAGAAATCAGAACCATCGATTGTAGCAAACGTCACATTCGATATGATAATGTCTTTTTCCTTATCATAAAGATAAGAATCCAATGTAACCTTTACATTTCCATCCGTCAAGCTCTGCTCACTCTCTACAAAACCATCTGCGACCTGATAAATTGCTTCCATAGAAGCATGCTGAAACATCATTGCAAAAAAGTGAATTGGATCTGTCCCCGTCTGCGCATAACAGATCCCGGTTCCTGCCCCTCCTGCCAACACCAGACAAATGATAGCTGCTGCCACCTGTGACGCGATTTTTTTCTTTCTACGCAATCGTTTTACCTTCGCATTTGATACTAATTCCATACCGATACGATCATCTAATGTAATACTTCTGGTAGCATTCCAGTACACGATTCTCATTTATTTCTTTCATCTGCACTCCCCACTTACTTCTGCTTATCTGTTTGTTCCAAAGATATCTCTTTCACTAATAAAACAATCGCGCACATTGAAATATCACAAAAGCTGGCGAAAAAAACGCCAGCTGTCACAATATATATCACATTTCCTTTTTATATCGATACACGCCCCATGACTGCCCTGCCATACGACCACTCAGCAGCCATTTTTTATATGCACACTCCAATCCTGTATTCTCCGGCAGATTTTCAAAACCATTCTGCTCTGCACCATAATAAATCCGCCACAGATCATTATTGTTTTCTCTGGTACGATACACGTCATAATCTGACAAAAATCTGCGAATGTTGGACTGTTCCGGTAAAATTTCTTTATTTGCCGGAAACAATAACCAGGATTCACATACAAACACCAACGGGTGCTCCATAAATTCTGTACGGTAAAATTCTGCAGCTTTTTCATAAGATTTTTTAACTTCTGTGTCATCCAGTTTTCCACAAGATGGAATATGTACGTTTATCACCGGACTGTCTTTATGTAATACCAGCCCCTCTCTCTCATATTCATCATCAAATTTAATCAATTCAAATTGAAGCCTTCCCAGTGCAAAACGTTTTAACTGGAACCACCATGGAAACCAATGCATCACAAACGTTCCCCAAATGCCATACATTCGATGACACTCCAACAACTTCCAGTGCATATCTGCCATAGAATCATGAAAAATATCCCTACTGATTCCCCGCTCCTGATAAAGTTCCCAGGTTCGTCTGCTGATTCCGATCATAAATAATAAATCAAAAGTATACTTTGAAATACCTTCTTCTCCATCAAGATCTTCTAATATTTTCTGAAGCAACACATAATCCAGATCTGGATTTTCCCAGTATTTTTGTTCCCATTCAGTAAACACCTGATATAAATGTTCATTTTCTATAATCAATTCCAATGATTTTAAAAGTGATTCTATCGCTTCTGCTGGGAATTCATGTTCCTTTGAAAATTCTATTAAATTTTCCTGCCAGTCATGGCAGATTTCGGTTTTGTCTGTTTTGTAATTATTCATTATACCCTCTTATACTTTCTGTAATCCAGCTAATTTGATTTTTAAGAAACGGGACATACCACTTCATATGATATGTCCCATTTCTACATTCTTTATAAAATTTATTCTTCTTTCTTCTGTCCGATAATATTCAGCTTGTCCTTGATCCCATTCCCGGATTTCCCCTCTTTTTTCGGTTCCTTCAGGAATTTTTTAATTGCAAATATAATTGCCATACCAATAATTGTCAGCAGATTCTCCGTTGCACTTGTATCCAACACCACCATATGTCGAACAATAACAAACATGACAACTTCCAGAATCGTATCCACGTCCGGTTTACAGAGCATCTTGAAAAACTCAATACCGATCAGGACATTCAGCACATAACCGAGAAAATCCAGAAACGCGTGTGCAGATTCCCGATTCTGTACAAACTCCACAAATGGTTTCCACAAAGAAATAATTGCCACTATGACTGCTATTATAATAATAACATTAACGATCAGTTCCAATAATTCACTGGCACTATCGATCATCTTTCTGATTTTTGACCCCATAGATAATTCCTTTCAACTATCACACAACCTTCATACAAAATATTATAAAACTGCCCCAAAACTTATCTTCCGTTGTATCTACCCATTTTAGTTTTTATGCTGGTTAAATACAACGTCACCGGATTCCTCAAAAATCTCGATGAGGTTTCCTGTATTATCCCGGATAAATACGCCGTAAGTATCGTCTACTTCTGCTACCATTGCAATTTCAACGCCCATTGCTTCCAGTTCTTCTTTGGCCTTTCTTCCGTCCGGTACACCAAAAGACATATGTTTGTTTCCATGTGTCATCAGATCACGGTTCGGCACTCTGCGGTCTTCCGGTAACGGATTTGCTCCTGGTGCCTCAAAAACTTCTAATAAAAATCCAACGCCCTGCAGATGCGCTACTTTAATGCCTGCCCCCGGAATCTCTGAACGATTGACTACCGTAAATCCAAACACATCAGAATACCATTTGATTGTCTCCTCAATATCTGCCACACTGATCGCGCAGTGATTGATTCCATTAATTTTTACTGCCATTTTTTACTTCCTCCATTTGTAACCTCTATTTACTTTTCAGTATATAGAAAAAAAGAGAGACACGCAAGATGCAACCAGCATTTTCCTGCAAACAAAAAGTCCCGGCACCAAACCGGGACTCTTTAAATATTCAAGCTTCGAAAGGGACTCGAACCCTCGACCCACGCATTACGAATGCGTTGCTCTACCAACTGAGCCATCGAAGCATGTATAAAGTATTATATTAGATTTTTGACACTGATGCAAGTCTTTTTTGATATTTTCAAAAAAAGAATTTTCTTCTTGCCTTTCTGTTCAGACTGTGTTATGGTAAGCAAGTAAAAACTATTATATTCGTCTTATCTTTTTTACATTTTTAATGCAATATTCAACATTTCAAACAGTCATTATGGAACGTCTGGAACATGACATTCCTGATCCAAAACGAATTTCCATTCAGAAGGTTACCAAGAACAACGGCATTTTGCTTGACGGACTGTCCATTATGGAAAAAGACTGTAATATTTCACCTACACTCTATCTGGATTATTACTATGAGTCCTATCAGCACGGGGTTCCTTTTCAGGATGTATATCAGTCGCTTCTGCAGGATTACCAGACCCACAAACCATCAGAGAATATCGATCCGACTTTTTTCACTGATTTTGAAAATATCCGGGACAAGATCGCTATGAAATTAATTCACTATGACCGCAATTATACGCTGCTGAAGAAAGTTCCGCACGTACGTTTTCTGGATCTGGCCATCGTCTTCTACTGCCTGATCTCTATGGATATCACGCAGGGAAACGCAACGATCCTGATTCACCACTCCCACCTGCAAAACTGGGGCA
Organism: Dysosmobacter segnis; assembly: GCA_963659325.1. GTDB lineage: Bacteria > Bacillota > Clostridia > Lachnospirales > Lachnospiraceae > Eubacterium_I. Next base: position 15,583 of record CAVKTR010000058.1, read on the forward strand.
TTCAGACTTCGGAACTCTTTCAGATTGCCAAAGAAAATACCCAGCATATTTTGCCGGAACGACTGTACGACATGAATGACGTAATACATACCCTGACGGAGCGAAAACACATTTCTCTGGATGGGATCTATCCGACGGAGCCATATCCGATGTTTGTACTGACCAATGAAACCAATCTCTTCGGAGCTGCTTGTATCCTTTACAAGAATCTCCTGAAAGATCTGGCCGAGGAAGCCCAGACGGATTTCTATATTCTGCCAAGCAGTATTCACGAAGTCATCCTTGTTCCGACACTGGACTGCGACAATTATCCGGAGCTTTCCGAAATGGTTCAGGAGGTCAATGATACACAGCTGCAGGACGATGAGATCCTGTCTACACATGCTTATTACTATTCCCGCAAATCAAATGAGATCACTATGTAATTCATTTTAAATTTAACCCATTCAAAAATCTCCTGATTCACAAATATGTCCGTTGACAGCCTTTTGCACATGCATCAGCTCTTCATACCGTTTCATATGTTTTGAATCAGGAGATACTCCTTTATTTATCTTATATGATAAATCGTATAGACACTATTTTTTCGCTGCTTTTGTTGTTCCTGCGGACTTCTTCGTCGTAGGTTTTTTCTTTGCAGCGGTTGTTTTTGCAGATTGTTTTTCCACTTTCAGGGATTCTGCTTTCTGAATTTCTGCTTCTTTGGCTGCCTGTTCTGCCTCAAGCATTAATTTTACCCGAAGTTCTGCTTCCAGACGCTTCTGCTCACGCTCCTCAGACTCCTTTTTCCATGCCAGATCCTGCTCACGCTGTTTTTCACTGCGGGCATACAGACCTTCATAGAGTTCTGCATATTTTTTTGCGGAAGCTGCCCAGGAGTAATCCATGGCCATGCCGCGTTTTACGATGTCCAGCCACTCTGACGGATAACCGAAATAAATCTTGCAGGCATAACGGATCATGTAGAGCATTTCATGCGCATTATAATTATGGAAACTAAAACCTGTTCCGGCATGCTCAAACTCGTTGTAAGCCTCGACGGTATCTTTCAATCCCCCGGTCTCGCGCACCATTGGAACGGTTCCATAACGCATACTCATCAGCTGGCTTAAACCACATGGTTCAAACAGTGACGGCATCAGGAATGCATCACAGCCCGCATAAATTCGATGTGCAAAATCTTCCGAATAGCAGATATTTGCAGATACGCGACCCGGATATTTCTGAGCAAAGAAACGGAACATATCTTCATAACGCTGCTCTCCGGTTCCAAGTACCACGATCTGAATCCGATCATCCCCAAGGATTTCATCCATCATGTAGTCCACCAGATCAAAACCTTTCTGATCTGTCAGACGGGAAACCATACCGATCAGGAATTTGTCCGGATTTTCTTCCAGACTTGTTTCTTTCTGAAGTGCAAGTTTATTTGCTTTTTTATAGGAAGAAACATCTCCGGTCAGTTTTTTCTCGATCGCCGGGTCTTTCTTCGGATCAAACACTTTGTAATCCAGTCCGTTTACGATTCCGGTCAGTGCAAAAGATTTTGCACGCATCAGGCCATCCAGACCTTCGCCGCCTTCGGTGGACTGAATTTCTCTGGCATAAGTCTCGCTGACGGTTGTAATGTGATCCGCATACACGATACCACCTTTTAACAGGTTTGCATTTCCGTAGCTTTCCAGCTTATCCATTGTAAAATAGGAACTGTCCAGTCCGGTCACATCGCGGATCGCGTCCACATACCAGCGTCCCTGAAACTTCATGTTGTGAATCGTGTATACCGTGCGCATGTAGCGGTAAAAATCATTTTGCCTGAACTGTGCTTCCAGAAATACCGGGATCAGGCCGGTCTGCCAGTCATGGCAGTGAATGATATCCGGCTGAAAACCGATCTCCGGTAATATGGTCAGTACGGCTTTTGAAAAATATCCAAATTTCTCCGCATCCTGATAAATCTGTCCATATGGCGCCGGACCGGCAAAATAATATTCATTGTCAATGAAATAAAAGGTAACGCCGTCCTCCTGCAGTTCATAAACACCGGCATACTGTGTCCGCCAGTTTAACTGTACCTGACATTCCGTTACCAGTTTCATTTTTTCTGCGTATTTTGCATCCATGCACATATACTTTGGAACAACAACACGCACGTCATATTCTTCCTTCGGAAAATATTTTGGCAAAGAGCCCACTACATCAGCCAGACCGCCGGTTTTAATAAACGGTACTGCTTCTGATGATGCAAATAATATTTTTTTCATCCTGTTCCCCCAATCCTCATTGTAGGTAGTATATTTGTAAAATATTGTACCAAGTCGCTAGCGCGACGGCTAGCCCTAAGTACATGCAACCACTACTTTTTAATAAAAAAATAGCAGTTTTTAAATTTATGATGTATTGTTAAGTTACCACACCAAACAACTTCATAAACAAAAAAACTGCTATGATTACTTTAACATGGATTTTTAAACTCAACAACTACATATCTGAATTTTATGGATTTTTTTATCG
>CAVKTR010000059.1:0-17428 GCA_963659325.1 Dysosmobacter segnis
GATAGTTTACCATACTTATTTATAAAAAGCAACACAAAATGCTGCATTTTTATTGTATTTCTTTCAATTCTTTTAAAATCTGTTTCACATCCGCTCTGGAAAGTTCTGCATCCTCTAAAAGTTCCGGCCGGTTGCGCAGTGTGCGCAGCACCGACTGCTCATGTCTCCATGCTTCCACCTTTTTATGATCGCCGGAAAGCAGCACCTTCGGCACTTCTTTTCCATTCCAGCTTGCCGGGCGGCTGTACTGCGGATACTCCAGCAGACCGCCTTCTAACGACTCCGTAGAACCGGATTCTTCATTGGTCAGCACGCCCGGAACCATACGTGAAATCGCATCTACCATAACCATGGCAGGCAGTTCTCCGCCGGTCAGCACATAATCGCCAATGGACACGTAATCTGTCACGATTTCTTCCAGCACACGCTCATCCACGCCTTCATAATGCCCGCATAAAAAGATCAGATCCTCTTCTCTGGCGTATTTCTTTGCCATGCCCTGCTCAAACACCCGTCCCTGCGGAGTCAGATAAATACAGCGTGGCTGATAGCCCACCCGATCCACAATGCTTTTCCAGGCATCATAAATCGGCTGCGCCTGCATCACCATGCCTGCACCACCGCCATACGGATAATCATCCACCTTTTTATGACGATCTTTTGTAAAATCACGGATGTTAATTGTATTTATTTCAATCAGATTCTGCTCAATGGCATTTCCGATAATACTCGTATTCAATCCCTGCATCACCATATCAGGAAATAATGTCAAAATATGAAATCTCATCGATTAATCCCTCAGTCCAGGCATCAGATAAACGGTCATCACCATCTGTTCCATATCAATGTTACGGACACAGTCTTTGATGGCCGGAAGTAATAACTGCGGCGCACCTTCCTGTTCTACCACATAAACATCATTTGCTCCGGTCTGAAGCACGTCTGTCAGCGTACCAAGCTCCTCGCCCTCTGTGGAAACCACACGCATACCGATCATATCTGCGATAAAATATTCATCTTTCTGCAGTTTCACCGCATTTTCCCGTGTCACATACAGACTTTTTCCGCGAAAACGCTCCACTTCATTGATGTTCTGAAACTCCTTGAACTTCAAAATTACCATCTGTTTAAAAAATTTCACCTGGCAGATATGAAGTGTCATCCGTTCTTTTCCGGTGTCTAAAATGACCTCTTTCAGTTTTTTAAAACGTTTTACATCATCCGTGGTAGGAAATACTTTGACCTCCCCGGCGATTCCATGTGTGCTTGAAATCACACCTACCTGTAAAAATTCTTCCATGTTCTCCCTTTCAAAAAAGGGACATAGCTTAACACCATGTCCCTTGTCGCCTTTTTACTGTACGATCTCTACGATAACTTTTTTGTCCTCGCGAGATGCGGCAGCTTTCACAACAGAACGGATTGCTTTCGCAATTCTGCCCTGTTTACCGATCACTTTTCCCATGTCGGCCTGTGCAACATGCAGTTCCAGAACGGTTGCCCGGTCTTTCTCTGTCTCTGTTACAGTAACTTCCTCAGGATTGTCGACTAGTGATTTTGCAATTACTTCTACTAATTCTTTCATCACGTTTCCCTCACTAATCTATTATTTCTCGATACCAGCTGTTTTTAAAATTTTCTCAACTGTCTGTGTAGGCTGTGCTCCGTTTGCTAACCATTTTTTAGCTGCTTCCTCGTCTACGCGGATCTCAGACGGCTCTTTTGTCGGATCATAATATCCGATCTCCTCGATGAATCTACCATCTCTCGGGCTTCTGGAATCTGCTACTACGATTCTATAGAAAGGAGCTTTTTTCTGTCCCATTCTTCTTAATCTGATTTTAACTGCCATGTGTTTCACCTCCTCAAATTTCTACTTCACTGCGCATGCGCGCTATATGGTTAAAAAGGAAACTTGAAATTTCCAAATTTACCGCCACGTTTACCTTTGCCCATCATGTTAGGCATCTGTTTCATCATCTTGCGTGCCTGCTCAAACTGTTTTACCAGCCGGTTGACTTCGCTGATATCCACACCGGCACCAGCCGCAATACGACGTTTTCTGCTTGGATTGATCAGGTTTGGATCCCCACGCTCCGCCGGAGTCATGGAATAGATAATCGCTTCGATTCGCGCCATCTTTTTCTCGTCCATCGCATCTTCAATCTGTTTTAACTGTGCGCCGCCCATGCCCGGCATCATGCTTAGGACATTTGCGAAACCTCCCATTTTCTTCATCTGGCTCATGGAGTCCAGATAGTCGTTAAATGTGAACTCTGCTTTCCGGAAACGTTTTTCCATATCAGCAGCTTTCTCATCATCAATCTCCGCCTGCGCTTTCTCGATCAGAGTAAGCACATCTCCCATACCAAGGATTCGGGAAGCCATTCGATCCGGATAAAACTGCTCCAGATCTGAAAGTTTCTCACCCATACCTGCGTACAGGATCGGTTTTCCGGTTACGGCACGAATGGAAAGTGCTGCACCACCTCGGGTATCACCATCTAATTTTGTCAGGATCACACCGTCGATTCCGATTTTCTCATCAAAGGTGCTTGCTACATTGACTGCGTCCTGACCGGTCATGGCATCTACTACCAAAATGGTCTGTGCTACGTCCACATTTTCTTTGATCTCGATCAGCTCATCCATCATATCTTCATCTACATGAAGTCGACCAGCTGTATCAAGGATGATGATATTGTTGCCGTTCTTTGCCGCATGCTCTACCGCTGCTTTTGCAATGTTGACCGGCTTGTGTCCGTCACCCATGGTAAATACTTCCACACCCTGTTTTTCACCGTTGACCTGTAACTGCTGGATCGCAGCCGGACGATAAACGTCGCAGGCAACCAGAAGTGGTTTCTTTCCTTTGAGTTTGAACTTTCCTGCAACTTTTGCAGTTGTCGTTGTTTTACCGGCACCCTGAAGACCAACCATCATGATGATCGTTGTCGCCTGTCCCGGACGAAGTTTGATCTCCGTTGTCTCTGAACCCATCAGGTTAACCATTTCCTCGTTAACGATCTTGATTACCATCTGTCCCGGATTCAGACCATTCATTACATCTGCACCAATCGCACGTTCCTGTACAGATTTCACAAACTGCTTTACTACTTTAAAGTTTACATCCGCTTCCAGCAAAGCCATCTTAACTTCCTTCAGTGCAGCCTTTACATCTGCTTCTGTCAGGCGGCCTTTGCTTCGCAGGTTCTTAAATACGTTTTGCAGTTTTTCGGATAAGCTGTCAAATGCCATACTTATAATTCCTCCAAAATCCGTCCGGAGATCTGATTGATCTCCTCCATTGTCTGTGCAATACAGTCCTCTTTATAATGAAGCGAAAGATCACGAATCTTGGAAACATCTTCTTTTGTCTTCCAGAACCGCTCTACCAGATGAAGCTTCTCTTCATAACCGGCAAGGATCTTATCACATCTTTTTACCAAATCATGTACACCCTGTCGACTAATTCCAAGTTCCTCAGCGATCTCGCTTAAGGACATATCGTTCAGCACAACATCTTCATATACACGTTTCTGATGCTCCGTGAGCAATTCTCCATAAAAATCATACAAAAAGACCTGACGTCCAATTTTCTCCATGTCAATCACCTTTGCTAGATTATCACACTTGTTTTACCCTGTCAAGTGTTTTTTCTTTACACTTATATGTTTTTTTCAAATTATTCAAATTTATTGTCATTTCCTATTTATAATGCATCTGATTTTTCCTTTATTCCTCTTTAATTTCTCTGATAGACCGATACAATTATGCTGCTATTTCATCCCTCTCCTAAAAAAACTTTGTAAAAATATATTTTTTTCTTGACTTTAGTATAGTAAATTGATAACATGGTAGCATGTTCAAACAAAGAATTACCAGAGGAGAGAGAAAAAAGATGAAAAAGAAATTATTAGCACTCGTTCTTACTGCAGGTATGGTAGCTTCCATGGCTGCATGCGGAAATACAAACAGCGATCTGGCTTATGTCAAAGACAAAGGTACTTTAGTTGTAGGTATCACAGACTTTGAGCCGATGGATTATCAGGATGAAAACGGAAACTGGATCGGATTTGACGCTGATCTCGCATCTGCTTTTGCTGAAAGCCTTGGCGTTGATGTTGAATTTGTAGAAATTGACTGGGATAACAAAATCCTTGAGTTAGATGGCAAAACAATCGACTGTGTATGGAACGGTATGACATTAACCGATGAAGTAACAAGCTCCATGTCCTGCACAAACGCTTACTGCAACAATGCGCAGGTAGTCGTTGTTCCTTCTGATGTTGCCGATCAGTATCAGGATACAGACAGTTTAAAAGACCTGACATTTGCAGTTGAATCCGGAAGTGCCGGTGAAGCACAGGCTGAAGAACTTGGCTTAAACTACACAGCTGTAACTGCTCAGTCCGACGCATTAATGGAAGTTGCTGCAGGTACTTCTGATGCTGCTATCATTGATTCCCTGATGGCTGCAGCAATGGTTGGCGAAGGTACCGGTTATGCAAACCTGACATACACCATTGGCTTAAATGACGAGGAATATGGTGTTGGTTTCAGAAAAGGTTCTGACCTAACAGAAGAATTAAACAACTTCTTCAAATCCAGCTATGCAGACGGTTCCATGGAACAGATTGCTGAGAAATACGGTGTACAGGCTGCAGTTGTTGAGCAGAAATAATCCTGTTTAGCCCAGCGGATATTCGCAATTCGCTTATGCTACTTGCTCATAACCAAATAGCCACTTCGTAACTTTATTTGGTTAAATACTTGTTTTGTTGAGAAATATTTGTTTGTTGAGATTTGTAAAAATAAATAGTGATTTTTAATTTAAGACAGAGAGCGGAGTATCCGCTCTTTGTTGCGCATAAAAATATACAGTTCACAGGCATCTTCATGCAAGCAGGATCATGATTCAAATCACATATGATGAGTGAGCTGTACCAAAATACTTAGAGAAAGCAGGAACTATCATGGATTTTTCACAGCAGCTGCCGATCGTCATTCATTCCTTAAACGTCGGCTTTTTACAGACATTAAAACTTTTTGCAATCACCCTGGTTGGCGCATGTCCACTTGGTCTTGCAATCTGTTTCGGTTCCATGTCCCGCATCAAACCGGTCAGCGCTTTTTTTAAACTTCTGATCTGGGTTGTCCGCGGTACCCCTCTGATGATCCAGTTACTGATCATCTACTTTTTCCCGGGACTGGTATTACATAACCCGATCTGGGGCGGCGGCGAAACCGGCCGTTTCCTCGCAGCATCCGTATCCTTCATTTTAAACTACGCCTGCTACTTCTCCGAAATCTACCGTGGCGGTATTCAGAGCGTACCGGTCGGACAGGAAGAAGCCGGACTGGTTCTGGGCATGACAAAATCCCAGATTTTCTTCCGTGTAAAATTGTTACAGATGGTAAAAAGAATCATCCCGCCAATGTCAAACGAAATCCTGACACTGGTAAAAGATACTTCTCTCGCACGTATCATTGCACTGCAGGAGATCATCTGGGCCGGACAGGCATTTATGAAAGGATCTCAGGGTATTTCCGGACAAATCTGGCCACTGTTCTTCACCGCTATTTACTACCTTGTTTTCAATGGTATTCTGACCGTGGTACTTGGAAAATTAGAAAAGAAACTGGATTATTTCAGATAAAAGGAGAAACTGATCATGAAAATTTTAGAAGCAGAACATATATGCAAATCCTTTGGGCAGACCGAAGTACTGAAAGATATCAGCTTTTCTCTGGAAGAAAGCCAGGTACTTTCCATTATCGGTTCTTCCGGAAGTGGAAAAACCACGCTCCTGCGCTGTCTGAACTTTTTGGAGCACCCGGACAAGGGAATTATCCGTGTCAAAGACAAAACAGTTTTTGACGCAGCAAATCCAACCACCATGCAGGATGCGGAGATTCGTAAAAACCGCCTGCATTTCGGTCTTGTTTTTCAGTCATTTAATCTCTTTCCTCAATATACTGCACTGAAAAACGTTATGCTGGCAAAGGAACTGCTGGCAAAAGAACGCCCGGATTATAAAGCACGAAAAAAAGAAATCCATGATGAAATCGAAGCCCAGGCGGTCGGTCTTTTAAAACAGATGGGGCTTTCCGAAAGAATCAATAACTACCCGCATCAGCTGTCCGGCGGACAGTGTCAGCGTGTTGCGATTGCCCGTGCACTGGCGATGCAGCCGGATATTCTGTGCTTTGATGAGCCGACTTCTGCTCTTGATCCAGAGCTGACCGGCGAAGTGTTGAAGGTTATCAAAGAGCTGGCAGAAACCAAGACAACTATGGTCATTGTAACGCATGAGATGGCATTTGCCCGTGATGTGGCAGATCAGGTTATTTTCATGGATGATGGTTATATACTGGAACAGGGGGATCCTTATCAGGTATTTGAGCATCCGAAGGAACAGAGAACACGGCAGTTTTTGTCCCGCTTCCACGAAAATGAATAAATTCTTGTTTTGGGTGGCTTAAAATTTACTATTTAGGTTTTTATAAGAACTTCTGGAATTTTGTCTCAGTCGCTAACAATCGCTCCTTGAGAAAAAATTCCAGGAGTTCTTTATCTACACAGTGAATTTTGTAAATTTTTGCGCCACCCTGCACTTCGTGCTACGCTACGCGCACTCACCACGATAAGTATCCAAGCATGTAACATTGTATAGTAAAAATATACACTGTTTTTCTCATCCACACCAAACATACATAAGCTCTTTTTGGTATCGTAAATGGTGCGTATGAAATTCAATCTCTTAAATCAATAAAGTATTTAATTATAAAATCTGCGCATGCACCATAACTTTCATTATTGCAAAAGTTTATATGCATGCGTGTCGTAACATAAGGGTAATTGTGTGGTTTAAAAGCAAAACCTACAGTAAAGGGACTCTGGCTATTTTTTCCTAGCAAGCGATTGTTAGCTGCTAGGACAAAATCGCAGAGTCCCTTTTCATAACTTACACTTTAAACCACACAATTACCCGAACCGCGTTTACAGAACCGCCTGAATCAATTTCGGATCATAACCCGCTTCGCGCAGTGCCGCAATAATCTGTTTCTTATGTTCTGTACCAAATGCTTCCATAGTGATTCGAATCTCCACAGCCGCATTTCTGTTGGATGATACAAACTGGTTATGATCCAGTTTGATCACATTGGCCTGCACGCCTGCTACAACGCCTGCAACTCTACACAGTTCGCCCGGTTTATCCGGAAGCTGAATGGATACAGTAAAGATACGATCACGCAGGATCAGACCTTTCTGTACAACGGAAGACATGGTGATAACATCCATATTTCCACCACTCAGGATAGATACAACCCGTTTGTCTTTCACATTCAGATGTTTCAGCGCTGCTACTGTCAGCAGACCGGAGTTTTCTACGATCATCTTATGATTCTCTACCATATCAAGGAATGCTACGATGAGCTCATCATCATGAACGGTAATGATATCATCCAGATTTTCCTGAATATATGGGAAAATTTTAGTTCCCGGAGTTTTTACAGCAGTACCATCTGCAATAGTATTTACCTGTGGTAATGTCACTACTTCGCCTGCTTCCAGAGATGCCTGCATACAGTTTGCGCCGGCCGGCTCTACACCAATGACTTTGATCTTCGGATTTAACAGTTTTGCCAGTGTGGATACACCAGTTGCAAGTCCGCCGCCACCAATCGGCACCAGAATATACTCTACTAACGGAAGTTCCTGGAAAATCTCCATTGCGATGGTTCCCTGACCGGTTGCAACTGCCGGATCATCAAATGGATGGATGAATGTATATCCGTGCTCTTCTGCCAGTTCGTATGCTTTTGCACAAGCCTCATCATATACATCTCCGTACAGAACAACTTCTGCGCCGTAGCTCTTGGTACGGTTTACTTTGATCAGCGGTGTTGTGGTCGGCATTACGATGGTTGCCTTTGCACCATAACGTTTTGCAGCGTAAGCTACACCCTGCGCATGATTTCCTGCAGATGCAGTGATCAGACCACGCTGACGTTCCTCCTCTGTCAGTGTGCTGATCTTGTAATAAGCACCACGTACTTTATATGCGCCGGTAAACTGCATGTTTTCCGGTTTCAGATATACTTTATTGCCGGTCTGCTCACTTAAATACTCACTGTAAACCAGCTTTGTTTCCTGTGTTACTTTTTTGACGATTTCACTGGCTTCCTCAAAACGATCCAGTGTCAACATTTCACTCATTTACGTCCTCCTTCTGAAACAACGCATCTACGAACTGATCCGCATCAAATTTCTGCAGATCATCGATGCTCTCTCCTACACCAATATATTTTACCGGAATACCAAGTTCGGAATGGATTGCAACAGCAATACCTCCCTTGGCAGTTCCGTCCATCTTGGTCAAAACAATACCTGTGATCTCAGCAGCTTCACTGAACTGCTTTGCCTGTACCAGCGCATTCTGACCGGTGGTGGCATCCAAAACTACCAGCGTCTCACGATATGCCTCCGGGTACTCTTTTTCCAGAATACGGTTAATTTTTTTCAACTCTTCCATCAGGTTTTTCTTGTTGTGCAGACGTCCTGCGGTATCACACAATAATACATCTGCTTTGCGGGCTTTTGCTGCCTGTACCGCATCGTATACGACAGATCCCGGATCCGATCCTTCCTGTCCACCAACGATTTCCACACCGGCGCGGTTTGCCCACTCGATCAGCTGCTCTCCGGCTGCGGCACGGAAGGTATCAGCTGCTCCTAAGATTACTTTTTTGCCCTGATTTTTCAGTTTTCCGGCTAATTTTCCGATGGTTGTTGTCTTTCCGACACCATTCACACCGATCACCAGAACAACGGATTTTTCCTCTTCAAAACGATATGCAGTATCACCCACATACATCTGCTCTTTGATACTGTTGATCAGCAGCTCCCGACAGTCTGCCGGTTCTTTGATGTGGTTTTCTTTTACTTTCTGCTTCAGATTTTCAATAATTTCTTCTGTGGCACGGATTCCGATATCTCCCATGACAAGGATTTCTTCTAATTCCTCATAAAAATCATCGTCGATATGGGAAAATCCGCTGAATATAGAATCGAATCCGGACACGATATTGTCACGGGTCTTGGTCAGTCCGCTGACTAATCTCTTAAAAAAGCCTTTTTTCTCTTTTTCTTCAGCCATACGTCTCTTCCTCCCTCAAATATATTTGAAATCAAACTTACTGTGAATTCTTATGCATCTAATTCCTTTTCGATTAAATTTACAGAAACCAGTGCGGACACACCTTTTTCCTGCATGGTGATACCATACAGACGGTCTGCCGCCGTCATAGTTCCACGTCGGTGGGTAATGACAATAAACTGTGTATTTTTTGTCAGCTTATGCAGATAATTTGCAAAACGGTCAACGTTGGAATCATCCAGTGCCGCCTCGATCTCATCCAACAGACAGAACGGAGACGGTTTCAAGTTCTGGATGGCAAAAAGCAGCGCAATGGCGGTCAGCGCCTTTTCTCCACCGGAAAGCTGCATCATATTCTGCAGTTTCTTTCCAGGCGGCTGCGCAATGATCTTGATGCCACATTCCAGAATGTCCTTGGTTTCTTCCTCGCCGGTCAGTTCCAGAGAACCTTTTCCGCCGCCAAACAGCTCCTTAAATGTTTTGTCAAACTCTGTCTGAATATCCGCAAATTTCTCCGCAAACTGCTTACGCATTCCCTCATCCAGATCCGCAATGATCTTCTCCAGGCTTGCTTTTGCTTCCTCCAGATCCGCATGCTGTGCATGTAAGAACTCATAACGCTCGGAAACTTCCTTGTACTCCTCAATGGCATTGACATTGACATTTCCAAGCTTACGGATCTCGTTTCGGATCTCTGCGATCTGTTTTTTCAGATCCGATACATTGATATCTGCCGGAACTTCCTGTTCTTTTGCCGCATGATAGGTGATCTCATATTCTTCCCACATGTAGTTGTTCAGGGATTCCTGCGCATTTTCTGTCTTTTCCTTCTGCTGATTCAGTCGGAACATCTCTTTGTCCAGATTGCTCATGATCTGAGAAAGTTCTTCCCGCTGGGTAAAGAAAGATTTCTGCTCTGCCAGCATGGTCTCTTTTTCACCACGGATAGCAGCTAACTTTTCATCCAGTTCCGTCTTCTGCTGAGCGGTCTCTTCCGACTGCTCCTGTAGCTGTCTGATCTGGGCTTCCCGCTCCTCAATAACGGATTCACTGTTTGCACTGTCATGTAAAATCTGCGCTTTTTCCTGTTCCAGACGGCGGATTTCCTCCGCGATTCGCTGAATATTCTGCTGCTGGAAAGATTTTTGCTGCTGCTTCTGTGCAATCTCAAGTAAAATCTCATTCAGATCCTGCGATACACTCTCGATCTCAAGATTTTTATTTTCTACCTGCTGAGCGAATGTCTTATTCTGCTCTGTAATCTCTTTTTCCTGGTTCACAGACAGCTGCATCTGCTCTGCCATCTGTTCCTGCTCTGCAGTCCACGCAGTTTTATCCGCATCGATCTTTGCAATTTCTTCATGAATACCGGCGTAGGCAGCTTCCTGTTTTTCCTGCTGCTCACGGATGTGTCCAGTCTCCATTTCCAGAGTATTTTTATGTAAATATGCCTGCTGCAGATTGACCTGCAGTTCTTCGTAATCGTCTTTCAAAAGCGCATTCGCCGTCTTGACATCTTCCATACGGCTGCGGATTTCCTGGGCCTGTTCCCGATACTCTGCGATCTGTTTTTCCAGTACTTCAATCTCTCGATTTCGTCCCAGCAGATTGCTGTTGTTACGGAACGCACCACCTGTCATGGAACCGCCCGGCTGTAAGGACTCACCCTCCAGCGTAACGATACGCAGGGAATAACGGAACTTTCTCGCCACTGCCACCGCATGTTCAATGGTATCCATTACCAGCACACGTCCAAGCAGATACCCTGCTACTTTCTCATACTGCGGCTGAGTTTGTACCAGACTGCTTGCGATTCCGATGACACCGGTTTCACCCAGTGCTTTTTCCGCCGGAACATGCTCCGGCGCAGACACACTCGTCAATGGTAAAAATGTGGCACGGCCATAGCGGTTTTTCTTCAGATATTCAATCATCTGACGGGCTGTATCCTCGTTATCGGTGACGATATTCTGAATACTTCCACCTAAGGCAGTCTCAATCGCAGTCTCATACCGCTTGTCCACCTTGATCAGATCGGCAATAACTCCGTGAATTCCCGGCGTGTCCGCTTTACGCTCCATAATGCGGCGGATACTGTTGCCATAGCCGTCATAACGCTCGGCAATATTGCGCAGGGATTCCAGTCTGGAACTGTCCTTATGGAACTGTTCCTTGCACTGATCCATCTTTCCTCGCAATTCCTCAAACTGCTGCCGCCAGTTGCTTCGCTTCTGTTCAATGGAAGCTTTTTCTTCCTCCATGGAAACAATGTTTTCTTTTAATTCGGCCAGCTCTTTTTCCTGCTTTTGCAGCAAGCCACTGACATCATTTCCGCCGCTTTTCTGTTCCAACAGTTCTTTATTTAACTGCGCCCGACGGATAGAAGCCTGCTCCTGCATGGTTTTCAAACGCTGCTGCTCTGCTTTCATAGAAGCGCGAGCATTCAGCAGACGTAAAATCTCTGCTTTTCCATCTTCGATCTGCTGCTCCATAGCGGCCGTTTCTTTCCGCAGATTTTCCAGACGTTCTGTTAAAGTTGTCTTTTTCTGCTCCGTCTCCCGGATTTTCTCTTCCAGTTCTTCCTGTTTTCCACTGTACTCCTCGCCGGATTTTCTCTGACGCTCCACGTCTGCTTCCAACGCTTCGATACGGCTTTTCACATGTTCTTCATTCTGCTGTGCCGTATGAATCTGCTCCCGCAATACGTTGATCTGACCTTCCAGTTTTTCCCTGGAAACACCAGTCTCATTCATGCGCTGCTGCAACGCACTGATCTGTTCATCCGCTTTTGCAACATTTTCTTCCAGTTCTTCGTATCTGGCTTTTGCCTTTTCAAAATTCTGTGTGGTTTCCTGCTGCTGATGCTCCGTGATACCACATTTTTTCTCTAATTCCTGCCGTTCGGTATTCATGCGGTCCATCTCGATCAAAAACAGATTTCTGTCACAGTCTTTTAATTCATCTTTTTTCTTCAGATAAATTTTGGCATGTTCTGCCTGACGCTCCAGCGGCCCTACCTGACGTTCCAACTCTGATAAAATATCGTTGACACGCACCAGATTCTGCTGTTCGTCCTCTAATTTTTTCAACGCCGTTGCTTTTCTGCGCTTGAATTTTACAATTCCTGCTGCCTCGTCAAACAATTCCCGACGCTCTTCCGGTTTTCCACTCAGGATCTTATCAATCTGTCCCTGACCGATGATAGAATATCCCTCTTTACCAATACCAGTATCATAAAAAAGCTCATTTACGTCCTTCAAACGACACTGTGTGCCATTGATCAGGTACTCGCTCTCACCGGAACGATATACCCGTCGTGCCACCGTCACTTCATTATAATCCAGCGGAAGCTTATGATCGGAATTATCCAGTGTGATCGCCACATAGGCAAAACTAACCGGTTTGCGGTTTTCCGTTCCTGCAAAGATGACATCCTGCATACTGGAACTTCGCAGCTGTTTTACCTTCTGCTCACCAAGCACCCAGCGCACCGCATCCGCGACATTACTTTTTCCACTGCCGTTCGGGCCTACAATACCGGTAATTCCGTTATGAAACTCAAATACAATTTTATTGGCAAAGGATTTAAAACCGTGTACCTCGATTGATTTAAGATACATACCTTTCTCCTTTTACTTGTCCTTCTTTCTCAGCGCCAGAATCGCCTGATATGCAGCTTCCTGCTCTGCCGCCTTCTTTGTATGGCCTTCCCCGCAGCCGTAACTCTTATTCCCAATGCGGGCTTCCACAGTATAATTCTTGTTGTGATCCGGACCGCTCTCATCTACCAGCACATACTCCAGTTTTCCGCTATGCTCATCTCCCTGCACGATTTCCTGCAGGATAGTCTTGCTATCATAAAAGAGCTGCATATGCTCCACATTATTCAGCACAAAACGGTGAATAAACTCTTTTGCATTAGCAAAACCACCATCCAGATAAATAGCTCCGATTATCGCCTCAAATGCATCTGACAAAATAGATTTTCTCTTTCTGCCGCCGGTCTGATCCTCACCTTTTCCAAGGAAAAGATAATCTCCCAGGTTCAGTGCTCTGGTACAAAAAGCCAGTGTCTGCTCACATACGATACTTGCGCGCACGCGGGTCAGTTCTCCCTCCGGCACATCGGTATGCTCATGATATAAAAAATCACTGGTAACGATTTCCAGTACCGCGTCACCCAGAAACTCCAGACGCTCATTATCGGATAATTTTTTCATCCGATGCTCATTTGCATAGGAGCTGTGTGTCAAGGCCTGGCGAAGCAAACCTTCCTGCTGAAACTGATAACCGATTTTCTCCTGAAACTCTTTGATCTGTTCCATATTCTTCCTCCTGTTTAATCCACAAATGGATGCTGCTGCAAAAATACTCACTGCAACAGCATCCATTTTCCTGTTATACTGATTCTTACAATGCTTTCTTAATCTGCTCTACAGCATCGCCAACAGTTGTAATTTTTTCTGCTTCTTCTGTCGGAATCTCAATCTCAAATTCTTCCTCGATTGCCATAATAATCTGGAAAATATCCAAGGAATCTGCTCCAAGATCATCCACAAAAGTAGTCTCTTCTGTAATACCGTCAGCATCAATGCTTAACACTTCGCTGATGATATTTTTAATTTTTTCAAATTCCATGACGCAAATCCTCCCTCCCTGTTATTTTTCTACAATATGCTCTTTGATCTTACCATTAATATCCTGCTGTTTGAACGTCACACACTGAAGAATGGAATTCTTCACATCGATTGCTTTCGCGCTGCCGTGTGTCTTGACCACCAGACCGTTCAGTCCAAGCAGAGGAGCTCCACCGTACTGGGAGGCATCAAAGGACTTCAGTGTCTGTTTTAATGCAGGTTTAATCAAAAGTGCTCCAATTTTAGACCGGAGAGATGACATCAGTCCTTCTTTTACCTTGGAAAGTAAGGTCGCTGCCACGCCTTCGTACAGTTTCAGTACAATATTTCCCGCGAATGCCTCACAGACAATAACATCTGCGCCGCCGTGCGGAATCTCGCGCGCTTCGATACTTCCGATAAAATTAATACCAGGACATTCTTTCAGCAGCGGGAATGTCTCCTTCACCAGCTGATTGCCTTTTTCCTCTTCTGCTCCGATGTTCAGGATCGCCACTCTCGGATTCTTAATTCCGACAATGTTCTCCATATAAATAGATCCGATCTGGGCGAACTGCACCAGATGTGACGGACGCGCATCCACGTTTGCTCCACAGTCGATCAGAAGTGAAACTCCCTTTTCTGTCGGAATCAACGGTGCCAATGGCGGACGCTCAATGCCTTTAATTCTTCCAACCAGTACCTGGCCGCCAACCAAAGTTGCTCCAGTACTTCCTGCGGTCACAATGGCATCTGCTTCCTGATGCTTAATCATATTCATTCCGATTACCAGAGATGACTGTTTCTTCTTACGAATCGCATTTACCGGCGGCTCTGCCATTTCAATGACTTCCTCGGCATGTACGACTTCGATTTTTTCCTTATCATAAGTGTATTTCTCAAGTTCTGCATTGACAGCATCCTGTCTGCCTACCAGAAATACTTTGATATCATTTTCTGCCTGAACTGCTTCCACGGCACCTTTTACGATTTCTCCCGGTGCGTTATCGCCGCCCATGGCATCCACTACTACGCGGACTGTTTCGCTCATACTTTTTCCTCCGTCTCTTGTCCATCCACTAAAAAATATACACTATGTCTATGTATAAATCAACCGATTTTTCTTATCCTGATGTAAAACTTTTTCCCGTTTTTTCAGTAAATATTACACTGTAAGAAAAGTTTTCAACTGAGCCTCTCCATCATGAAAATCCTTCATTCCAAGGTCATATAATTGCTGCTCTACTTCCCGATCCATAGTGTAGGTACTCATTTTCGGTGGGTTGCTCGGTGCAAAGATAAATGCCTTACCTTCTTTCTCCAGATCAAACAGCTGTTTCTGGCATTTGCCATACATGATATGACGGTTATCCAGCGCTTTTACTGTATTCGGGAATTTACGGCACATTCTGCTATATAAGAAACGCATGCCTTCCGGCTTTTTCACAAAACTTCTCGGTTTTGATAAAATCGCAACAATCTTGTCACAGCCGTCATCCAGGGCGCGCTGTACCGGAATCGCATCCGTCACGCCGCCGTCATAATACAGTTTTCCGTCGATTTCAATTGGCTTGCAAGCCGCAGGCAATGCGCAGGAAGCCATAATGCAACGGTAATCATCCTGTTTCATCTTACTCTTTGGGAAATATACCGGTGTTCCTGTTGCCGCATCTGTTGCCACGATCCAGTATTCTGTCGGATTCGCGCTCAGCGTCGGAAAATCAATCGGATCCACACCGGTAGAGTTTGTCATATCACCGTAAATATGCTGCAAACCGAACAGATTTCCGGTTTTGATAAAACTTTTCACTCCAAAATATCCCGGATCTTTGATCCAGTCCGTATAATAACGAAGATTACGGCCACGCTGTCCTGCCAGAAAAGAGGCCACGTTGGCAGATCCCGCTGACACACCGATGGCATAGTCAAATGTAATATTTTCATCCATGAAAGCATCCAGAATACCTGCGCTGTAGGCACATTTCATTCCGCCGCCTTCTACAATTAGTCCAATTTTGCTCATATGTTCTGTCACCTTTTCATTCTCTCATGATCTATAAACATGTCTATCCTATTTTATCAGAGATAAATGTTATTTCCCGTCTAATCTGACCTGTCTTAAATCACTTGCCTGTCACAAGATTGCCCTTTATACTGTCATTAAGTATAAAAGAAAGAGGTCCCAGTGCCACCCTCCTCGCAAGATGTGTGAGCACCGAGACCGTTGGTATAAAACCATGATTATTGTAACAGATTACACGATTTCTTACAATGAGGAAAAGCATATTTTTTCTATTGAATGCAGAGAAAAATCCATTTGCGGCCATCCTCTGAAATACCGAGATTTCGTTAAACGCATTATGAGAGGCAGAAATAACGAAGTCAGATTACAAGGTTCTCAAACCAGCCTTATTTGCTCAAAATCTGCTACTTGTTTTACACTCTTACAAACTTACAAGGTTCTCAAACTGAATTCCTTTCCTGTTTTCTTGTCCTTGAGTTTTACACTCTTACAAACTTACAAGGTTCTCAAACTCAAATCCTATCTTAATGGTGGAAATATGCGTTTTACACTCTTACAAACTTACAAGGTTCTCAAACACACCATTCATAAATGAGTGTATAGATGCAGTTTTACACTCTTACAAACTTACAAGGTTCTCAAACGGGGATGTTAGTCACTGAATCAAGTGTTACGTTTTACACTCTTACAAACTTACAAGGTTCTCAAACTATGAAAAAGTTATAACCATTGATACAGAGGTTTTACACTCTTACAAACTTACAAGGTTCTCAAACTTTGTCACCTGTAAAGACGTGGTTCAGAAGTTTTACACTCTTACAAACTTACAAGGTTCTCAAACAGGAAGCAGGAAGAATATATTCAAAGATTAGTTTTACACTCTTACAAACTTACAAGGTTCTCAAACTTATTTAGAAAGGAAGTGGAAAACATGGCAGTTTTACACTCTTACAAACTTACAAGGTTCTCAAACTCAACGTCCATCTGTTCTGCTGCCTTTATCGTTTTACACTCTTACAAACTTACAAGGTTCTCAAACAGTGTACAGAGTGTGGAAAAGGCTTATCAAGTTTTACACTCTTACAAACTTACAAGGTTCTCAAACGATATAGCACAAACAAGACACGACACCAACGTTTTACACTCTTACAAACTTACAAGGTTCTCAAACTCTGTACTGTTTTTTCTGGGCTGTGGTAAGGTTTTACACTCTTACAAACTTACAAGGTTCTCAAACTGAAATCACCATCTTCCAATTCAACAACACGTTTTACACTCTTACAAACTTACAAGGTTCTCAAACAGACAGAAGCACCAGTAATCAAGAGAGGTAGTTTTACACTCTTACAAACTTACAAGGTTCTCAAACTCATTTGTGTATACCTCTGTATTTCCTGCCGTTTTACACTCTTACAAACTTACAAGGTTCTCAAACTAAAAGACCCCACATTGTTTATGCTTCCTTATCTTGTCCAAATTCAGCTCTCATTTTTGTCCGTCAGTTGCTCATTTCATTGCCACTATTAAGATTATATTTCCGGGGCACTCTGCCCCGGATTTATTTTACCCAATAACATCATTAAGTTCTTTTAATGCATATGCGACGGCAGTTGCATTTTCATATC
>CAVKTR010000060.1:0-17080 GCA_963659325.1 Dysosmobacter segnis
ACCGCATTTCTGCGGTCTGTAAGCATTTTTTTGATTTAGAAGTGTTGAAAACCCGTATATAATTCCAAGGCGGATTTCCGACACATCCATCGGACTTCCGCCTTTTTATGTATCCAAAAATGAGCGCCTAAAAATTACAAAATTTTACATAAAACCCCTTGAAAATACAGGGAAATATGTATAAAATACTGCTGAAATGTTATGTATAACTGATTGAGCTAAAATCATTACAAAAATTACAACAAATACAAAAATGTACAAAAAATTAACGTTTTTACATGAAAAGTAATGTTTCCTGTAATGGTTTGTACGGTACAATACTACTATAAAATAAGTGACAAAAAGCGACAGAACATTACAGAATATAGAGAAAGATAAAAGAAGGTACTGGGATGAGTGATAGACAGAAGAAGACAGAGACATTTATAATTAAAGTCATGAATCAGCAAAATGCAACCTGGCAGGGAAGTGTTACCTGGGTAGATGAGCAGCGCGAGCAGTACTTTCGCAGTGCGCTGGAACTGTTGAAGCTGATAGACGGAGCACTGAAAAAAACAAACGAAGACGACAGCAATGAAGATAAAAGGAGGACGCCATGAAACATACAAAGAAAAAACGGATATTGGCATTAGTGCTTTGCATGGTACTGGTGTTGAGCACAGGAATAGCAGCCTTTGCGAACGATGATGTCGGACTTCAGTCCGTGGCATGTTCGGCGACAAATCTGGAAAGAGTGATCAAAAATGCAGACGGTGAGCAGATCGGAAAACTGGTCGCAGATGTTCCGGAAGGAGCATTTTATGGAAGCTCGTCGGAAGCAAATATACAGATGGATGTCCAGGTGGATTCCGGAGAGGAAGCTGTGCTGAAACGTGTACAGTCTCAGATGGAAGCAGAAGGCCTGAGCGGATATGAAATCGGTAATTGTGTAATGACAGACGTTACATTCTATGTAAACGGTGTGAAGCAGACACCGCAGCAGCCGATCACATTCCATCTGACAGGGACAAGCCTTGATACAGAGAAAGCAATGGCTTTCGCAGATGACAGACAGAATGCACCGACTCTGATGGATGCGACCACAGAGGAAAGCGACGGATTGCAGTTTGTCGCAAATGCATCCGGTGCAGAGACAATTGTATACGGTGTGTTTGAAAAGACAGAGGAAGTTGCTTATGAGCAGACATACAGTGATGATCAGGTAGAAATCAAAGTTTCAGCAGCAAACGGAGTACTTCCTTCGGATGCACAGCTGAGTGTCACACCGATCGTAAAGACAGACATCACAAATGCAATGTCTGAGGAAGAGAAGCAGACAGCTGAAGAGGTAAATGCAAAATACGATACAACAGAACAGAAGTTAAATGAAAAGGCGACAGACGAATCTTACGGTATCGCAGGATTCCTTGCTTATGACATCACATTTACAGACAGTAATGGAAATAAAATAGAGCCAACCGGTGATGTGAATGTCTCCATGAATTACAAGAAGGCGGCGATCCCGGAAGAAGCCCAGAAGACCATTGAGGAGCAATCGGAAGACACAGCAGTGGATGTAACCGTGATGCATCTGAAAGAAAATGCTCAAGGCGAAGTTGAAAAGGTTGTGGATATGGTTGCTGATGAAAATGAGACGGCAAGCGTAGAGACAACAGATACAAAGGATGTTCAAAAGGCAGAATTTGTGAGCGATAGCTTCTCAGTGTATACAATAACATGGTCTTACAGTGGTGACAATAAAGCATCTTTTACAGCAGAACAAAGCCTGAGCGTTGATTTGGTTGATAGAAATGGAGCAACAGTCGGCAGTGAAAAAAGTAAAACAGTAGAAGGAGGAACTTATAGTAGTAAGTCAAGCAAAGGTGAAACGACATACAGTGTAACCGGAGAAACAATTACAGCATCAGATGTAGCTCCGGAAATTGATGGATATACTTATAAAAAATGCGTTGTAGGTCAGTCGGTCGCTAATGGGGTAGGAGCATCATACTTACGGTGCGAGGCGACTGGAACAAAAAAGAATGATAGAAATAAAAAAATAGGCATTAATTCGTATACATGGAAATATTCAACGGATGGAAGTATCTGGACAGAAGTAGGTATCAACAAAGTTTATTTTGTTTATAAGAAAGACACAGCATTGAAAATTGAAGACAATATCATATCAGATGGAACCATTGAGGCTGTTTATAAACTTGACGGAGCTACTGAAGACAAAATAAAAGATGAAAGCGTTGTCGAAGTTGTGTGGTATAGCAGCGAAACAGCGAAAGGTTGTTATCAGGAAGACACTAATGGAACGTATAAAGGAAGCTGGACTGAAGTTGAAAAAGTAAACTACGTTGGAGAAAAGTCAAATCTTTCGGGAGATAAAAATGAAAAGCTGTATCCATCGTATGATATGGCATCAGATAAAGATGTCAGAAAGTGGTATCAGGCAAAAATAACATTATCAGATGGTACAGAAGTTTGGTCAGAACCGTATCAGATACCGTACTATGGAAAGCTTGAAAATGGAAGTTTTGAAAAGCCAGTAGGGAATAAGCAGTGGACTAATGATGAGTACGTGACAAACGAAGGAGTTTGGCAGTCAACAGGAGTTAATAAAGATAAAGAAAATGTGGCCATCGAAATAGTGGCTCCGTTGGGAAATACTGACGGTTGGAAAGGGTATTCTTGGATAGAAAATGACTGGACGACCACAGAGGATGGAAAAACGATCACACAGGCACCAAAAGATGGCAATCAGTTCGCTGAGTTAAACTGTGAAGCTGCTGGTGCATTGTATCAGGATGTGTTAACCATGCCAGGGCAGACATTGAATTACCAGCTGTCTCATAGGGCAAGGGGCGACAATGCAAACACAACGCAGTATGATACCATGTTTTTGGTAATTGCACCATCAAAGGATGTTGCAGACATAACAAGTCAGTCGGACTTGGAAAAATTTGTAAATGAAAAGGTATCAGGTGTAGCAAGCTCCGGAGCAACTGATAAAGAAGAAAACGAAGAGGTTTATAACAAGGATGGAGTAATGATTGTCAGAATAACAAGCGACAATCAAAACTGGCATACTGTAACAGGAAGTAATTATGTTCCAACGTCTGGTCTAACAAGATTCTTCTTTATGTCAGGAACAACATATTATGGAAGAAATCATAAAGAAGAAGGGAAAGAAGTACAGACAATAGGTAACTTCCTGGATGCGGTAAGTTTTTCCCAGGATATTCCGGAAGTAAGCGATGATGAGTTTTCAATTGAATTAAATAAAAAGTTCTCAGGTCTTTCAACTGACCAGATAACTGGACTTCAAAGTACTATTAACTTTAAGATAAAAGTTAAAAAAGACGGCAAAAGCTTGACAGATGATGAAATAGATGCTCTGATGGGAACCACGAAAGCTGCTATATCCGGAAGCCAGATGACCATGCAGCCAGATGGAAGCTTGCGATACTCAATTTTGAGTAAAAAGATAGACAAAAACGATACATACACAGTTACCATCACTGAAGAGAAGGCTGACTTAAGTGGTTACACGTTAAGTACATCAGTTGTATCAAAGGTAACTGAAACTGACAAAGAAGATACCACAGCTGATTCAGGTACATTCGAGTTGAAGGGGAAAACAATAACATACGTAACCTTCACAAACTCATACGAGGGCGCAAACCAGAAAAATATCAACTTTACAAAAGAGTGGGATGATAATGACAATAAATACAACACACGTCCAAGTAGCTTGAATGTTACCTTGAAGGCATCCTACACAATTTACAATGGTGAGACTGGCGCGTATGAAAAGAAAGAATTAAGTCAGAATGAATTAGAAGCAGCTGGCTTCAAAGACAACGTAGCAAAGACTCTGACATCAAATGATGGTTGGAAGTGTTCATGGAGCGTTCCGGTATACCTTAACGTCACTGAAGGCTCAAAAGTGAAAATTGACTACACCGTAGAAGAGGGTAGTGTAGAAAGTGATTACGTTTACACTTCTCCGTCCGATGGTAAAGCAGTAGAAGCAAAATCAAGCACTGAGACGGGATATAAAAGTTCAACCGACTGGAAAGATGTGGTATCTTATAATACTACAACAAGCGGTTCAACATCAACGGCTTCTAATGATTCCAAAATCAGTACAACTTCAGTAAACAGCGAAACAGATACGACATCAACATCTGTCTTCGGAAAATTGAAATCAAAGATCAAGAGTCTGTTTACAGGTGCAAATGTTGCAAGCGTGAATGTCGTATCAGAGGATTCGGGTAGCGGAGCTTCAGAGAGTACTCTTGGTGAACCGGATCACCATAAATACATCACTTACAATCAGAGCACAAATGATTACACCCTGAACCTGGATGTGACAGGAGCAGAAGGAAGTACAAATGGCGTGGATGTATTGTTCGTGATTGATACATCCGGAAGTATGGGATCCGGAAGAGATACATCAACATATTGCAATCTGTTGCCAACGGTTAAAACACTGCTGAATGGTTCAAACAGCAGCACAGGCATTGTTGACCAGATATTGAATGCAAACAGCAAAAACTCGGTGGCATTTGTATCCTTTGCTGGAAAGGATCAAACGAAAACTACCGACTGGTATACATCAGCAAACAGCTTGGTATTTAAAAATAAAATTAACAACTTAAAGGCAGAAGGTGGAACAAACTGGACATATGCGATGCAGAAAGCAGATGAAGTGCTTGGAAAGAAAGCGTCAGACAACAACAAAAAAGTTGTCATATTCCTCTCAGATGGTCAGCCAACATTTACTATTACAAACGGCAATGAGACAGGTTGGGGATCAAGAACCGAGGAAAGGTACTACACAGATGCCATCAAGGTAGTAGCAGATTCCACAAATTTAAGAGAGGTAGATGGCTTCTATTCAGTATACCTAACATCGGGAACAAAATCTGGCATGCAAAAGTTCTCGGATGGAATTAAAACAGGTGAAGTGAGCGCTGCAGAGTGCAAAGATGGATCAGACGGAAAACTGAGTGAAACGCTGAGCGGTATCATGAATCAGGTTATCCCGAAATACAATGACGTAGTAATCACCGATGTGCTAAGTAATTATGTAGACTTTGTAGACACAAATACAAGTGCAATTACCGTCACAAAGAAAAATGCAAGCGGAGACGTAACAACGCTTGTGAGCGACACAGATTATACCGCAAGTATTAACAGCTCAACAAAAAGCGTCAAAGTAAGCATCGAAGGTGAACTTGAAACAGGTGCAACCTACACGGCAAGCTTCAAAGTAAAACCGTCTGATGATGCAAATGCTTATTACGCTAATGAAGGTGATTATCCAGATAACATGGAAGGTGATGCTGGCACAGGCTCAACAAGTGCAGGCAAAAAGGGATTTTATTCAAATAATAGTAATTCCACAAAGCTGTCATACAAAATTACAGGAGATGACACAGAGAAGTCTGCTAACTATCAAAAACCTGTGATTCAGGTGTTGACACACACGTTAACATATAGAAAGCAGTGGAATCAGCCAGAAAATGTAGAAATGCCAAAAAACAGTATCACATTAGATGTTGCCTACACGGATGGAACAGCAGGAACCGTTACTTTGGAAGCAGACGGATATTGGGCGTACACAGAGACAGTTCCTGTTACAAGAAACATCAGCAACGTAACAGAACAGAGTGTACCAAGTGATTATACTGCATCATACATCATTGATTCTTCAGGAACCACAGCAACCGTAATCAACAACTACAGCAAGTTGGAGAAAAAAGATATTACGGTAACAAAAAAATGGAGTGGTGATGACAACAATAAAGATGCAAGAACCTCTGTTACCGTGGGATTGTATAGAAAAGAGGCAGGATCTACTGGAACTGCGGTACGTGTGGATTCACAAACGTTAAGTGATGAGAACAAATGGACCTACACTTGGACCCAACAAGAAATTGAAAAATATGATGGGGCCGATACGTCAGTGTCATATGAATACGGCATTCAGGAAGAAAACATTCCGGCCGGATACCAGAGCAGTATAAGCTACGATTTTGACAGGTCAAACGAGATTGCAGTAACCATCACAAACACATACGATACAAACTGTGCTGATGAAAATTACTACATTGCAAATGTTCTTCAGACAGAGAAATTGAATGTGGAAAAAGAGTGGGAAGACAACGAAAACACATTAGGATTGAGACCTGAAAAACTTAATGTGACCGTCAATGGACTCACTTTCAGCTTGGATAACAACAACAAATGGACAAGTTCAAAAGTTGTTCCGAGATTAAAAACAGTCGATGGCAATACAAATCTCAATGTTAGCGAAAACCTAAGCGAGGTTGATACAGGCAAAAATTATAGTCAAAATGGTGCCCCGGTCGTTATTAGAACAAACAGTGAAACAGATGTCACTGTAAAAAATAAGCTTGATTCAAAATCGATCACAGTCACAAAGGTATGGAATGATAGATTGGCAGATGTGGTCAAAAATGAAGGTGAAACGACCGTAAATCATGACTATGCAAACTTCAAGCTTCAGTATAGAGAAAACAGCAGTGCTAAATGGAAGGATTATAGAGAGACACCTTATCGCATTACAAAAGATGGCAATGAAAGCGAAGAATGGACATACAAAATCGACAATCTTCCGGTAAGCTATCAGTACCAGGTGGTTGAAACCGGTTATGCGGTAGGAAACAAGGTGTACACTTTAGAAAAGGGTAATTATGTTGTGACCTACGATCAGGGCAGCACAAGTGCAAATACTTACACAATCACAAACACCCTAAAGTGGTCAGCCATCAAAATGAGCCAGGATTGGAATAAAGATGCTCCGGGAGCTGGTGATGTAGGCTTGGAAGGAGCAAAGTTCAACCTGAAACAAAGCGGTACATTGATTGCCACTGGTGTTTCTAAATCCGATGGAACGATTGATTGGACTCCTGAAACAAACGCAACAACTTCAAAGACGTATGATCTAACCGCTTTGAATGGTGATTACACCGTCGAGGAGACGAAAGCACCTGCCGGATACATGAAAGACAGCACAGGCTGGACACTTACCTTTGAAAATGGCTTGCTTACAAAACAAAATGGTAAATCTGTGACAGGCACTGTGGATAAGGGAGTTGTAATGAAACTTGGCAACAAGAAATTATATTCCCTTCCATCAACCGGTGGAAAAGGGATCTTCCTCTTCACAATCGGCGGAATGCTTCTCATGGGCGGCGCAGCATGGATCATGTACAGGAGCAAACGCAAAGAGTTGTTGAGAAAGTAGAAAATTTCAACAACACAAAAAAAACGCACCCGGAAGTCACAAAACTACTGAAAAACAAAAAAATCCCTTGAAAGATAAACAACAAGACTTCTGGGAGACAAAGAAATCTCTCAGAAAAAACTTGAAAACTAAGGGAACATAAAAATCTCTCAGAAGAAACTGATTGCTGAGAAAAGAAAAAGATCTCTCGAAAGAGAGAACACACAAAAATTGATTTGCAGATACAAATCGTGCGGAATCTCGGTTTGAGCAAAAAATAAAGAATAAGTAAACGAAATTCTATTTTGTGAACGAATTTAGGCACGGTTTGTATCTGGTCAGATGAGACATGAAACGTGCTCCGACAAAAACTGTAGGATGTTCGCATAATGGTAGCGCATTGATTTTGCAAAGATAAAAACGATGGGAGTTGATGAAAAATAAATAAAAAAACTTTGGCACAGCCCAAGGTGCGATCCGGAAACGGCTAGTTCTCCTGACATAGTGAAAAACTGGATTGCAGAACGACCACTCCTGAATGTCAATAAACTTCCTGGAAAATGACCGCCTCAAAAGTCATTAAACTATTGAGAGTACAAATTAACATTTTGAGAATAAAAATCTTGGCATCGAAGAACCTTAAAAGATGCTTAAAAGATACACATCACCAGAGAACTTACGTGACTATCATAACTTTTTCTGGGCACCTGGTTGACAAGATTTTATTCTTGAAATAAAATTGGGGAAAGATGTTCCCTTACAAAGACAAGGAGAATCCGAAAATGAAAAAGATGAAAAAATTCTTCGCAGTGATCTTATCACTCGCAATGGTACTCGGAATGAGTATTACTTCATTTGGTGCAGGAACAGCAAAAACAGCATCTATTACTTTGAAAGGTGCAGCAGGAGCTACTGTATATAGTCAGCAGATTGTAGAGGCTGATCAGACAAACAGTGTAACAGGTTGGAAATTTTCTACAAATGATGCAGCTAAAGCATTTGCAGATAAATTCAAAACAGAAATGAGTATTGATGCTAACAACGATGATGCAGCAATTCAAGCACTTATCACACTTGGCGCATTAGAGACAGCTCCAAATGCAAAGGCAGAAGCAGGTCAGATTAATACTGGTAATGCTGACACAAAAGCAATTGCAAATGCATATTCAAAAGCATTAAAAGCTGCAACAGATAAGATTGATTTAACAGCAGTTTCAAATGCATATAAGAATATTTCTGATTCATTTGTAGTAAATGCTACTGCAACAGCAGGTTTACATGCTATCAAAGCTGATAAAGCAGGTTATACATATAACTCAATGATGGCTTATGTTGCTTTTGATAAAGATAAGACAGATGGAACAGTATTAGCTGCAACCGTTCAGGCAAAAGGTGCAGAAGATCAGGTTAAAAAAGAGATTGATACTATTAAAGTTGATGGACAGGTAATTGCTGATCAGAATACATCCGTTACAAAAGACGATATAATTAAATACACTATCACACAGGCATATCCGTTCTATCCGGCTGATGCTCAGAATCCGGAGTTTACTATCGTCGATAAAGTTACAAATGCAGATTTCAATCAGGATACAATTGTAACTTCCGGAGATGATACTTTAGAAAACGGTAAAGATTATAATATTGCTTATACAAAAGATAATGCCAATAACGCTATCATGACAATTACATTTAATTATAGTGCAGCAAGAGCTGGTCAGACTGTAAAAGTTAAATATGGTGTAACTGTTAGAGATCTCAGCACTATTGATGGTGCAAAAGTAGTCAATGAGGCAACAGCAACAGCTAATGGAAAATATACAGTTGCACAAGTTGAATCTGCTTCCGTTACATTTACTGTTAAAAAAGTAGATGCTGATGATACAGCTGATACAAAAGCTGGTTTATCTGGAGCTGAATTCCAGTTATATGTTGCATGCACTAAAGATACAACTGGAGCTGAAGAACTTACATTAAAGGATGGAAAAACCAAAGTATGGGCTAAGAGCCTTGGTGAGTCTCAGAAAAAGACAACAGACGAAAATGGAAATGCAAAATTCGTAGGTCTGGATGCTGATAAGACATATTATGTATTAGAGACAAAAGCACCTGCAGGATATAGCATCAATAAAAATGCAATCCAGTTAACTGGTGCAAGCGTAACTATGGGAGCGACATCTTCTGAGACTGTAGAAGTAAAAGGTAATGACGGTAAAGTATTATATACATACACAAAAGAAACAACACCTGTAGAAAGAGTATCTAACTTCAATGATGAAGAGTATACAGATACAAAACTTTCCTCCCTTCCATCAACAGGTGGTATCGGTACTACAATCTTCACAATCGCTGGTTGCGCAATCATGATCGCAGCAGCAGGTTTCTTCTTCGCAAGCCGCAAGAAAGCAAACAGATAATCAAACCCAATAAGTAACATTATTGAGTGAACCATAGAATCGGGGGCGATAGCCGCCCCCGATTCATAAAATGATTTAAATGAGCAGTGCAAAAATCCTTAGGATGGCAATTTGGCTGTTGGCAGACAGAATTGACAGACTGGATTTTTATTCGGCGAATGCCGTACAATGAGGAAAATCGGAGATTTTTCGAATGGCACTGCGGAGTAAATTTACAACAACAAGGAGAGCCCGGATGAAAAAAAAAGTCAACAAGTTATTTATGATCATCATATTTTTAGCCGGTTTGTCCTTATTGCTGTACCCACTGGTAGCAAATCAGTGGAACAATCACAGACAGAAGCAATTGATCAGTAATTACGAGAGTTCCATCGCGGATCAGACCGCAGCGGGAACCATCGATTACGAAGCTGCCATGAAACAGGCACAGGCGTACAACGATGCGTTGCTTCCAAGTATTTTGCCAGACTCTTTCGCTGTGGCAGAGGCCAGTGAGGAAGATGCGACATATGAAAATTGCCTGAATCTGACAGGTGATGGCATGATGGGAATCGTGGAGATTCCAAAGATCGCCATTAAGCTTCCGATTTATCACGGAACCAGCGATGAAGTGCTGCAGAAAGCGGCAGGACATTTGGAAGGAAGTTCTCTTCCGATTGGCGGTGAGAGCACACACGCAGTTATTTCCGCACACCGTGGATTACCGAGTGCTTCTCTTTTTACCGATCTGGACCAGATGGAGATCGGAGATCATTTCCTGATCCATGTGCTGGATGAAACTCTTTGCTATGAAGTGGATGATATTTCCGTTGTAGAGCCGGAGGACACAGCAAAACTTGCCGTTCAGGATGGCGAGGATCTGGTGACACTGCTGACCTGTACACCATATGGTGTGAACACACAGAGACTTCTGGTGCAGGGACACAGAGTTCCGTATGATGAGCAGGAAGTAGCGGATGAGCAGACACCGCTCAGCGGCATCAGTTTACACACGAATTATTTACTTTGGGTAATCGTAGGAATTACCGTTACCGGAGTATTTATCCTTATATTATTTATCAGAGAGAAAAGACTGCGTAAGAAAGCAGAAGAGACAACAAAGGAATCTTGAGGATGAAAGAGCAAGAAAATGAAAACAAGCCTGTGAAGAAGAAAAAAGGGAAGCTGGCGCCGGTTCTTTTTGGACTGCTGTTTCTGGTTGGATTCGGAATCCTGGCTTATCCGACGATTTCAAACCAGTGGAATACGTATCGTCAGAATCAGCTGATCAGCAGCTATAACAATAAAGTAGAAGAAATGACACCGGAGGATTTTTCCGAGGAGTGGCAGAAAGCAGAAGACTTTAATGCCACGATCACACAGAATAACCTGTACGGGGATGTGTTTGGAGAAGACGACGGAGATTTGAAAAATACCGATTACTGGCAAGTACTGAATGTGGCAGACGATGGAGTTATGGGATATTTATCCATTCCGAAGATTAACATTAAACTGGCTATTTATCATGGCACAGGAGATGACGTACTTCAGACAGGTGTCGGACATTTAAACGGCACGAAACTTCCGATTGGCGGAGACAGTAATCACACGGTACTGGCGGCACACAGAGGTCTGCCGAGTGCAAAACTTTTTACCGATATCGACCAGCTGGAAGCGGGAGATAAGTTTTATATCCACGTACTGGATCAGGTACTTGCTTACCAGGTAGATCAGATTTTGCCGATGGTGGACAAGGATGACCATGAGACACTGCAGGAAGCACTGCAGATCGAGGATGGAAAGGATCAGGTGACATTATTTACCTGTACACCGTATGGTGTAAACTCCCATCGTTTACTTGTAAGAGGAACGAGGGTACCGTATAATGGAGAAGAGGATGCATCTGCAGAATCCGTAACAGATACGATGCTGCATGCAATTCAGAACTACTACATGCTGTATCTGATTCTGGGAATTGCGATCACAATTCTGATCATCCTTATCATGAAAATAGTTTCAGGAAGAAAGCAGCGTAAGTCATAAACAGACATCTTGAAGGAGGAGACGAGGCGATGATGAAAAAAAGAGTAAAAGAAGGAAGTGCCATTTTCCTGGCTCTGGCTGTGGCATTTTCGGTATTTGCTTTGCCTGGCGTATGGGCAGCGAATGCAATACAGGTGGACAGGACAGACTGCTCCGTGGAATTTTCCGTCGGAAGTGATTATACAGAGCTAAAGACATCTGATGTGACAGTTGATTTATATAAAGTTGCTTCTGTCGATAAATCCGGTGATTACACCGTTGTGACAGACTTCAAGGGTCTGGATGTGAGCGGACTGAGTATCGATGACAAAGATGCTTCCGCAGCGGAATGGGCGAGACGAGCTGAGACAGCGGCCAAGATGGTGGCAGATGACAGCATTGCACCGATGAAAGAAGTTGTGACAAAAAATGGTATGGTGACAGCAAATAACCTGGAGACAGGTCTTTACCTGATCTGCCCGGCAGAGGTTGTAACCGACAATTATACTTATACATTTACACCGTCACTGGTTTCACTGCCGAATAACTATTATGGAAACGGCGGCAGCGACACTTGGGTGTACAATCTGACCGGAGAGAACGGCATTACATTAAAGCCGGAGCAGCATGAGAGATTCGGTGATCTCGTGATCAACAAGACACTGACCGCATTGAATGCAACTTCCGGAGACAAAGCAACCTTTGTTTTCCAGATTGATATCACAAAAGCGGATGGAACGACAGAGAGTAAGGTGGAAGCCCTTACCTTTGAGGCCGCAGGTACACAGTCCGCAAAGATCACCGGTTTACCGGCAGGCGCACAGGTAAAAGTGACAGAGGTTTACAGCGGAGCTTCTTACAAGCTGATATCCGAAAATGGAGTACAGGCAACGATCACAGCAAATGATGAGTACAGCGCAGCTGGCGCACCGACTGCAGAAGTATCCTTTACCAACGAGTCAGATGGACGTACAAACGGCGGATACGGCGTGGTCAACCATTTTGAATTAGATGAAAATGGTCAGTATCAGTATACTGGTCAGGAACAGTAAAGGGAGGGATGCCAAATGAGAAAGCTACATAAAACACCATTGGTTCTGGCAGCTGCAGCGATCGCTCTCACCGGCTCCCTGACCGTGGGAAGTGCCGTGGCGTATTTTACGACCTATGCCACAGCCCAGGGTGGTGTCAAAATGAACATGGGATTTACAGAAACGGTCCCGAACGAAGAAGTAGATGAAAACGGCAAGCATGTCACCATCACAAATACCGGCGATTATGATTGCTTCGTCAGAGTCAAAGCATTTGCCCCGGTGGATTTAAGTTACAAAGCCCCGGATGGCGGCTGGACAGCCGGTGATGACGGCTACTGGTATTACGATGAGGTGCTTTCGGCCGGACAGACGACCGCAAAGGAACTGAATGTAAGCTATACATTCCCGGCTGGGGATGACAAAGCTTCTGAGTTCAACGTAGTTGTTATCCAGGAGTGCACACCGGTTCTGTATGACGCAGACGGAAATGCTTATGCGGACTGGAATAAAGTAGTGACAGCAGACAGTGGCGAGACACAGGAGTAGGAGGTACATGAAAATGAAGAGAAAGAAAAAACGTTCATTTCCAAAAGTAACAGGCCTTCTTCTGGCGGCATCCGCAGTGCTTCTGGTTGGAAGCGGCGTTGGAAGCGCAAGGGCTGCACTGACATATTATAGTGAGAATTATTCCGTACAGATGAATATGCAGAGTATCGGTGTATCTCTGGTAGAAAATGACCAGGTGGTCAGCAGCAGAGATTACGCGGATGCGGATAAGTGGGAAGGAACCACAGAAGGTTCTCTGCTGAGCAACCTGCTTGGCGAGGACGAGAAGTTTACACCGGGTAAGAAATATGACGAGGCCATCAGTGTAACAAACAGCGGAAATATTGATACATTTGTTCGTGTAATCATCACGAAGAGCTGGCAGGATGCCAACGGTGGTAAGAACACAGCATTGGATCCACAGCTGATCGAGCTGAATTACCTGACCGATAACGGCTGGGTGATCGCAGAAGATCAGTCCACACCGGAACGTACCGTTCTGTATTACACAAAGGCATTGCCAGTGGGAGAATCCACACCGGCTCTGTCCGATACACTCAGAATCAACGAATCCATTGCTTCGGAAGTGAACAAAACAGTAAAAGACAACACGATCACTTATACTTATAAATATGACGGTTATACCTTCCATCTGGATACAGAGGTTGACGCAGTTCAGACACATAACGCAAAAGACGCGATCAAGAGTGCCTGGGGTGTGGATGTCAATGTGACAGAGGATGAGACCGGATTGAGTCTGCAGTAAGGAGGTACAGAAGGATGAAAAAGAAAATTTTGTGCCTTGTGCTGACACTTGTTTTGACAGCAGGGGCAGCGACAACTGCATTTGCAAAGGATTATCAGGGCGCTGACGGATGGAATGTCACATTCGATGGCAGCAAGATGAACAGTAATTTTCAGGATTCCGATGTGACGGATGAGATGGCAAATATCCAGCCGGGTGACAGCATCGAACTGAAGGTAGAAGTAACCAATTCCGACAGTGGAAAGACTGACTGGTACATGACCAATGAAGTCATCCAGACACTGGAGGATGCGCAGGCGACTGCTGAGGGTGGCGGATATACTTACCGTCTCACCTACGTGGGAGCTGATAATACAGAAAACGTACTCTACGACAGCACAACCGTTGGCGGTGAGGGCGAGTCCAAGGCTGGTGAAGGTCTGAAACAGGTGGATAATTCCACACAGGATTATTTTTACCTTGGCAGACTTGCTTCCGGCGAGAGCGGAACCGTTCATCTGACCGTTGGTGTTGACGGCGAGACACAGGGTAACGGCTATCAGCTGACTCTGGCAAAACTGCGTATGAATTTTGCAACGGAGAAAGTGACAGAGGGAACAACCACCATCAAAGAGAATAAGGTGGAGAAGAAAGTTCCTGGCAAAGACAATGTCGTTACTACTACAAAACGTGTAAAAACCGGCGATACAAATCTGATGCTCAGATATTGTATGATCGCTCTGATCTGTGGAGTCATCTGCCTGATCCTGGCAGTGGTTTCCATGAACCGCAGAAAGAAAGAAGCAGGAACGTACAGCAGGAAAGGAGAGAAATAATATGTTTAATCTGAAAAAAATGTTAGTATCTCTTCTGGGTGTAACCGTGATCGCCGCAGCTCCGGCCGCAACTGCCATGGCAGCGCAGACGACACCGTATACCTACAAAGTGACGTTATCTGCCGGAAATAAGGGAACCATCGATGGTCAGCAGAAAGTGGAAGAACTGAATCTGACCGCAGGTTCTACGATTTCTTTTGATCTGAATGATATTCAGGTGACGGATGAGAAATATTATGTAAAGGGAATCCGCCTGAGTGGACGTGACAATGCGGAAGCACTGGCAGCTCCGGCTTTCACCGTAGATGGTGATGCGGATTACGTCGTTGCATATGGCATCAAAGGCGAACAGGTAGCGTACACCGTAGAATACAAGGATGCGGATGGTAATACATTAGCCGACAGTCAGACATTTTACGGCAACGTCGGTGATAAACCGGTGGTAGCATATCGCTATATCGAAAATTATGTACCACAGGCGCTGGCTCTGACCAAAACCTTAAGTGACAACGAGGCAGACAATGTGTTTACCTTTACTTATACACCGGGTGAGACCAATCAGGTGATCGAGACAACCACAACGATTACCACGGTTGTTCCGGGCAACACGATTTACAATACCGTGACAGTACCGGCTGGTACAGCAGGTGGCGCAAATGCAGGTGGCACAACCGGTGCGAATGGTACCGGCGGAAACGCAACAAATGCAGATGGTACAACCACACCGGGTGGAACCACAGATGCCAACGGTGGCCAGGATGCAAATCAGGGTGATACAGTAGAGAGCCCGGATGAGGATACACCGCAGGATCTGGTAGATCTGGACGATGAAGATACACCGACCGGTAATATCGATGCCGGCAAGTCCGAAGGCGTAAAGACGATGAATTTCAGTTTGGTGATCATTGTTGCGGCTGCAGCTGCATTGATCGCGCTGATCGTGGCTATGAGACGTCGTACAAAAGAGAATAAATAAAAATATTGAGTAGGTAGAATGAATGCTCCCCAGAGATTTGGCTCTGGGGAGTTTTTGCGTGTAAATTAAAGTAGTAAATGTAGTGGAAATCAGTTATAATATTAAAATAAATACAGAAATATGGTCTGCGAAAATGGGGTGATAGTGTGAACGAAGCTAAAATCATGGAAGTTGTTACAAAGTTTGCAGAAGAAGCAAAGAAAATATATGGAACGAAATTAAAGGAAATTATTTTATATGGATCTTGTGCACGGGGCGATTATAAGTCTGATAGTGATGTTGATATTATGGTACTTTTGAATGTCCCGAGAGAAAAGATAAATACAGAGAGAAATTTGATTTATGATGTGTCTGATAAATTGGATTTAGAATATGATGTTGTGTTGACACCGGTATTTCAAAATTATGATTTTTTCCAGAAATATATGTCAGCATCTGTTTTTTATCAAAATATTCAGCGGGAGGGAAAAAAGATTGCCTAAGGGTTACAAAAAGAGAAAAAATCCAATTGCAACAATACTTAGTGTAGTTGGAACGATTTTATTAATAGTAGTAGTGGCAGCATGTATTCCATTGACAGTTCCGAAAGCCATGGGGTATCAGTTATATACGGTTGTAAGTGGCAGTATGGAGCCGGAAATCCCAGTGGGAAGCCTGGTATACATCAGATATGTGGAGCCAAAAGAGATTGTAGAAGGTGACGTAATCGCGTTCTATGGATCAGATGCGGATGGCTCGATCATTACTCATCGCGTGGTTTCTAACAGTACTGCCATGGGTGAATTTATCACAAAGGGTGATGCGAACGAAGAAAATGATATGAATCCAGTGACATACAATCAGTACATGGGTAAAATGGTGCGTTCCATTCCGAAAATCGGTGGTATTGTGCAGACAATTACGGGCGGTTCCGGTAAAGCTGCTGTGGGATGTGTGATCGGATTGGCCGTGGTGCTGGAAATCATTGCAGCAGTGTTGAACCGGCGGCTGGAAGACGACGAGGAAGAGTAGCAAAATAAAATCATAAAAAACACAAGGTAACAAGATGTGTTATTGATTATGCAGGCATTAACCGTGCATAGATATTTTTTGATATTTATGTAGGGTTAGTGCTTTTTTTTATGGTTTGGCCGATATAAAATATGCTAAATATATGTGCTGTTTGGAAAAACGGACAAAAACGTAATAAAAAGTATTGGAAAAACGGACAAAATACAGAGAAATAACTGTTTATGATTCCTTATCTTGTCCATCACCTGACCTCTTGCTTGTCCAGCCATAG
>CAVKTR010000061.1:0-16975 GCA_963659325.1 Dysosmobacter segnis
GCTGCAATATAACCCGTTCTGGTACACTGATCTACCTTACCCGGATGAATTGCATCACCGATCACATACACACTTGCCTCTCCAGCTGCTTCTTTCAGCGCACTGTAATCCACAGATTTCATACCAAGTGCATACAATACTGTATCTGCCTCAAGTTCCTGTACACCGTCTGCATTTTCAATCTTCACGCTGTGCGGTGTGATCTCCAGACATTTTGTTTTTGGAAGCATGGTCATATTGTTTTTCTCCATCTCCCATACCAGAGCCTCACGGTACATACCGAAGGACTCATTTGCCACGCGGTCAAGCATCTCTACCACAGTTACTTCATGACCTGTTTTCTGCAGGTAAAGACCTGTCTCACAGCCAACCAGACCGCCACCGATCATAACTACTTTTTTGCCCGGCTTGCAGGTTCCATCGTATACGGACATTGCCTGATGTGCATTTTCAATACCGTTGATCGGCGGGCATGCCGGAACAGAACCGGTTGCAAGGATCACTGCATCCGGTGCAAATTCTTTGATAAATTCCGGTGTTACTTCTGTATTCATAAGAATTTCCACGTTATGACGTTTTACCTCACGGATCATCATATCCTTGAAATTGCGAAGATCCGGTTTGTCGATATCTACGTCTGTGAAATACAGAAGTCCGCCAAGTTTATCTGATTTTTCAGCCAGGGTTACTTTATGTCCACGGTCTGCTGCTGTGATCGCTGCCTGAATACCTGCGATACCACCACCTACGATCAGCACTTTCTGCGAACCTTTCTCAGCTGGCGGAAGCTGTTCCGCATCAAACGGTAAATGAGCGGTTGGGTTAATCGTACAATGACCCACGTAAACTGCAAGCTGCTCACTGGTAAACGGCAGATCATCATAACCTTCCTCCGGAGATCCTGGGAAACATTTATAGCATCTTAAGCAGCGACGGATCTGTGCCTCATCGCCATCCATACATTTCTGTGTAAAATCCGGATCTGCCAGCATCTGACGTCCGAAAATTGCAAAGTCGATCTTGCCATCTGCAATGGCCTGATCTACCTGCTCCGGAGAGTTGATACCGCCAACTGCTCCAACCGGCAGAGAAGTATATTTTTTAATAATGGAAGCCGGTTCAATATTCAGTCCGTGCTCATGGAACATACTGGACTCTGTACCTGATTTTACGGATTCCTCATAAATACCGCAGGTAACATGTACGGATGTGATATACTGCTCTACCATCTGAATGAATCTTCCGGTCTCCTCCGGTGTGATTCCCCCCGGCTGATGATCGGTTCCATCGATACGAAGCTCGATCAGAAAATCAGGTCCAACTGCTTCACGAATGGATTTACAGATCTGAATCGGGAATTTTGCACGGTTCTCCAGAGATCCGCCATACTCATCAGTACGGGTATTCATCAATGGGGAAAGGTACTGTGTAAAAATAAATCCATGTCCGCCATGAATCAGAATTCCGTCAAATCCTGCTTTCTGCATATAAGTAGCTGCTACCGCAAAATCATTTGCGATACGATCCATATCGTCTTTTGTCATTGCACGAACCGGAACTCCGGCGGAGTTTGTACAGGCCACCGGTCCGATTGCTTCCTGCTGATCGTTGAACGGAACTTTTTCTTTTCCGCAGTGAACCAACTCAGCCAGTGCGATACAGTCATGTTTTTTGATACGGTCTGCATATGTTTTTACCGCATTGAATGTCTCCATATCTTCTTCCGGTTTCGCAAAATCAAATGGTTTGAATCCCGGGATACGTACTGCGTCACGGAAGTTGACGTCTGTCTCACCAAGAATAACACAGGCATTTCCGCCTTTTGCAGGTCCCTCTAATTTTCGATAGGAAACCTCTGCTGCCATCGGGTTCTGTGCCACAAGTGCAAACGCCATAGGCGCACTTACGATACGGTTTTTGTAAACTTTGTTGCCGACTTTCATCGGGCTTAATAAATGTGTGAATGCCATAATTTTTACTCCTCTTCTTTTTCCTGTTATTTAGTCACATCCATAATAAAAATGGATTGATTTTTTGTTGTAAATAAATCTTTCTTAATATAATAAACATTTCTGTAAAAATGACACAGAATTAATCCAGTTCCGGGAATTTCAATTCTTTATATTTTGGCAGTTTTGCCGCAACTTCTTCCCGTTTCTTCGGATCCATGAAAAATCCACCTTGGGTCTCTGCAATCTCGTCACAGTGAACGCCACGGCCTTCCTCCGTAGTACGGTCGCGCTCCAATCCGTTTGCCGCAATGACAAATTTCCATTTTCCGTCTGGGGTACGCTCCAGATCACCACCTGCACCACATACGGTACACTCGATCGGATACTGCAGTCCTTTCCACTGCGGCTCACCCAGACACAGTGAATTGCTGTGACAGTTCGGACACCATCCATAATCCGGATCTCCCAGCCATTTCCGATCTTCCGGTTTTGTGTTCAGCGCTTCCATGACATTCTTGCCAATTTCTCTTGCACGGGCAATTTTTTCATCATATAAAAGAACCTGTCCAGGAGCCGGAACCTGTGTGACCATATACATATCCACGATTTTAAAACTGTTTGTAAATGTGGTTGCCTGCATGCACTCCAGCGCCATAGACTGCCAGGAACGGGTAGAACCGCCCACTGCGATCAGCGCACCCACGCGGTCTCTCGGCTCAATTGCTCCGATTTTTGTTAAAAATGCGGATTCATATGCCAGATTTCTATGCATAAATTTCAAAAATAATGATGACGGCATAAGATCATACGTCGGTGCGGAAAAAATAACCGCATCCTGATTCAGCATCACATCCATAATCTTCTTTTTGTCATCCGCATCATCCAGGGAACATCCGGTATATTTTCCCATGGACATACCCATTGTGCAGGATGTACATCCGTTACAGTCAATGATGTTGTAATCCTTCAAATTGATCATTCTGACCTCTGCCCCCATCTCCTGACAGACAAGCAGCGCCTCTTTTAATAAAATTTCTGAATTACTGTTTTTTCTTCCTGCAGTAACTCCCATAACCTGAAATGCCATACCAACTTTACCTCCTCTGTTTTTGTACGAAAACCAGGCACTTCGGTGGGGAAACACCTGACATTTTTCCTGCGTGATTTTCGTTTACACCTAACCTCTTTTGTGTTACATTGATTGTAACATGAAGATTTTTATTTGTGAAATTCAGATATTTTTGCATTATTGATAAATATTTTTTATAACTAATTGTCCCAACAGACCGGAGGTACTTATGGATCAGAAACAGCTTTCCTATTTTGTCGCTGTAGCCAAATATCGCAACTTCTCCCGGGCGGCCCAGGATTTTTATCTGACCCAGCCCGCCATTAGTCACCAGATCAAAATGCTGGAAAAAGAACTTGACACGGAACTTTTTGTCCGAAATACAAAGAAAGTTACCCTGACAGACAGCGGTGAACTCTTTCTCGAAGATGCCAAAGCGATTCTGGATGCCATGGATCAAGCCAAACAGAAACTATCTCTAGCGAAAGAACAGCCTTCTGTGCTGCGCATCAACCATCTGTCCGCTCCAACACATCAGTTCTTACCGGATGTTGTGAATCAATTCCACCTTCGCTATCCGCATGTAAAGATCAAACTGATACGGCAGGACGCTTTACAGATTTCAGAATCCGCCGCCCGTCAGGATGCGGATATTTATTTTTCCATGATGCCGGATCTGCAGCAGATTTCCTCACTGGATGTCAAAAAAATCCAGTCGGATTCCTTTTGTCTGGTTACCCGAAAAGATCACCCGGCACTGCAGAAAATGATTCTGGATTATGACAAACTGGCCAGCGAACCATTTCTGGTTTTTCATCCGGATCATGCCCGCTACATGAACCAGCGCATCATGGAATTGTGTGCGCAGATTGGTTTCCATCCCCGCATCACGGAACAGTTTGATTTGTACGAAAATCTGCTTC
The DNA here is from genome assembly GCA_963659325.1 of Dysosmobacter segnis. Classification (GTDB taxonomy): domain Bacteria; phylum Bacillota; class Clostridia; order Lachnospirales; family Lachnospiraceae; genus Eubacterium_I. The sequence goes on from CAVKTR010000061.1 coordinate 3,945, forward strand.
AGGCAGTGGAGGCCGGTACAGGCATTTCCATTCTGCCTTATCGCAGCCGCAGTTATATGCATGCCAACAATCTGGCCTTTACTTTGCTGGACGGAAGTAATGATACCCTGGATCTGGCCATTGCATGGGAGCACGAGATAACTAATCCGGCAGTGCCGCTGTTTCTGGAAGTTTTCCGGGAATACATGCAGGAACATCCGGAATATTTTTAAACACAAGGTACTTTGAATTATTTAAATGTTAATTTATAAATGCAATACACATGTTTTTTACCTAGGAGGTTTTTCAATATGACTCAAAAACAAAACCGAATGAATGTTGCCATCGTTGGCTGTGGTGCCATCAGTGATATTTATCTGAAAAATATGATGCACCGTTTTAGCAATCTAAACGTGATTGCCTGCTGTGCGAATCATCTGGAACAGGCAAAAGAAAAGGCTGCCACATATGGAATCAAAGGCTGCTCTTATGAGGAAATTTTAGCAGATTCTTCTATTGATATGGTTGTGATCCTGACTCCGCCATCTTCCCATGAAAACTTAATTCGACAGGCACTGGAAGCAGGAAAACATGTATACACAGAAAAAACACTGACGTTATCAGCAGAAACTGCCGCTTCCCTTTTAGCACTCGCCAGAGAAAAGCATCTGTATCTTGGTTCCGCACCGGATACCTTCTTAGGCGCAGCGTTCCAGACTGCACGAAAAGCCATTGATGACGGTCTGATTGGAGAAGTGACTTCTTTTGATATCTGTGCAAACAGAGATCTGGATTACCTTTGTGGACTCTCCCCGTACCTTTGCACTCCGGGCGGTGGCATCTGCTACGATTACAGCGTATATCATCTGACTGCGTTGATCAGTTTACTTGGGCCGGTGGATTCGGTATCCGCAATCGTTAGAAACCTTGCTGCCAAGCGTCCAAACACCTTCCCTGACAGTCCAGACTTCGGACAGACTTTTTCCTATCCAAATGAAAGTCAGGTATTTTCTATTCTAAAACTGGAAAACGGCATTGCCGGAACACTGTCCATCAACGGTGACAGTACCATTCAGGATCAGGCACATTTTATGATTTATGGGAAAAAGGGCATACTGAAACTGACCGATCCAAATACCTTTGGTGGAGATGTGATCTATCTGCCTGCACAAAAAGATTTTGAAGATCATCCTGCGCCACAGATTCTAAACTATGGCTTTACCTATGGAGATAACAGCCGTGGGCTTGGTCCTTCTGAAATGGCAGATGCGATTTTTGAAAACCGTGAAAATCGCGCAAATGCAGAACTTGCCGTGCATGTACTGGATGTCATCGATCATATGGTGGAAAGTAGTAAAAAAGGTTCTTTTGTGCAGGTAACTTCTACCTGTAAGCGACCGGAACCGATGCCGTTCTAATAATTGTAATAAAATCATTTACATTTATTTTGTATTTTTATTGTGCTGAGATAGATTTTTGTATTATAATAACGACCTTGTGTAATAATGAACTTGCTACGTAAGGAGGAATTTATTTTGAAATTTGAACCGAAAAAAGACTTTAAACGACTGATCGTCGTATGCCTGGCTTCTGTGCTGATGGCCTTAAATATCAAGTCCTTTGTCCTCACCGGCGGTCTGTATCCGGGCGGTGCAACCGGACTTTCCCTGCTGATCCAGCGTGGTGCGCAGATGTATCTTGGACTGGCACTGCCCTATACCGTGATCAACGTGATCCTGAATGCGATTCCAATCTACATTGGTTTCCGTTTTATTGGGAAAAAATTTACGCTGTATTCCTGTCTGTGTATTGTGCTGACCAGTGTACTTACCGATGTGATTCCAAGTATTTCCATTACTTCCGACGTACTGTTGATCAGTATTTTTGGAGGTATTATCAACGGTTTTGCCATCAGCCTCTGTCTGTTGATGGGTTCCACCACAGGCGGCACGGATTTTATTTCCATTTATCTGTCAGAGAAAAAAGGAATGGATGCTTTTAATATTATTCTCGGATTGAATGCAGTGATTCTGGTTGCTGCCGGCTTTATGTTTGGATGGGACAAGGCGCTCTACTCCATTATTTTCCAGTTTGCATCTACCCAGGTGCTGCATGCGCTGTATAAAAAATATCAGCAGGAGACATTTTTCATTGTTACCAACCATGGAGAACAGGTTTATCAAGCAATTTCGAAAGCGACGAATCATGGGGCTACGATTCTGGATGGGGAAGGTCTTTATGAGCATACGGAACGGCAGGTTGTGTATTCTGTGGTTTCCAGTGCAGAGAGTAAAAAGGTGCGGAAGGCTGTCAAAGAGGCTGATCCGAATGCGTTTATTAATGTGGTGAAAACGGAAAGACTGTTCGGGCACTTTTATTACAAGCCGAATGATTGATATGTGGCTCGCTCTAACGAAAGGTTATTGACTATGGAAGGTTGTGAATGTGGCTCTTACGGAAGGTTATTGACTACGGAAGGTTGTGAATATGACTCTAACGGTAGGTTATGAAAAGCGGCATCGAAATCTTGTCTCTCCAGCTAACAATCGCTTGGCGAGAAAAGATTTCCGATGCCGCTTATTTTACGTTTCGTGAATGTCTACATTTCCTGTATTTTACATTGAAAATATTTTTTCACGACACATATTTTTATTCCCAGATCAGTACAGTTCTCTCGTTCTGATATCGGAATACTCATCGCAATATAAAATAATTTCTATATTTCTTCTTTCTTTTTATACTTTCGGTATAAACTAACACTGATAGCTGTTCCAACTGCAACGATAATTACGACCACGTAAAGTGCCGGATTCTGCATATCACCGGTTTTTGGTGCTTTCGCGGTTACGGCTGTGGTTGTTTTTACCGGTGTCTTGGCTGGTGTTTCAATGGTTCCCGGAGTTTCTGTAGTTTTCCATTTGTTTTCAAATGTGATCTGGCTCTGTTTTCCGGATTGTCCCGGATGAACTGCCCACATTTCAGCTTCCAGACCACCATTTTCGGCATTTGTCACGCGAACTGTCACATCATATTCGGTAGCATCGTATGTGATGTTCTGATCTGTGCCGCTAAGCTGTCGAATGTGGTATTCATAGTCACCAGGTGTTGTATACAGAATGGAGTCAAATGTCCCGCTCCCATTTGCCCCAATCTGTATCTGGTTCTGCTCCGGCATTGGAAGGTCTGTCCGTCCGTCTGCGGCCTCCATTACCACTGTAAAAGCCGGATTCTTCTGTGTCTGACTGTCAGATCCGTTACCTGTCATTTTGACTGACACCGGAATTGACACCGCACAGGTCTTTTCCGCTGCCATGGCAGGTAACGCAAATAACAATGCACACCAGAAGAGCAGAACCATGGCTAACACAAAGATGCCGCCTTTTTTGCTCTCCACGATTTTTTCAACAATCAGAGTTCTAGTTTCAGTCACATTGTTTTTTTGCACGTTTTTCTGCTTCATTTTGCACCTCCTTCCACACATAGTTTTCCAAATAAAATCACCCTTCCGTTTGTGGCAGATTCCGCACAGGTAGACAAAGCGATCACGGAATCCTGTGACGTTACGCCAATATCCCGATACTGCACCGCATGTTCCTGCACATACTGCAAAAGCTGCTGCATCTGCCCGGTCACATCCGGCTCACTGATATATCCATAGATCTGGCTGTCCATCGCATCAGTCTCCACACAGGCAAAAAATGTGATGGAACATGTTTTTTCCGGCAAATATAATGTTCCGGTCTGATGCGTGGCAAAATACTCCTCATCGACAAATTCCACCACATCACCAAACATGGCTCCATTGCTCATATGATGTCCATAAATCAGATTATATGGATCCGAAAAATCCGGTTGATTCGCACTCTGCAAAAAGATTGCTCCAGACAGTGCAAAGTCTCCATATACATCTTTATTGATATATTCCATATCGTCTTTTCCACGCACCACCGGGTAATCGATGCCGGTATCATCCACCGTCAGCCATGCACAGACATCCGCATTGATTTTTTGCAGATCCTGCAAAGAGGGATTTGTATCCTCCCCCTTTACAGGTTTCAGTTTCATCAGATCCTGATCCGGCCGCGCACTGTGATAAATGCGCCAGGTGTCCCACAGGGAATATCCGCCGTACAGAAACAACACCGTCATCAGGCAGGCAACAAATACATTGAGGGTATGATTCGCAATCCGCAGCAGTTTTTCTGCAACCGTCATTCTACGGCTATTTGCTGCTTCTGAATCTGCATTCTGCATATTTACTTTTTTCAGTTGTTCTGTTTTTGTTTGTAATTCCCTGCTTCCTGTCATTTTGTATCACTGTTCTTTTTCATATTCTGCCGCTGCTTTTTTAACTCTGCCGTTTCCTGTCGATTCAGTTTCGACTGCTTAAGATAATTTTTTTCTGCGAAAGAACAGTGCTCCAAGGGCAGAAGCCAGACCTGCAAGCAGTGCATACGGAGTTACGCTGAGTGCAATACCTGTCGGAGATACCGTTTTCTTCGTATTTGTTACTACAACTGCGTTATCCGCTTTTGTCATAGTCTGTGAGGTTGCTGTCACTTTTTCAGAAGTGCTTGCTGCGGTATCTTTTGCAATGCTCTTGGAATCACCGGCTCCTCTTTTTACTGCAAATGTGGTATCGTAACCTTCGGAACTGCTCAAATTCTCTGTTACGGTATAAGTTACTGTGGATGGAATACCTTTGATCTCAGCGATTGCTGTTTTATCTGCCATTTTCAGATCTACAGAGCCATTACCATTTTCATCTAAATCTACCTGCTGCTTTCCAAAGGTAAAGGATGTGTTTGCCGGACCATGGAAATTAATTGAAAAATCAAACAACTGGTCCTTGTTACCCATATTTCCTTCTACTACTTTATCCAGGCTCAGTTCATAAGTGGTGTAAGCGTCTGTGATTTCTTCATTTTTTCCACCATATGTCGGCTGTTTTGTATCCTTGTCAAAGGTCGGTGTCACTGCTGTTTCTGTAAATACAGTGGCATCAATTTTGTAACCTCCATCGCTGTCATTTACTACATAAACGTCCATATAACGTGTGTTAGTGCCCACATCAGTGATATCTGTATTGGTATTTGCGCTTTCAGTAATGACATAACGGTAAATGCCAGGAGCGGTAAATGTTCCTGCCGGGAATGTGATGGTTACGTTTTTGCTCACTTCGTTATCTGTAATCGTATCACCCTTTGCATAAGTTACGCTCGAAACAGTTGGGGTGCCGACACCTGCTTTGACTTCCGGAGAATTTGCCGTTGCACCTATACCAGTGCCCGCTGCAATGGTATAAGTATAGGTCACATTCGGTACACTTGCGCCCTCTGCATTCTGCATTTCCAGTACTTTCTTGAACTGAACCTCACTGTTTCCTGTAGCTGCCATCGCCGGGATCTGCATTCCGCCAAACATCATTACTCCTGCAACTGTCATTGCTGATACACGTCCGATCATTTTCTTTTTCATACTCTTTTACCTTCCTTTTCAAATTCAATTCTGTTCTGCTAATTCACAAAAAATCCACCTGATTTTCTGTCAAATAAGCACTGAGTATTTCACCGTTTTCTTACATATTCGCTTATTTTCTATAAAGAATTCCGTCGAATCACAGTGATAATTTTTCCTTTTATCTCGCGTGTATCCACCGCCCCAAAATAGCGGCTGTCTGTTGCACCTTCCCGATGATCGCCCAGCACAAAATATTGCTGCTCCTGCAATTGTAATGGATATGTGACATCGCTTTCGTATTGCGGAGTCTGATAAAAAATATTTTGTTCCAGCACGACACTCTCGTTGACTTTTACCGTTGCCTGTTCTGTAATTTCTACCGAATCGCCCCCTTTTGCGACAATCCGTCCCACGTACTGCTGATCGTCTTTTTTATAAACAATGACATCCCCGGCCACCGGATGTTTCTCCAGTCGGTAATACAGCACCAGATCACCGGCGTTCATGCGTGGGGACATATCCTCGTTTTTGACTGTGGTGATTCCAAACATAACGCCAAAAAGAAGATACAAAATTCCAATCAAAATCAGCAGACGCATCAGAAACCAGCTCCATTCTCTCCTCATTTCCATTCTTTTTTCCGTTTGCTGTAAACCAGATATACCGCGCCAAGTCCAAGAGCCGCTCCCATCAAAATCCCCATAGGAATTGCATTATCCTGAACTCCTGTCGGTGGTGACACAATATCATAAACATAGGTGTTTACAATGTTGGCAACCGCGGTTTTCTGATCCTGCACCGTAATGGTTCCTTCGGTTCCCTCTGTGCCGTTAAACGTCGCATCGACCCGGTAGTTTGGAATCGCCGCCGGCAAAATTTCCTCGATCCGATACGTTCCCGCTGCCACATTTGTTTTCGTATAAGTGCAGGAATAAGAACCATCATCGTTTCTGGTAAACTGACTTAGTGAAACCGTTTCTGACTTCTGATCCGGTCCTGTGATTTTTACCTGCATCTGATAAGATGCTGCCTGATCCTCCGTCAGTCCACATACAGTTTTGACAATCTGCAAATGTCCGGTATCCGGATTCGGATCTGGAAGTGTCTCACTAAAGGACACGTTGTCCAGATGATTTCCAACGGTTCCTTTCTTGATGTTTCTGCTATTTCCAGTATTATTTTTATCAAATGCCGTTTGACCTGCCACAAAGAAAAATCTGGTCAGATACTGATTTTCGCTGACATCATAATCCCCGGTGTGACGATACCACTGCACGTTATCGTCCGTGATAGTTGCCACGGAAGCTCCCGGATATTTACCTGTATTGTTTTGCACATTTGTAATAACATCCTGTACAGCATTCTGTGTATCTACGCTATACTGTTTTGCCAGTTTTGTGGACATGATCACCACATACATCGTATCTGTCTGATTGCTTTGATTTACTTGCGTGCCACGTCCTCGATGATAAAGCTGCCAGTAGAGTTTTGCGCCCGGAGTGGTCAGTACATCCTGATACAGAGCACCCGGTTCGTTTGCATTTAACTCTGCAAATTGTGTGCCACTGGCTGCCGCATCTACCTTATGCCATTCCAGAGACTGCTGTGCATGTGTCTTTCCGGTATCTTTGTCATACTTATCCGTGGCGGCACTGACATACTCAATCTGTGCATCACTGGCTGTTGTCTTCCAGATAAGCCCCTGGGTTCCATTGGAATAAAACGGCTGATAACCGGTATCTTTTGTAGTCACCGGTGTTTCAAAATCTCCGTTTTCCAGCTGGTTGTAATAGCTGACCTGAAATGCCGCTGACTCTGCCAGAAGCTGACCGGACACGTCCTTTACCTGAACCTTGTAAAAACAGCGGGCGCCTTTATCCAAAGCAACATTCAAGGCTGTCCCATCTTCCGATACATTGTAAGAATTTCCGGTTACCTTATGCCGTTCTACCTTTGTCCATGTATTTGTCCCTTCGGCATGTTTGTACCATTCCAGAGTGATTCCGTCTGGCTGATCACCGGTAACCTGTGCATTTAAAGTTCCGGCATTTTCAATGTCATCTGTAATTGTGACAGAAACACTTCCTGCTGCCAGAGGTTCCACAGCTGTTGCATCTTCTGCAGATGGTTTTTCTGCATTCTGTGCGCCATCGCTCTGCAACGTTTCTTTCTGATCTGCCTCAGAGTTCGTTTTTTCCTGCAAAGTATCCTCAGCTTCTACGTTGTCATTCTGTCCATTCTGGGATTCCTCCAGTTGTATTTCTGTCAAATTTGTCTCTGGTACATTCTGTTGCACGTTTTCTTCCGTGGAAGCAGTTTCTCCCACATCATCTTCTTTCTGCGTACCATCCACCTGCATCACAACCGTCTGTGTCTGATTAGAAGTACCTGCATTCACAGATTCTTCCGCCTGCACAGATGCCCCGGTCAATGAAAAAAGCAACAGCAACGCCAGTAAAAACGTGAGAGGTCTTTTGAATTTTCTTCGCATTCCACCATCTCCATTCCCGAAATAAAGCCGGATTCCCTGTAACCCAAAGTTCCACTTTTATTTCTAGGTAATTTATATGCAGAAAGGCAAAAAAATATGACAGGAATTTGAAAAATTTTCCTGCCATACAATAATTTATTCAGTTACAGTCTACGCATGGACTCGTTTTTAAATGCATCCCGCTCCCGGCTTTTCTGAATTTTCTCCAGCATCGCCGGAATATCCTGATTCAAATTGCCCGCCAGAGAAATATAATTGGAAGCGTGATTGGAACGAAATACGGTTCCTTCCGAATCCACATGTGTCAAAAACAGCTCCATCTCCTCAAGCACCTGCGCCGGTGTCAGAAGCTGCATCTCACCGGATTTTACTTCCTTCAGCATCGGTGCACCCGGCTCTAAAAGCAGCGTCAGAAATCCCAGATAATCCGGTTTCATCGCCGTGATCAGTTTTGCAGATGCAATCGCATGCTCTTTCAGCAATTTCTGTCCGCCAAGACCGGAGATCAGCGTTACACTCAGACGAATCCCGGTTCCACGTAACCTCCCCGCTGCCTGTACATATTCCTCCACCGTCACACCTTTGTGGATATGTTCCAAAATCTTCAGACTTCCGGATTCTGCCCCCAGATAGATCATATCAAGTCCAAGTTCATGTAGCTCCTGAAGTTCTTCCTTGGATTTCCGCAAAACATCCTGCGCTGTTCCGTAAGAGGTAATGCGCTCTGCCTTCGGGAAATACTGTCTGCACAAACGTAAGATCGTACATAATTTTTCCTGTGACAGCACCAATGCATCTCCGTCTGCCAAAAAAATCCGCAGACTGCGGTTTCCGTAATAACTTCGTGCTTCTCTTAAATCCTCTTCCACTTCACGTAAAGGCTTTACATGAAAGCTTTTTTCTTTGTACATCGTACAAAAAGTGCAGCTGTTGTGCGCACATCCCACCGTCACCTGCAAGATCAGACTGTACGCCTCACTTGGCGGACGGTAAATCATTCCTTCGTAATTCATATGTCTCTTATTTCTCCTTTATACTCCAAAGTAAAATCCGTATTTTTCAACTTATTATTTCCAGTTATTCGCCGAACTTTATATTCCACAATTTTTTTGCAAGATCAGCAAATTCCTTTACAAAAATACGCTCCTCGCTCTTTTTCATGGTTATTCCATAGGAAACTTTCTTGTCCCACTCAAACGGAAGCGCAATCAATTTCTCATTCTCATGATACTTGAACTCCGGCATGATCGCAATTCCCATATCGCAGAGAATGATCAAATGCGTAAGGCGCACATCGGACAAATACTGGATCACATTCGCCTCATACTTCTTTTCCAGAACCTTTTGCAGCTCATCGATTTCCGGCGTTGCATAATTCTGATCCATTAGAATCAGGTTTTGATTTCCGATATCTTCCATTCTTATTTTTTCCAGATGCGCCAGCTTATTCTGGCGGTTCATCACGCACACCATGCCATAGGTCTGCAATGGCATATACGCAAATCGTTTTCGATCCGGATTCACTTCTGTCGTAGAAAACAGGATATCAATTTTTTCCTGTTGAAGCAATACCATTTTTTCACGGATCGGATCTACATGAAAGCTGATGTAAATATCCTCATGTGTCTGCTTGAACTGCTGGATCAATTCAGGTAAAAACTGATCTTCAAACACGGAAGAACCGCATCCGATCACCAGTTCCTGCTTATACCCGTCTCCGTACTTTTTCGCCCGGATCATGGCATTGTGAAATTCAGAACTTACCGCTTTCATGGACTTGTAAAAAGATTTTCCGGCGGGTGTCAGAAACACCTGCTTATTTACACGCTCAAACAACTGATATCCCAGTTCGCTTTCCAACGTGGAAATATGATGCGTCACCGTCGGCTGCGAAATATATAAAATTTTTGCCGTTTTCGTAAAGTTCAATGTCTCAGCGGCACTGATAAAACATTCGATCTGTATGGAATTCATGTCGCTTCCCCTTTTTATCATAGATATTTTCTATTGATTATAGCGTATTTTTATTTGAAAATCTATCGTTATATTTCTAAAATAGAGCAGAAATGAAAAACATCCCCAAAAGATGCTTTTTACATAATCCCAAAATAAGGAGGTTTATTATCTTATGACGTTAACTGAAACGGAATCTAATCAGGCAAATCCACTTGGGACAGCCCCCATCGGTCAATTAATGATGAAATATGGCGTTCCCAGTGTTATTGCGCTGGTCGTCAATGCACTTTACAACATTGTCGATCAGGTATTTATTGGTTGGGGTGTCGGCACCCTTGGAAACAGCGCAACGAATGTCGTCTTCCCTTTAAGCATGGTCGTTACTGCATTTTCATTGCTGCTTGGGGATGGCGGCGCTGCTTTCTTAAGTCTGGAGCTCGGTCGTGACAACAGAAAAAAAGCACAAAAAGGTGTTAACAATACACTTTCCTGGCTTATTATCGCAGCTATTGTCTTCCTGGTCGTATTTTCTGTTTTTCTGAAACCGCTGCTTAGCGTGCTGGGTGCCACCCCGGACAACCAGGCTTATGCCCTGGCTTATGGAAGAATTGTTGTGATCGGCTTTCCATTTGTAATTATCGGAAGTGGTATGTGCTCTCTGATCCGTGCAGATGGGACCCCCCATCTGACTATGATCTCCATGATCGTCGGCTGTGTTTCCAACATCATTCTGGATGCCGTATTTGTCCTCGGGTTTGACTGGGGCATGGAGGGTGCCGCACTTGCAACGATCATCGGACAGATTTTATGTTTTCTGCTCTGCGTCTGGTATATTCCGCGCTTTAAGACGGTAAAAATCAATCGCAGCGACATGAAACCGGAATTTTCACTTTTGAAAAAAATCAGCAGCATGGGAATTTCAAGCTTTATTTCACAGATTGCTGTTGCCATCGTAATGGCTGTTATCAATTTTTATCTGGTACGTTATGGTGCCATGACAAAATATGGGGCAGATATTCCTCTTGCTGCTTTCGGTATCGCCATGAAATTTAATACGATCCTTGTTGCACTTGCAACCGGAATCGCAACCGGCTCCCAGCCGATCATCGGATATAACTACGGCAGCGGACATCTGGACCGTGTGAAAAAAAGTTTTGCCATCGCAGCGATAACCGCAACCATCGTTGCCTTTATCCTCTTCCTTGCGTTCCAGATTTTCCCGGCACAGCTTACCGCATTATTTGGTGAACAGGGCGAACTGTATACCGAATTTTCCATTATGTCATTCCGTATTTTCCCGATGCTCTGCTTTTTGAACGGATTTCAGATTGTAGTATCAATCTTCTTCCAGTCCATCGGAAAAACGATCCGCTCAGGTATTATCTCTCTGAGCCGTCAGATTTTATTCCTGATCCCGGCCATTGCCATCTTATGTAAATGCATCGGCCTTACCGGGGTTTTGTGGGCCGGACCGGTAGCGGATGGACTTGCCTTTATACTTGCACTTGTTTTGATTATTTTAGAACTGAAAAAAATGAAAGGACTGAACGCACATGAGTAAAATCATTACCATCGGACGTGAACTTGGAAGCGGTGGACGCACCATCGGAAAACTGGTAGCGGGCAAACTTGACATTCCCTACTATGACCGGGATCTGATCGACAAAGCTGCTGAACAAACCGGGCTGACCACAAATTATGTGGAATCCACGGAACAGAAGATCACAAACAGTTTTCTGTACAATCTTGCCATGGGTTCAAGCTACGCCTACCATATCCTTGCTGCCAACGACAAAACGAACCGACCGCTCTCCGAGCAGGTTTACATTGCGCAGCAGCAGGTTATTAACGAATATGCCCAAAAAGGAAGCTGCGTCATTGTCGGAAGATGTGCAGACTCCATTCTGAGTGAACATTTTGATGTATTTAAAGTATTTATTTATGCGGATATGGAGAAACGTGTGGAACGCTGTATTTCCCAGTATCACATGTCCCCAGACAGCGTTGACTATGAAATCCGTCAATCTGATAAAAATCGACGCAATCATTACAACAACTTTACCGACAAAGAATGGGGCAACCGCCATAACTATGATCTGCTTCTGAACAGCAGTACCATCGGTTATGAAAAATGTGCAGATATTATCTGCGAACTTTCCAACAACTGATATTTAAAAACCATTTCCTATTTTTCAAACCTTAGAATGGCTGCAATGTATACCATTTCGTATATATTGCAGCCATGCTTTTTATTATTTTCTTTTCTGCGGCACCAGGAATATAAATACCAGTGAACTGAATAACAACAGAATCGGATAAAACAATTTCGGCATAATCTGAAATGCCGACAGATCATATCCCAGTTCATGCGCTGCTGAAATCGCCACCAGAAAAGCAAACACGATCGGCACATTGTAAAACCCCATCGGAATCTTCATCACATATTCAAATAAAATACCAAGTCCCAGATACAGAACCAGAAAAACTGCGATCGGCAATAACGCAATCGCTCTCCCTTTTCTCACTAATGCATTTCCTCCTGTATCCGTCTATTTTTCATGGAAAAACTCAATTTCCTCGCCAACCGGTCCACGACAGAACGCAATACGCGCCGGGAACGGAATCTCAGATGCGATCTCAATATCCTTCGGCTCCACAAACACCTCATATCCGGCAGCACGAACCGCCTCCACGCAGGCATCCGTATCCTCTACGGCAAATGCAAAATGACGGATCGTTCCTGTCTCCAGTGGAGTCTCATCTGTCTCAAAAATCTCCATCAGACCAGCACCGGTATCATACATAATGCCGCCATCCCAGTATCTTGCCACCGGAAGACCAAGCACCTCACCATAAAACTGTTTTGTTTTCTCAAATTCCTCTTTGCCACAACATTTCAATGCAACATGGTGAATTCCTTTTATCAGACTCATATTAATACTTCCTTTCCATACTTAGGTTATTTCATAAATGCCATATTAACATAAATTTTCAATTTATTCTATGCTTTCTCATACTCATCTTCTTGGTTATACTTTAATATATGTGAAAAAATCAGAGAAAATTTCCTCACTCACTAACCGTTCACTCCCCTCGTTTTGCTTCGGTTTTATCGCGCTCACTTCCAACTCCGATAAAAGCTGGT
>CAVKTR010000062.1:0-16919 GCA_963659325.1 Dysosmobacter segnis
ATATTTTGCTGTGTGACATAAGGAGGAAAAGACAATGGGAATGACTATGACACAGAAAATTCTTGCTGCCCATGCAGGACTTGATTCTGTAACAGCCGGTCAGTTAATCGAAGCTAAACTGGACGTTGTTATGGCAAATGATATTACAGGTCCGATGGCACTGCCGATTTTTCGACAGATGGCAGACAAAGTATTTGACAAGGATAAAGTAGTGCTGGTACCGGATCATTTTACACCGAATAAGGATATCAAATCCGCAATCAACTCCAGATCCATTCAGGATTTTGCAAAAGAGCAGGGACTGAAATGGTATCTTGTACAGGGAAAATGTGGTGTAGAGCATGCAATCTTACCGGAGTACGGTATCGTTGTAGCAGGTGAATGTATCATCGGTGCAGATTCTCATACCTGTACATACGGCGCACTTGGCGCTTTCTCAACCGGTGTAGGTACCACAGATATCGCAACCGGTATGGCAACCGGAGAACTCTGGTTCAAAGTTCCGTCCGCGATCAAATTCGTACTGACTGGAAAACCGGGTCCGTATGTCAGCGGAAAAGACGTTATTATCCACATCATCGGCAAGATCGGTGTAGATGGCGCATTATATAAATCTATGGAGTTTGTTGGTGATGGTATCGCAAACCTGACCATGGATGACCGTTTCACTATGGCAAACATGGCCATCGAAGCAGGTGCGAAAAACGGTATCTTTATCGTAGATGATCAGACAAGAGCTTACATGGATGCTCATTCTGACAAACAGTACACCGCTTACGAGCCAGATGAGGATGCAGAGTACGATCAGGTCGTTGAGATCGATCTGTCGGAAGTCCGTCCGACCGTTGCATTCCCACATCTTCCGGGCAATGCAAAAACAATCGATGAAGTAGAGGCTATGGAGCCGATCAAGATCGATCAGGTAGTCATCGGATCATGTACAAACGGACGTATCTCCGACATGAGAAAAGCAGCAGCTATCTTAAAAGGACATACGGTTCATCCGGATGTACGTGTTATGGTTGTTCCTGCTACACAGGAAGTATACAAAGAATGCATCAAAGAAGGTCTGGTTGATATCTTTATCGATGCAGGCTGTGCATTTAATACACCAAGCTGCGGACCATGTATGGGAGGCCACATGGGCGTTATGGCTCCGGGCGAGAAATGTGTATCTACCACAAACCGTAACTTTGTCGGAAGAATGGGTGATGTAGATTCCCTGATTTATCTGGCTTCCCCGGAAGTGGCAGCAGCAAGTGCGATTGCAGGTTATATCGCAAATCCTGAGAAAGTAGGTGACAAATAATGAAAGCAGCAAAAGGACATGTATTTAAATATGGTGACAACGTAGATACTGACGTAATCATCCCGGCAAGATATCTGAATTCATTTGACGCTCAGGAACTGGCCACCCACGCAATGGTTGACATCGATCCGACTTTTACACAGCGTGTACAGCCGGGTGACATCATCGTGGCAAGAAAGAACTTCGGATGCGGTTCTTCCAGAGAGCATGCACCGTTATGTTTAAAAACTGCAGGTGTAAGCTGCATCATCGCAGAGACATTTGCACGTATTTTCTACCGCAACTCCATTAACATTGGACTTCCAATCATTGAGTGCCCGGAAGCATCCCGTGAGATCGAGGAAGGCGATGAAGTAGAGATCGATTTCGACAGCGGTAAAATTTATGACCGCACAAAAGGAACTGAGTATCAGGGACAGGCTTTCCCACCGTTCATGCAGAAAATCATTGACAGCGAAGGTCTGGTAAATTATATTAACAGCAAACTGTAATTATTCAGAGCCAAGGCAATTCGAAAAAATATGTGAGTCATGCTTGCATGAATGAACATATTTTTAAGAATTTCTTTGGCGGGAAGCCACATCGAGATGGAGCGTAGCGCAATCGAGAGGCTCTGAATAATTACAGGAGAGTAAAGAAAAAAGTGACAGCAGACAGAAAGGAAGAAATTATGGCAATTTTATATGCAAATACCAGAGATGCATCAGAGAAAGTGACTGCCTCCCAGGCAATTTTAAACGGACTGGCAAAGCATGGAGGATTGTATGTGCCGACAGAGATCCCGAAACTGGACATTCCGGTGGAGGAACTGGCAAAAATGAGTTATCAGGAGACTGCATACACAGTTATGAGCAGATTTTTAACAGATTTTACAGAGGAAGAGCTGAAAAACTGTATCAATCGTGCGTACGATTCCAAATTTGACACACCGGAGATCGCACCGTTAGTAGAAGCAGACGGCGCTTATTATCTGGAGCTGTTCCACGGCGCAACTATTGCATTCAAAGATATGGCCTTATCCATTCTTCCGCACCTGCTGATCACAGCAGCCCGCAAAAATGAAGTAAAAGAGGATATCGTCATTCTGACTGCTACTTCCGGAGATACCGGAAAAGCAGCGCTGGCTGGTTTCGCAGATGTAGAAGGAACCAAGATCATCGTATTTTATCCGAAGAACGGTGTCAGCCCGATCCAGGAAAAACAGATGGTTACCCAGAAAGGTGACAATACTTTTGTCGTAGGAATCCACGGAAACTTCGATCAGGCACAGACCGGTGTAAAACAGATGTTTTCTGATCCGGAGATGAAAGAGGAACTGCTTCAGGCAGGATACCGTTTCTCCTCCGCAAACTCCATCAACATCGGACGTCTGGTTCCACAGATCGTTTACTATGTATATGCATATGCAAAAATGTATGCAAACGGCAGAATCGCTGAGGGTGAGCCGATCAACGTAGTGGTTCCGACCGGAAACTTTGGAAATATTTTAGCAGCATTTTATGCAAAAAATATGGGACTTCCGATCGCAAAATTGATCTGCGCATCCAATGAGAACAAAGTATTATATGATTTCTTCCGCACCGGAGAATACGACAAGAACCGTGAATTTATCCTGACTTCTTCACCGTCTATGGATATTCTGATCTCCAGCAACTTGGAGCGTCTGATCTACCGCATCGCCGGTGAGAGCGCAGATGAGAATGCAAAACTGATGGCAGCATTATCCAAAGATGGAAAATACGTCATCACAGACGAGATGAAGGCTCAGTTAGAGGGCTTCTATGGCAATTACACAACGGAGAAAGAGACAGCAGAAGTAATCTCCGCATTATATGAGAAGACAGGTTATGTCATCGATACACATACTGCAGTAGCAGCCGGTGTATACGGAAAATATAAAGCAGAGACAAAGGATGAGACAAAAACAGTCATCGCTTCTACTGCAAGCCCGTTCAAATTTACAAGAAGCGTTATGGATGCCATTGATGAGAAATATGATTCCATGACAGATTTTGAACTGGTGGACGAACTCTCCAAGATCGCGAACGTAAAAGTTCCGCAGGCTATTGAGGATATCCGCAGCGCAGAAGTACTTCACAAGATGGTATGCGAAGTTGAGGAAATGCCGAAGGTAGTCAAAGATTTTCTTGAGATTGGAGAATAATACGGCATGGTAGCAGCAGCCCTTAATAAAACAGGCGTTTTAAGTATTGTGGATGTGATCCTGGTTATTTGCGGTATCTATTGTCTGGTGACAGCCGGAAAGATGAAAAAGAGTCACGAAATTCCACAGTGGCTGTTTTCGGAGCAGGAATTACGCCAGATACGAAAGCCGGATAAGTTTTGTGAGGAAATGGCGCCCAAAACTACGGTTTTTGGACTCATTTGCATAATGTTCGGCATTTACGGACTGGTGATAGAGCTGCTTTGGTATCAGAAAATCGCAGAGGCCGTTGGTATCGGTGTACTTCTGATCGGGATTGCGTGGTACACATCGCAGCTGAATAAAGCAAAGAGAACATATTTATAAAAAGATACAATCAGAACGGTTCAGAGACAGAAACGAAAAATGTGACTGCCTCTGGACTGTTTTTTGTTATAGAAAAAACGGGAAAATCCTGTTAAGATAGATGGCAAGACCAGAAAAGGACAGGAAGGAACTATGAGGAAGGGACAAAATTTTGGAAAAAGTGTGGCAGTGGTGTTTTTACTGCTTTGTATTGGAATGTTTACGGCCTATGCGGGAAAAACAACGGGGCAGCAGGATATCGGAGATTCAGAGAATACGATCAGGGTTGGAATTGTGATTCCACAGACTGGTGTGCTGACGGCATTTGGAGCGGGAACGGAGGAGATGACGCAGTATGCGTTGGATCAGATCAACGAATCTGGTGGCGTGGAAGTGGATGGAACTGTAAAAAAATTAAAACTGGTGGTGGCTGATTCTCAGTCAGATCCGCAAAAAGCGAAACAGGCGGCGAAACAGCTCATATCTGAGCAAAATATAGATGTGATGCTGACATCACATACGGCAGATACGACAGTGCCGGTTTCGGAAGTCTGCGAGGAAGCCGGGATTTTGTGCCTGTCAGTGGATACGCCGGATGAAGCATGGGCTGCATCAGAACATCGTTACAGTTATCATGCGGGATTTAATACAGAGAATGAATTGCTTTGTTTTCTGGATGCATGGAAGGCAGCAGGTGTGACGAATGGTAAGATCAGTGTGATGCATGCAGATGATGCAGAGGGACAGGCTATGATGGAGGCTATTACAGCATTTGCTGCGTCCTATGGATATGAGGTGTATGATCCGGGAGCTTACACACCTGGAACGTCTAATTACAGTGCCATAGTGCAAAGCTTAAAAGACGAGGAATGTGAGGTTGTAGCGGGTGTTATGCTGACGTCGGATTTTGGCACTTTTTATCGGAAATTAAAGGCATCCGGATATAGGCCGGAGGTGTGCACGGTGGCAAAGGCGGCTTTGTTTGAAGAAGATGTGGCCGCGGCAGGAGCAGACCGGTTGTGTTCGGAGGTGTGGTGGACACCGGAATATCCATATGTATCCTCTATTTCAGGTGAAAACTGTGAAGAAATCGGGCAGCAGTGGCTGGAGCTGACAGGAGATACCTATGTATCTGCGCTGGCCGGATATGACTATGCAAATGTGGAAATATTGTATCAGGTTCTGAAAGAGGCAAAATCACTGGATATTGAAAAGTTATGTGCGGCGGCAGATGCGCTGGATACGGAAACTGTGATCGGACGGATTCAGTTTAATGAGCAGCATTACTCTGTGCAGAATCTTGTGACAGGACAGTGGATTTATAATGAGGATGGAACCTGGAGCCGGTATATCATTGCAAACACGCAGGTGCCGGACTGTCCGATTACTTCTCAGTTCAATTAATGTCAGAGGCCGGAAAACAGAGAGAAGTGATATTATTTTCATTGGGAATTAAAATAATCAGTAATGCTTATGAATAAAATAAGCTATAGTAATTATTGCCCGGAAATGACAGGAAAATGCATGTTTGTTGTGACAATTTCTGAAAATACGAGTTAGTATAGATTTTTTTTACAAAATATATTATGATGGATTCATTCGTAAAAATGAGGTAAAGATATGAAGAAAGAAGAATTGTACAGATTTGTGGATCACACTGCGTTAAAGGCAGTCACAACCTGGAAAGAGATCCAACAGTTGTGTCAGGAAGCACGATTTTTCAGAATGGCTTCCGTGTGCATTCCAAGCAGCTATGTAAAACGTGCACATGAGTATTTTCCGGAATTAAACATTTGCACGGTGGTCGGTTTCCCACTTGGAAATGCAAGCACAGCGGCGAAACTGACGGAGACACGCCAGGCACTGGAAGATGGTGCAAATGAGATCGATATGGTCATCAATCTGGGAATGGTAAAAAATCACCAGTATCCGCAGGTGACAGAGGAGATCCGCCAGTTAAAGGAAGCGACAGGGGACAAGATCTTAAAGGTTATCATTGAGACCTGTTATCTGACAGAGGAAGAGAAGATCAAGATGTGTGAAGCAGTGACGGAAGCAGGTGCAGATTTTATCAAGACCTCAACCGGATTCGGAACCGGCGGTGCTACTTTGGAGGACGTGATCCTGATGAAACAGCATGTTGGACCGAATGTGAAGATCAAAGCAGCAGGCGGTATCCGTTCCAAAGAAGATATGGAAGATTATATTACAGCAGGCTGCAGCCGAATCGGTACAAGCAGCGCCATTGCAATGCTGCAGGATGGAGAATAAGATGGATTTGACAGAACTGATTCGAAAAGCAATGGAAGCGAAAGAAAAAGCATATGTGCCGTATTCTGGGTTTCATGTAGGAGCAGCTTTGCTGTGTGAGGATGGTACGATATTTACCGGATGCAATATAGAAAATTCTGCTTACGGACCGACAAACTGCGCAGAGCGTACCGCAATTTTCAAGGCTGTTTCCGAAGGTTACCGTGAATTTAAAGCCATTGCGATCATCAGTGACGGGAAAGAACCTACAGCACCATGTGGAGTCTGTCGTCAGGTGATGGCTGAGTTTTGTAAGCCGGATTTTCAGGTGTTTATGGCAGCCTGTGACGGCAGTTATCGTGAGGTAACGCTGGAAGAACTTTTACCTTATGCATTTTCTTTAAAAAATTAGTGTATGACATCTCTGAAATTTTATGCATGCAGAACGTTTCCATAGACTTCATGTAAAACAGAATCTGTGGCAGAAGTTTCCTAAATTTTTTTGAATTTTTTATTGTCAAGATGCACATAGTAAAGTATAATCAGATATAGCGAAAGCGATTCCTGGGGTGTGCGAGAACCCTGCTATTTTGAACCTACATTTTCTTTTATGGGAATCTTATATTGCCGGCTGGATGCCAGACCACCGAATTCGCAGTGGAAGGCAGAAGATCGGTTGCGGAAGCCCCCCTAGCGTTGCTAGGAGTCAAAATTGCAGGAACGGCACTCTGGGATCACAAAAGAGAAAACTTTACTTTACAAAAGAGAACAGAATAAAACACAAAAGATAATGTCAGGCATGATGTGAAAGCATCATGCCTGATTTTTTTGCATACACTAGCATATGATGTTGCAGAAGGGACAGGCGGTGTATGGATACAAAGACAAGGCAGAGTTATGGGCGCAGATATGTGGAAAAAAGAATGCGGAAAAAACGCAGACACCAAAGGCAGGTGAAAATCTTTCTTGTGTGTATGCTTATTTTTGTGGGAGTAATTGTCATAAGTGTAGGAAAAAAGGACCAGACGAAGGTACAAAACGTGAAAGAGGATCAGGTAGCGGCTGCAGAACTGGCGGGCTATCTGCAGGCAGCCTTTCTGACACCAGAGGAGACAAGGAAACTGGTGCTTCCGGAGGTTCATGATCCTCTGACGGGTGAAGATATTCAGGTGGTGCTGCAAAAACTTGGAATGGAGAATAGCTGGGAGGAATTCGCAGCATTACTGCAGGAAAATGGTGCGGATTCACAGGAAGCGGGATTGGCGAAAGCGAATGATGCGGATTCGCAGGAAGAGATATTGTTGAAAGAAAAAGAGGTAGATGCGCAAAAAGCAGTATCACCGAAGAACTTGACAAGAGAAACATGGTGCCAGTGCTATGAATTGCTTTTAGAAAAACTTCAAGTAAAGGATTCTGTGACGGAAGTGGAACTTCAGTATCTGGGAAAAGTACCGGGGGAACAGCGGATCATGGCAGATAACGGAAATTATGACTGTGATCTGCAAAGCTGTCAGATGGCATACGGAAAACGCTATGTGGTCTATGTGCAGGAAAATCTGATTCTGGGGATAAAAAGTGAGCTGACACAGGAAAAGGATGGCACAGGGAAAAATGCGGCAGACAGTGGAGCGTCGGGGAATACGGAACAAGGGAGTGGCACAGTTTTCATTACAGTTCCACAAACGGTGCGTGTGCTTTTGACGCAGAATCATGGACAGAAACCGGAGCGGCAGGCTGTATATGCGACTGGTACAGAGACCTGGAAACTACACGCTGATTCAGGACAGACAGAGCAGGTTTTTGAGGCGAATGTGGTTTCTGACTGCGGAACGTGGATGGCAGAACATGGGATATCTGAAGTGACAGCAGAAGCAGTGGATGGTGGAAAGATATGTCTGACAGATAAGAATGGAACCGTGAAAGGAAGTTACGATGGGACCTTACATATTTATCAGAGAGAGGGCGAAGCTGTTTACTGGGTGGTAAATGAGCTTGGAATGGAAGCATATCTGTATGGTGTGGTTCCGGGGGAAATGCCAGCGTCTTTTGCGGCGGAGGCGTTAAAAGCACAGGCGGTCTGCGCCAGAACCTATGCAGCCCTGCAGGTGCTTGGTACCGCTTATGAGCAGTATCATGCGGATGTGGACGATACCACGTCCTGTCAGGTGTATCTGCCGGAAAATGAAAATCAGGCAGCGACAGATGCGGTAAATGCCACGGCGGGGCAGATTCTTACCTGTCAGGGGATGATCGCATCAGTGTATTATTTTTCTACATCCTGCGGATATACGACGGGACTGGAAGTCTGGCAGCAGGGACCATTGGCCTATCTGGGAACACAGAGTTTAGTGTTGAATGCGTCAGCAACTGATGATATAGATGCTTTTTTGCGGGATGGACAGGTGACAGCATATGACAGTGAGAGTCGTTTCTTTCGATGGAAAGCAGTGCTGCAGACGGGCGCAGATGATGGAAAGCTGCTGCAGAGCATTCAGACTGTGGCAGCTCAGCGGGATGGAAAAGTGTATCTGACGGATGCGGCGGGAGCGCAGACGCAGGATACTTCAACGTTTGGAGCCTGCACGGGAATAAGCATAGCGGGCCGGGCAGAATCCGGCTGCGTCACGGATCTGTGCCTGAACTTTGCAGGCGGAACGGCGCATATTTACAATGAGAATGCGATCCGGAAAAATTTGTGGAGTGTATGTGTTTCCCTGACGGATAAAAATGGAAACAGTGCAGATACTCTTACCATGCTTCCGAGTGCCTTTTTTTCCATGGATGCGAATGAGAATGGAACTTATGAGATTTACGGCGGCGGACTTGGACACGGCATTGGTATGAGCCAGTATGGCGCAGATGGTATGGCAAAGGGTGGGATGATGTATACGGAGATTCTGGAGAAATTTTTCCCGGGGACGGTGCTGTATAAGAATGGAAGTGAATAACGGAAAAATATGTGTCTGATGGAGGCGAAAAAGTGACCGTTTAAACGAATCAATATTGTGGAAAATGTTCTTGGTTTTATGCAAAAAGAAAGGCTGTGAGTAAAAAAACTTGCTCAAATTGGAAAAATCTGATATTCTATCGAAATGTAAATATACAAGAGACCGAAATTTTGTATACAAAAGGGGAGAACTTATGGATTATAAGCATTTGATACGTTTCTTTTTGGCAAAATTGAAAAAAGATAATATTGGAGCTTATGCAGCACAGGCGGCGCTGTTTATTATTATGTCAGCAATTCCATTTTTGCTGGTATTTCTGTCGCTGCTGAGATTTACTCCGGTGAGCGAGAGTACCGTGTTGTCTGTAATCCAGATGGTGCTTCCGGGACAGATCAAGATCACGCCGATGCTGATCAACGTTGTGGATGAAGTATATACGAATTCTGCAAAGATGCTGCCGATCGCAGTTATTTTTGCGGTGTATTCTGCAGCAAAGTCCATCCAGAGTCTTCGGTATGGATTGAACATCGTTTATGATACCGATGAGACACGTAACTGGTTTGTACTGCGTTTCCGTGCGATGCTGGAGACCTTTGTATTGATCCTGGTTATCATTTTGTTGATGGTATTTCTGGTATTCGGTCAGAAGATCCAGAACATGCTGGTACAGTATGCGCCGATTTTATCTATCGTGACGGATATTATTTTAAAGCTGCGTATGCTGATCCTGTTTTTTGTACTGATCGTATTTTTTATGTTTATTTATAAAGTACTGCCAAACCGCACTGCCACATTCAGAAGCCAGCTGATCGGAGCGGTCGGCTGTTCTGCGGCATGGTATGTATTTTCCTTTGGATTGTCCATTTATGTGAATTATTTCAATGGATTTTCACTGTATGGCAGTCTGACTACGATTTTGCTGTTGATGTTCTGGCTTTACATCAGCATGTATATTTTCCTTGTGTGTGCCGAGGTAAACAACCTTTTTGAGATTCTGCTGGTGGAGATCCAGGAAGCGCGCCGGAGAAAAAAAGAGCGGGAACAGGATAAAAACGCTTGATGTTTTAAATAAGCTATGCTAGAATAAATGCTAGTTTTGATTCGAATATATTGTTATGTTTGGATCGGTCCTGACTCATGATCAGGAAGATATATTTTTAAAAGCTGAGAAGATGTCAGTAGGCAGATGATCGGATTACAGAGAGAGTGTACATTGGCTGAGAATACACTTAAGGAAAGACATCTGGTGAAATTCCCATTGGAGCTGCTGTTTTGAACAACAAAACGTCAAGTAGGAACAGACGGGTCATGCACGTTACGCATTAGAGTGTCCGATGCATGTCGGGAAGCCGGGTGGTAACGCGGAAATTTTTCGTCCCTTTTTTATGAAGGGACGTTTTTTTATTGTCTGATAACTTACACTGGATTTTCTGGGAAAGGCACTTTATGCAGAGGCGCACTCATATAAAACGAAATTATTTATATTAAAGAAGGAGATTAAAGATGAAAGACAAGTTAAAGCAGATCAGAGAAAAAGCACTTGCTTCTATCGAGAGTTCTGAGGGATTAAACGGATTAAATGATGTCCGTGTTGCTTTCCTTGGAAAAAAAGGTGAACTTACTGCTGTATTAAAAGGAATGAAAGATGTCAGCCCGGAGGAGCGTCCGCTGGTTGGACAGATGGTAAATGAGACAAGAGCAGCCATCGAGCAGAAACTCGAAGAGAGAAAGAAAAAAATGGAAGCTCTGGAGTTGGAGCACAAACTGAAAAAAGAAGTCATTGATGTAACACTTCCGGCAAAGAAAAACCGCGTTGGCCATGGTCATCCGAACACCATCGCCCTGGAAGAAGTAGAGCGTATCTTTGTTGGTATGGGATATGAAGTCGTAGAAGGACCGGAAGTAGAGTATGATTACTACAACTTCGAGGCTCTGAACATTCCGGCAAACCATCCGGCAAAAGATGAGCAGGATACCTTCTATATCAATGATAAGATCGTACTTCGTACCCAGACTTCTCCGGTACAGGTTCGTGTTATGGAAAAAGGCAAACTGCCGATCCGTATGATCGCACCGGGACGTGTATTCCGTGCCGATGAAGTAGATGCAACCCATTCTCCGTCCTTCCATCAGATCGAAGGTCTGGTTATCGACAAAGGTGTTACATTTGCAGATCTGAAAGGAACCCTGCAGGAGTTTGCAAAAGAGCTGTTCGGACCGGAGACAAAAGTAAAATTCCGTCCGCATCACTTCCCGTTCACAGAGCCGAGTGCAGAGGTTGACGTAACCTGCTTCAAATGCGGTGGAAAAGGATGCCGTTTCTGTAAAGGCGAGGGATGGATCGAGATCCTTGGCTGTGGAATGGTTCACCCGCACGTACTTGAGATGAGCGGAATTGATCCGAAAGAATATTCCGGATTCGCTTTCGGTGTAGGTCTGGAGCGTATTGCATTGTTAAAATATGAGATCGACGATATGCGTCTGCTTTATGAAAACGATGATCGTTTCCTGAAACAGTTTTAGCGTTAGCTTTGAGAAGTGCAGATAGACAGTGATTCGGACATGCGTTGAAAGCTTGCTTGCAAAAGCATGTATGAAGTGCTGGCTGATTGTACGGCGAATGCCGGACAATGAGGAAATCATGGATTTCCGAATCTGCACGAAAGAAGTGTAAAAAAGGATTTTCGAATCTGCACAAACAAAGCGAAATAATATTTTTGAATAATAGATTAGTAGGAGAAAGAAACATGACAACTTCATTATCTTGGATAAAAGCATATGTTCCGGAATTAGAAGTAGAGCCGCAGGAATACATGGATGCGATGACACTTTCCGGTTCAAAAGTAGAAGGATATAAAAAATTAGATGAGGATCTGGAAAAAATCGTCATCGGTCAGGTATTAAAAGTAGAGAAACACCCGGATGCAGACAAACTGGTGATCTGCCAGGTAGACATCGGTGGAGAGACCACACAGATCGTAACCGGTGCACCAAATGTATTTGAAGGCGCAAAAGTTCCGGTTGTATTAGATGGCGGACGTGTGGCCGGCGGACATGATGGAAAAGTCGTAGAAGGCGGCATCAAGATCAAAAAAGGAAAATTAAGAGGCGTAGAGTCCAACGGCATGATGTGCTCCATTGAAGAGCTTGGTTCTACAACTGATATGTACCCAGATGCAGCTCCGGACGGACTTTACATTTTACCGGAAGATGCTCCGGTTGGCGAGAGCGCAGTGTCCTATCTTGGATTGGACGATATCGTTGTAGAATACGAGATCACATCCAACCGTGTAGACTGCTTCTCCATTCTTGGTATTGCCCGTGAGGCAGCCGCTACTTTCGGAAAAGAGTTTGTTCCGCCGGTAGTGACAGAGACTGGAAATTCAGAGGACGTAAACGACTACATTAAAGTATCTGTAGAAGATGCAGATCTTTGCCCGCGTTATACCGCCCGTGTAGTAAAAAATATCAAACTTGCACCATCACCGAAGTGGATGCAGCACAGACTGGCTTCCCATGGTATCCGTCCGATCAACAATATCGTAGATATCACAAACTACGTGATGGAAGAGTTTGGTCAGCCGATGCATGCTTATGATCTGGATACCATCGCAGGTCATGAGATCCGTGTTCGCCGCGCAGCAAAAGCTGAGAAATTCGTGACATTAGATGGTCAGGAGCGTACTTTAGATGACAGCATCCTGATGATCTGTGACGGTGAGAAAGCAGTCGGACTTGCCGGTATCATGGGTGGCGAAAATTCCATGATCACAGATAATGTACAGACGATGTTATTTGAGGCAGCCTGCTTCGATGGAACAAATATCCGTCTGTCCAGCAAAAAAGTAGGGCTTCGTACCGATGCTTCTTCCAAATTTGAAAAAGGTCTGGATCCGAACAATGCCATCGAGGCTATGAACCGTGCCTGCCAGCTCATCGAAGAACTTGGCGCAGGTGAAGTCGTTGGTGGTGTCGTTGATGTATACCAGAAAGAAATGACAGGCAGAAGAATCGCTTTTGATCCGGATTGGATCAACGGTCTGCTTGGAACTGATATTTCCGCTGAGACAATGATCGGATATTTCAAAAAAATCGACCTTGGATTTGATGAGGAAACACAGGAAGTCATCGTTCCATCATGGAGACAGGATCTGCTCCGCGATGCAGATATCGCAGAGGAAGTCGCACGTTTCTACGGATATGACAATATTCCGACTACACTTCCATCCGGAGAATCCACAACAGGTAAGCTTTCTTTCAAGTTACGTGTAGAGGCAGTAGCAAGAGAAGTTGCTCAGTTCTGCGGATTTTCACAGGGTATGACATATTCCTTCGAGAGCCCGAAGGTATTTGATAAATTATTACTTCCGGCAGACAGCCCGCTGCGTAATACCGTAACGATTTCCAATCCGCTTGGTGAGGACTTCAGTATTATGCGTACTGTTTCCTTAAATGGAATGCTGACATCTCTTTCTACCAACTTTAACCGTAGAAACAAAGATGTTCGTCTGTATGAGTTAGGAAATATTTATCTGCCGAAACAGGAGCCGGTAACAGAGCTTCCGGAAGAGCGTATGCAGTTTACACTGGGATTCTACGGCGATGGCGATTTCTATACTATGAAAGGTGTCATTGAGGAGTTCCTGTACAAAGTAGGCATGAATATGAAACCGGAGTATGATCCGGAGTCTGAGCTGTCCTTCTTACATCCGGGACGTCAGGCTAATGTTATTTATGATGGACAGGTAATCGGCTATCTCGGCGAGGTTCATCCGACGGTTGCAGCAAATTACTCCATCAAAGACCGCGTATACGTTGCAGTTATCGATATGCCGGAAATTATTTCCCGTGCAACCTTTGACCGCAAATACGAAGGCATTGCAAAATACCCGGCAGTCAGCCGTGACCTCAGTATGGTTGTTCCGAAACATGTACTTGCAGGCGATATCGAGAAAGTATTTGACGAGAGAGGCGGCAAGATTCTGGAGTCTTATGAATTATTTGATATTTATGAGGGCGCACAGATCAAACCGGGATACAAATCTCTGGCTTACAAACTGACCTTCCGTGCAAAAGACCGTACGTTAGAAGAGACAGATATTACAGCTGCCATGAAGAAGATCATGAACGGTCTGGAGCGTCTTGGTATCGAACTGCGCCAGTAGAAAGTTGGTGTCTGTATTGAACGAAAACGAAATGAAGGTAACAGATTATTATTTTGATCTGCCACAGGAGCAGATTGCGCAGGACCCGCTGGAGGATCGTTCTTCCTCCAGACTGCTGGTTCTGGATAAAGAGACAGGCGAATATTCCCATCATGTGTTCCGGGATATCACACAATTCCTGAAACCCGGGGACTGCCTTGTCTTAAATAATACAAAAGTAATCCCTGCCCGTCTGTTCGGTGAAAAAGAGGGTACGCAGGCAAAAATTGAGATCCTGCTGCTGAAACGCAAGGAAAACGATATCTGGGAAACTCTGGTAAAACCGGGCAAAAAGGCAAAAGTCGGCACAAAAATTATTTTTGGTGGCGGACTTTTAGTTGGTGAAGTGGTTGATATCGTGGAAGAAGGCAACCGTCTGATCAAATTTACTTATGAAGGAATTTTCGAGGAAATTCTGGATCAGTTAGGTCAGATGCCGTTACCGCCATACATCACACATCAGTTGAAAGATAAAAATCGTTATCAGACTGTTTATGCAAAATATGACGGTTCTGCAGCAGCACCGACCGCAGGTTTGCATTTTACGCCGGAACTGCTTCAGCAGGTGAAGGATATGGGCGTGGACATTGCAGAGGTAACACTGCATGTCGGACTTGGAACGTTCCGTCCGGTAAAAGTGGATAACATTCTGGATCATCATATGCACTCTGAGTTTTATATGGTGACACAGGAAGCCGCAGACAAGATCAACAATGCGAAGAAAAACGGTCATCGTGTGATCTGTGTCGGAACCACAAGCTGCCGTACCATTGAGTCCGCAGCAGATGAGAATGGTATGTTGAGAGAGAGCAGCGGATGGACAGAGATTTTCATCTATCCGGGTTATAAATTCAAAGTACTGGATTGTCTGATCACAAACTTCCATCTGCCGGAGTCAACATTATTAATGCTGGTTTCTGCACTTGCGGGAAGAGAGCATGTGCTGGCGGCGTATGAGGAAGCGGTGAAGGAAGGATATCGGTTCTTCTCTTTTGGAGATGCGATGTTTATTCAGTAGATGTAATTTCTAAGAAAATATAGTGAGATAAATAGTGCCTGTGACAGTGTGTGGCTGTTGCGGGCGCTATTTTTTTGATAGGTATCTGATGGTTGACGTATAGCAAATAGGAAATGTATACTAATTACAGTTATTTAGAGACTGTTAAGAATAAAGGAGCACATATGCAATTATTAATCAAACAACGTGTATTTTCCTGGTCAGATACCTATGATATCTACGATGAACAGGGAAATCAGAAATATTTTGTGAAAAACGAACTTATCTCATTAGGACATCGCTTGCATGTCTACGATGCGGCGAACAACGAAATTGGATTTATCAAACAGAAATTATTCTGCCTGCTTCCAACTTTTGAAATCGAGTGGAACGGAGAACTGATGGGACACATCGAGCAGCGTTTTGCGCTGTTCCGTCCAAAATATGATGTGGACTTCATGGGATGGCGTGCAGAAGGCGATTTCATGGGATGGGATTACGATGTATACGAAGCCTGCAGCGTAGTCGTTCGTGTACATAAAAAAATCCTGAGCTGGGGTGATACCTATGCCATTGAATTTGACGATCCGAAAAATGAAGTCCCGGCATTATTACTGGTACTGGCAATCGATGCAGCAAACTGTTCACAAAATAAGGATTAATTGGTGGCGGTTTTGCTATACTCTGTTCTTTTTTCTATATTCACCAGGTGTCATGCCATAAGTTTTCTTAAAAATGCGCATGAAATGCTCTGGCGTTTCATACCCAACCAGTTCGCAGATGTCAGGGATACTTAATTCAGTTTGGCACAGGGCGCGGCAGGCCTGATTTAATTTAATATCACGTATGATCTGAAGGAAGGTGCGACCAGTACCTTCCTTTATTAACGTGCTGAAATGTGAGACGCTGTAGCCAAAATGCGCGGCTGTGTCACCTAAGGTTGCGGTCTGATAATTGTGATTGATATAATTCAGGATTTCCGTCATGGAATTACCTGCGGTGTCTTTGGCAAGAATGGATTCGATATCATTCTCATGGTAACGCAGGAGCTGTGCCCAGAATAATACCAGCATGGAATTAAGAAAAGTAGAGCTGTATTTTCCGTGCCCAAGATATTCTATAAAGAGGTTTTCCAGAGATTCTATGACAGCAGAATCGTTTCCAGCATGGAAAATCAGAAAATTCCCCTCAGTTTTATGAAATAATACATGCGCAAAAAACTGTGCCAGTGAACTGTCAGAGGTCAGTGTCTGGAAAAACGTTGATTGAAAAGTGGAACTTCGAACCAGAATATTGATCGCAACACTGTCATCGAAAACGCTTACGCTGTGTTTTGTGTGGGGTGGAATAATGCAGATATCTCCCGTAGTCAGTTCGTGAGAGATACCCTGGATCGTAGTGTGGACGGTTCCATCATATACACACAGGATTTCGAAAAATTCATGTTCATGTACAAAAACCGGACTATAACGATAATGTTTACAGAGCATGATATTGCCTGGAAGATTGCAAAACATAACACTTTCTTCCAGATAAGGGTACCAGGCTTCATTGTGAAGCGCTGGAACATAAAGTTTATGCTCAGAGATGAAGTCGCGATCAAGCGTCTGACAGTATTTCATAAATGTTTCAGGGTGCTTTTTCTCTGCAAAATAGAGTTCCCGATAAAAATTCTCATCTGTTTCATAAGAATGAATATAAT
>CAVKTR010000063.1:0-16847 GCA_963659325.1 Dysosmobacter segnis
CACCTGTTGCTATAATTGCGTACATATGGCACCTCCTATTTATCATTACTCGCCAATTTCGGTGCTGCATTTTATGCAGTCTTGTACCTCGTTGTGCGGCATCTTTTGTATAATATCAGAATGTTACTGTTCTGTCAACTGTTCTGCCAAACTTTTTTCAACTTTTTTTCTCGTAAGTTCTACAAGGTTCAATCTGGTCATATCCACCACCTGAATCGGTACGGAATCTTCCCGGACGCATCGTCTTAAATACTCCATGACCGTTTTCTGATCTTCTTCCCGTTCCAGATTGATAAAATCAATGATCACAATTCCGGATATGTTGCGCAGACGCAGCTGTGCGGCAGTTTCTTCGGCTGCTTCCAGGTTAATTTTCAGGAAATGCTCCTGCCGGTCTTTTTTTGTCACGCTTTTTCCGGTATTGACGTCCACAACGGTCAGTGCCTCTGTCGGCTCGATCACCAGATAACCGCCGGATTTCAGCCAGACTCTTTTCTGCAGGGCATCCTCCGTCTGTTTGTTCAGATTATAAAGTGCTGCCAGCGGAAGCAGTTTATCTTCGTACAGCCGAAGCGGAATCTGTGCAAAGGAAGGATCCGTTTCCTGCTGCTGCCGTACTTCCTCATAAACCTCCGGCAGATCAGTCAGAATTTCTGTAAAACCTTCCTGATAGCTGTTTTGCAGATACGTCATGTAGCTTTCCGGTGTGCGGCTGACGCAGGAAAAACAAGTGCGCATGGATGCCGTATGACAGATGGTCTGCAGCCGGTCTTTCAGTTGATGCAGTTCCGCGATCAGCACATCTGCAGACACCTCTCTGGCATTCGTGCGGACGATAATGCCAAAAGAACCATCCCATTCCGGTTCCAGCAATGCGCCAAGCTGCTCTTTTTCCGGTTTTGTCAGCTTAGAGGAAAAACCAATCCTGCAGTCTCCGCTGGTCAGAACCAGATAACGGCCGGTCAGGTTCAGATTGCCGGACACGGTCGGTGCTTTTGTTTTTACGCTCTCCCGTGTTACCTGCACTAATAATTCGTCTCCCTGCACCATTTTTTTTGAGGAAATCTTTTTCACAAAGATCGGTTCCGCTTTTTCTGCCATGGAATAATAGCAGGAAAGTCCTGGCTTGATCTCAATAAACGCAGCCTGAATGTTCGGTACGATTTTCTGTACCCGGCCCACATAGATATTTCCAAGAATGGATTCCTGACCGAGTTTCCGGCATCGTACTTCCAACAGACGGCGTTCCGATACCGTAGCACACATGCGTACCTGACTGCCACAAATGGATGTATCTGTGATGATGACTTTATGATTCAATGTTGTCACCTGCCTGATACAGCGGTCTTAATCCTTCTTCTGTGCGCTCATAGGTCTCCACTCTGTGGATCTGCATATTAAACGGATCATAAGTTTTTCCAAAATACTGATAAAAATCCTGTAATACCAGTTCCGGTTTGATATTATCGGTACTTCCGGTGGAAAGCTGCAGGAAAAATCCCTTCCAGCCAAGTTTCTCCAGATCACATGGGGAAAACAGGTAGATCAGCGGTTTGATATCAATGACACGCTCGCTCTTTTTCGTCTGCTTTGTCACTTCAATGGTTTCCCGTTCTTCGTAATACTGATGGATTTTTTCTTCCAGCTCCTTCGGTGTAAAATCAACCTGTTTTTTGAAATACACGATATAATCTGCTGCCGCTACGGAAGTCATCGCTTTTTTCGCATCCTGACGCAGCGCAACATATTCTGTAATTTCGATTCCATCCACCATAACCGCATTCAGTGCATCCCTGGATTCGTCGGTAGATTTTGTAGAATGTACCTCAATATCCAGATACTCGCCGTCACTGGTAATACCTACACCCAGAGGAGCCGCAAAGGACATGATCTGGTGCGGGGAAAATCCCTCGGAATAAGCAATGTCGATATTTGCCCGGCGCATGGCTTTCTGAAAATAACGCATGATATCCAGATGTCCGATAAAACGCATGACGCCATATTTTCGGAATTTAATTCTTATTCTCATAGCATACGCCTCCTTTGTATTTCATTGCTCCGCAGCCGGCACATTTCTGACGGCAGTTCGGAGTAACAGTCTCTGCATTTGCCGCATGCCATTCACGCAGCAGGAAGTTTTTGGTGACACCTGCATCGATGAAGTCCCATGGGAAAATCTCATCTTCGCTTCGCACTCTTGTGGTATAGAAATCGGTATCAATCTGATCTTCTGCAAATGCTTCCAGCCAGATCTGCTCATCAAAGAACTCAGACCATGCTGCAAAAATACCGCCTTTTTCATAGATTTTGATCATGGTATCACAGAGACGTCTGTCGCCACGGGCAAGAATGCCTTCGATCATGGTGACATCTGCCTCATGCCAGTTGTAACGGATACTCTTCTTATTTAACTGAGATTTGATGGTCTCATTTACAATCTTTGCCCGGCCAAGGAATTCGTTCTTTGTACACATCGGACTCCACTGGAACGGAGTAAACGGTTTCGGAACAAAGAAAGATGTGCTGACAGTGATCTGACATTTTCCGTTTCGCTGATCCTTCGGAATCTCATAATAACGCTCTGCAATCTCCTCCGCCAGCTCACCGATGGCTTTCATATCTTCCACGGTCTCTGTCGGCTGTCCAAGCATAAAATACAGTTTTACCTTATTCCATCCACCTTCAAAGGCAAGTCCTGCACCGTGAAGGATGTTTTCCTTTGTCAGACCTTTGTTGATAACGTCACGCAGACGCTGGGAACCGGCCTCCGGCGCAAAGGTCAGACTGCTCTTTCGGATATCCTGCACCTTGCTCATAACATCCAATGAAAACGCATCGATACGCAGGGACGGCAGGGAAATATTTACGCCTTTGTCCTTAAATTCATCGATCAGGAAGGTCAATAACTCTTCCAGATAAGTGTAATCACTGGAACTTAAGGAACTTAAGGAAATCTCCTCATGTCCGGTATTTGTCAGCATCTGATATGCTTTTTCTTTCAGCATTTCCAGACTGCGCTCCCGGAGCGGGCGGTAAACCATACCGGCCTGGCAGAAACGGCAGCCACGGATACAGCCACGCTGGATCTCCAGCACGACACGATCCTGTGTGACTTTGATAAACGGCACCAATGGCTTGTCCGGATAAACAGATTCGGACATATTTTCCACTACCTGGCGGTGAATGGTAGTTGGAATATCGTCATAGATTGGCTGAAAATCAGCAATTGTTCCGTCTTCGTTGTAAGTTACTTCATAAAAAGCAGGTACATATAAACCTGGAATTTTTGCAGCTTCATGAAGGAAAGCCTGTCTGGTGTAACTGCCCTCTTCTTTCATACGATTATAGAGATCAAAGAGATCATCATATACCGTCTCCCCTTCTCCGATATAAAAAATATCAAAAAAGTCAGCAATCGGTTCCGGATTGTATGCACATGGGCCGCCGCCGATAACGATCGGCATATCATCTGTTCTCTGACATGATTTCAATGGGATTTTTCCAAGATCCAGGATCTGTAAAATATTCGGGTAGCAGAGCTCATACTGAAGAGTCATACATACAAAATCAAACGCTCTGATCGGATCCTGTGTCTCCAGCGCAAACAGGGGAATATCCTGCTCTTTCATGATCTTGTGCAGATCCGGCCACGGAGAATAGACACGCTCACAATACACATCCTCCCGAAGGTTAAACTGATGATACAGAATCTGGATGCCAAGATGGGACATACCGATCTCATATACATCCGGAAAGGCAAAGGCCACACGGATCTTTACATCTTCCGGATTTTTACGAACCATATTTACCTCATTTCCGATATAACGGGCAGGTTTATCTATGGTTAATAAAATTTCGTCACTTAACGCAAGTTTATTATTCATTCTTTTTTTCCTATTCTGTTCTTTTACATTTTTATCATTCTGTCCTGTGCAGGCATTTTTCCTGCACAATTTTTCATTCTAGCATAAGACAGTAAAAAGCGTCAATGTTTTTAGCTACAGTTCACTCATCACATGTATTCAGAGAATGATCATGCTTGCATGAAGAATTATCTGGATACATAGTGATGAAGGGAGCGCCTTTTTATGAGCAAAAAGAGTAGTGTAAACTACGGGAAAGCTCAGAATGAGCGTTTTGCGAATGGCGCGGTGAACTGTTTTTTATGTCACTCCACGCTCTTTAATGCATCTACCATGTTGATCTTATCCAGCAGACGGTTTGTGATCAGATCTACCATCACTGCAAAAAGGAATGTCATGCCTCCTGCAAACAGATAGGTAGTCGGATGCACGGAAACGGCAAAGTACACGGATGGCATTTTCAACACACTGGTCAGCAGGCCGCTGAAAAATCTTCCCACCGGAAGTCCCAGTAAAATACCGATCACCGTGAGGATCAGCGTCTCCTTATTGACATACAAGTGCACTTCATTATCAAAAAATCCAAGTACTTTGATGGTGGCAAGTTCCCTTTCGCGTTCGGAAATATTTGTGGTGGCCAGGGTAAACAGGACCACAAAGGCCAGTCCGGCGGCCAGAACTGTCACCAGCACTACGACACAGTTGATCAGACCGAAGGATTTGGTAAACTCATCCCTCATAGCCTGTACACTGCTGCAGGATACCACGTCACTGTTTCTGGAGAGCGTATCCGCATAAGACACAGGATCTTTACAGGTGTCGGACAGATGAGCCAGAACTGCATTTGGCGCATAGGCCCCCATCAGTTCTTCATATCTGCTCTGCCGCATATAAATAGCATTTCCAAGATAGTTATGTAAAATACCATTCACGGAGAAGGAACATTCTTCCAGGTCGCTGTTCTGGATCTCCAGGGAATCTCCGGTGGAAAATCCCATGACTTCTGACAGATTCTGTGTCACAAAAATATCACTGTCATTTAATTCTTTTTCTGTTCCGTCCAGCCCTTCCAGATTGATATAGTCTGCAATGGAAGCGTCATCCGGAATGACATACAGTGGAACCGTCTCTTCCATTGTATGTGACGTATTTTTTACCTGTACCGTATCCATCTGAAGACCAAGATAATCGGATATATTAGCATCCGAATCAATCTGATCTGTAAAACTATCATAGTCATCTGACATTACAACCGCCATCAGGTCATACCGGTAAATGTGATTATACTGTTTTGGCATCAGATCCGTAACGGAGTTCTTGATCGCCATTCCAACTACCAGCAGGGCTGTACAACCCAAAATACCGCTGATGGTCATGATCAGACGTTTTTTATAGCGGAACAGATTACGGAAAGTCACTTTATTCAGGAAAGACAGGCGTTTCCACAGAAACGGAATCTTCTCCAAAAATACTCTGGATCCGGCCTTTGGTGCCTTCGGACGCATCAGCGCCGCCGGGCACTGACGCAGTTCACTGTGGCATGCACAGACAGCCGCGATCAGCGTGCCTGCCGCAAACAGTAAAATTCCGCTTATTCCGTATCCCCATTGGAATAAGAACAGGTACGATGGAATCTTATACATGACATCAAATACCATAAACAGGAACTTCGGCAGCAGGATAAATCCGCCGATATCTCCAAGCAGCCCGCCGCAAATACATGCAGACAGCGTATAGATCAGATATTTTCCATACACATGGGTGTCGGAAAAACCAAGTGCTTTGTAAATACCGATCTGTCCGCGTTCCTCTTCCACCAGACGTGTGATCGTTGTCAGACTGATCAGGATCGCTACTGACAGGAATAAAATCGGAAATACGTTACCGATGGTTTCAATGGAATCAGCATCGCTCTGGATCGTAGAGAAACTGCTGATGGAGCTGCGGTCCTGTACATACCATTTTGTCATGTCAATGGCATCAATATCTGCCTGAGCGTCCGCAATCTCGTTATATGCCTTTGTACGCTCTTCTTCCAGCGTCTGTGTCTGCTCTTCCAGTTCGGCAGTTCCATCCTCTAATTCTTTCTGGGACTGATTCAGTTTTTCGGTATTTGTCTGAATTTCCTGATCTGCTTTGGCAAACTGCGTATTGGCATTCTGCTCCTGCGCCTTTAACTCGGCAAGTCCGGCATCCAGTTCCTGACGGGCACTGACAAGCTTTTCTTCCTGGGTTTTCAACTGCTGTTCCGCAGACTGCAGCTGCTGGCTTTGCGTGGTAAGCTGTGCCTCGGCATCGGAAAACTGTTTTTCTGCTTCCTGTTGTTTTTCCTGAAGCGTGGTCTCCTGTGTTTCTAACTGAAGCAGTGTTCCCTGCACGGTTTCATACTGTGTCTCAAGGGTGGTCATTCCATCTGGGATCTGCTGTAACTGTGCACGCTGGGTTTCCAGTGTGTTTTTCTGTGTTTTATAATCCTCAGTCGTCGGATCTAACTGCGCAATCTGCGCATCCAGCATAGCTGTCATACCATTGATCCGCTGCTGCAGTTCTGTCTGAAAGCTTTGACGTGCTTTGGTATCTGTATTGCCAGACTCTACGGACGTCTGATAAGCATTCCAGGATGCTTCCGGCCAGGCGCTGCTTAACTGGTCTTTCAGTGCAGATACCTGGGTCAGAATCTGTTCTTTTCCATCCGCTGCCTGCTGTTTTCCTGCGCTAAGCTGAGCCTTTGCATCAGAAAGTTCCTGCAATGCCGCTGTTTTTTGCTGTTGCAGTGTGGCTGCGCCATCTTCTAATTGTTTCTTATGCCCGCTTAACTCTGATTTTCCGGCTTTTAACTGCTCCTCACCGGACGCAAGCTGCTTATATCCATCTGAGATTTTCAAATATCCCTGTACAAACTGTTCTGCTGCACTCTGCTTCTGCTGCTTTAACTGCTGCATGCCATCCTGCAGCTGTTTCCATCCTGATTCCAACTGGCGTTTTCCATCTTCCAGTTTGGCTTTTGCATCTGCGATCTTCTCATCTGCTTCCGCGAATTTTGTATCTGCTTCCTCTTTCGCATCCTGCAGTGTGGCCGTAGCATCCCCGACAATTTCATCATAGCGGGCCTGCTCCCGGTCTTCTTTGATCTCTTTTTCAATCCGTTTTTTTACAGCGGCTACTTTATCCTGATATTCATCAGAAAAACAGGATAATTCCTCAGCTCCCTCTACCCGCAGTTCAATGGCTGAATACACTTCATTGTCCAGTGCATCTGCGGTAACGTAAAAGAAATATTTGGAGGACTGTGAAGCACGGAAAGAGGCTGCGCCGTCATCGGCGATCAGATCCGTTGCATCCTGCATGATAGCTGTGATCGTATACTCATGCTGCTTTAAGGCAGAGGTATCCTCTTCGCTATCGGCATTTTGTGCCGTTAAAGTAACTTTATCTCCAATTTTTTTATCCGCATCCGAACAGTAATTTTGTGAAACGGCAATCTCAGACGCCTTTTGCGGAAGATTTCCTTTCAGCAGACGTGGCTGATTCAAACCGTCCATATCAAGGAGTGTCACTTCTGCTTTCTGCTGCAGATCACCGGCCTGAACCAGCGCTGTCTCACTGTAGGTTCCATGTGCCGCGGCAACACCCTCTACCTCGGACAGTGCCGCAACATCCTCATCCGTAAGTCCAAGAGTAGACTGTACTTTGATGTCATACAGATTCTGTTCATCATAATAACGATCCGCAGATGCCCGCAGATCCCGGCAGCCGGCAGAAAGTCCGGCAAACATGGTCACTCCGAGAAAAGTGATCAAAAGGATGGAGAAAAATCGTTTTTTCTCTTTTTTAATTGTTCGAACTATATCTTTCCAATAAGCTTTCATTTGTCTGATCTACCACTCTATTTCTGCAATCGGAACCGGTTGCGTATTTTTTGTCTCACTGATCACAGTGCCATTTTTAAACTGGATCAGCCGGTCTGCCATTGGCGCCAGTGCGGAGTTATGGGTGATGATCAATACGGTGATCTCTTCCCGACGGCAGGTGTCCTGCAGCAGCTGTAAAATCTGTTTGCCGGTATTGTAATCCAGCGCGCCGGTCGGCTCATCACAGAGCAGCAGTTTCGGATTTTTCGCAAGGGCCCGGGCAATGGACACACGCTGCTGTTCTCCGCCGGAGAGCTGCGCCGGAAAGTTTTTCATACGCATGCCGAGTCCGACTTTTTCCAGTGTCTGCGCTGCATTCAGGGAGTCCTCACAGATCTGAGAAGCCAGTTCTACGTTTTCCAGTGCGGTCAGATTTGGCACCAGGTTATAAAACTGAAAGACAAATCCGATATCTGTCCGACGGTACTGGGTCAGCTGTTTCTTCCCATAAGTGGTGACATCGGAACCATCCACCATTACATGACCGGATGTTGCGGTATCCATGCCTCCCAAGATATTTAGTGCGGTTGTCTTGCCGGCACCGGAAGCTCCGAGTATGACGGCCAGTTCTCCTTTTTCGACGGAAAAAGAAGCGTCTTTTAATGCAAAAATAGAACTTCCGCCGGTATTGTATTCTTTCGTAATATGCTGAAACTCAATATACGACATATTTTTCTCCTCGATGTAACATAAAATTTTAGACCGATAAAACATTCTGCCAGAATTTTAAAATATAAAAAATATTTTTGAAAACCACGTTGTTTTATGAAGTCTGAATGTCTTTTTTTATTATAGTTTTATCTCAAGGTGGAATCAATAAAGAAAGTATAAATTTTCCAGTCCCTTTCCTATAGCGATAATTCAAATCAAAGATATGTGAAAACTGGCACATAATATAATTCTGCTGAAATAAGTCTCATTATCACTATGGATTCACTCCAGAATATGCTGAAACTGGTCGAGAACCCCAGACAGATCAACCGTACTTTGAATCTGCTTTGTGATTTTTGCAGCATCCCAGCCCTTTAAGGAAACGTCTGCCTGTTTCAGTGCAAAGAAAGCAAGAAACAATCCCAGGGCCAGCAGGAAACGAAGTCCAAGAAAGCTGCGGCGTTCTTTTTCAGAATTGTTATGTTCTGTTCTTTCTTTTTCTGTGTTTCTGCCAGTCTGTCCATTTGCAGAAAAGCTGCTTTTTACTGCATCAATGTAACGTTTTCGGTCTTCATATTGTTCGGAATACATAAATGGCTCACTCCTTCACATAAGAAAAAAAGAAAGCTTATCATCACTTTACGTAATCATAAACTTTCTTCTGTAACATCATGTTCTTTATTTACTTATGCTGTATTCTGAAGTTTGAGAACCAACCAGATTTGGAACCACTTATCAAAATCCAAATCTATCCTTTTCCTATACGTTCAAAAACACATCCAAACTATTCTATCGCTGGGATAACTCCTCAAGCACCTCATCCCATGTAATG
Organism: Dysosmobacter segnis; assembly: GCA_963659325.1. GTDB lineage: Bacteria > Bacillota > Clostridia > Lachnospirales > Lachnospiraceae > Eubacterium_I. The sequence goes on from CAVKTR010000063.1 coordinate 9,258, forward strand.
CCTTTATCTACCATCATAACCATCATATGGTACAGGAAATCAGCGATCTCGTATTTGATCTCTTCCGAATCCGGATTTTTAGCCGCAATGACAATCTCTGTTGCCTCTTCACCGACTTTTTTCAGGATCTTATCAATGCCTTTGTCAAAGAGGTAATTCGTATAAGAGCCTTCCTTCGGATGCAGCTTACGATCCAGAATGACATTGTACTCATTTTCAAATACTTCCAGCGGATTTTTCTCTTTGTACTCTTCGTGTACCAGATCTGTGTAGAAGCAGCTGCGGTTTCCGGTGTGGCAGGCTGCACCAATCTGGGATACTTTTGCCAGGATCGTATCTTTGTCACAGTCGATGGACAGAGATTTTACATACTGGTAATGGCCGGAAGTCATGCCTTTTGTCCAGAGTTCATTTCTGCTTCGGCTGTAGTAAGTCATTTTGCCGAGAGACAATGTGGTATAAAAGGCCTCTTCGTTCATATAAGCAAGCATCAGTACATCATTTGTCTTATAATCCTGTACAATAACCGGGATCATGCCATCAGAATTCAGTTTGAACTCAGACCACTCACAGGAAGTCTCCAGATGACCGGTCTCAATACCCTGCTCTTTCAGATAATCTTTCAGTGCCATCACATCAGTATCCGGTGCGCTGATGGTTTTGGAAGAAATACCGGTAATCGTCTCATCAGACTTTAAAGCCTCGCAGACACTCTCATTGTCTGTCTCTGCCAACAGAACGGAGTATGGCATGTCAGTGACATTGCCAAGGGTTCCCATCAGTGCAGGATCTAAAACGATCAGTTCGCTTGTATTATTTTCCACATCTTCTTTCTGTTTGAAAAACAGATCTACATTGTGGATAGAAAGCGCTAATGACTCTTTTCCAAAACGTAATGCGCCCTCTTTTGACACCTGAGCGGTGACATCTTTTACCGGGTTTAAAATTGCTTTTTTGCATCCGGCATATAAGATTTTTTTGATATCCTCCAGACGGTTGATATTTCCGCCTGCATATACCGGGATCTCGGATACACGGTTGATCTCTTTCATGGTATGAAGATTCAGTTCGTGCTCCGCATCGTTGTCGGACAGGTCAAACAGATAAATTTTGTCGATGCCGTTATCGTTGTAAAGGCGGATGCGCTCCATCAGATCATCCTGCTCGGTATGATCTTTGAAACTGTTGACCAGTTTTCCGTTTTTCAGATAAATCGTTGCGATTAAATTCTTTTTATTCATAGTTTATAAACTGCCTTTCGTGGATAAAATATCCGTTACACGCGGATCATAGGATGACGCGTCATCCAGAGCTTTACCGAAAGCCTTAAATAATGCCTCAATGATATGATGATTATTTGTTCCGGAAAGCACTTTCATATGCAGATTCATACCTGCGGCATAGGAAATAGCATAGAAAAATTCGCGTACCATTTCGGTATCCATATCGCCCACACGGTCTGTGGTAAATTCCGCATCAAATGCGAAATACGGGCGTCCGGACAGATCAATGGCACACAGAACAAGGGTCTCGTCCATCGGAAGGATCATACTTCCAAAGCGTTTGATGCCTTTTTTGTCGCCCAGAGCTTCCCGGATGGCGTTGCCAAGCACAATACCGGTGTCTTCAATGGTATGATGACAGTCTACTTCCAGATCCCCTGTCACGTCAAGGTCCAGATCAAAAAATCCGTGTCTTGTAAATCCGGACAGCATATGATCAAAAAATCCGATGCCGGTGGAAATGTTCTGTTTGCCGTTTCCATCCAGTGTCAGTGCCAGCGTGATATCTGTCTCATTTGTCTTTCTGTGTACCTGTGCATATCGTTTTTCTGCCATTTCTATATCCTCCGGATTATTTGTCTTCGTCTTCAAATCTGACGCGGATGGAGTTTGCGTGTGCGGTCAGCTGCTCGCAGTCTGCAAACTGTGCAATATCTTTGTATACCGCATGCAGGGCATCTCTGGAATAAGAGATGATGCTGGATTTCTTAATGAAATCGTCTACGCTTAACGGTGAAAAGAATTTTGCGGTTCCGTTTGTCGGAAGTACATGGTTCGGTCCTGCGAAATAATCGCCCAGCGGCTCGCTGCTGTATTCTCCAAGGAAGATGGCACCTGCATTTTTGATCTTTGTCATTACCTCAAACGGGTTTGCGGTTACGATCTCCATATGTTCGGAAGCAATCTCGTTAGCGGTCTCAATAGCAGTATCCATATCCGGTGCGATCAGGATATAACCATAATTTTCCAGGGATTTTTCAATGATGGCTTTTCTGGAAAGTACTTCACAGAAGCCCTCTACTTCTTTGGATACCTCTTCTGCCAGTTTTTCACTTGTGGTGATCAGGATTGCGGAAGCCAGCTCGTCATGCTCAGCCTGGGATAACAAATCAGCTGCAACAAAACGCGGATTTGCGGTTTCGTCTGCCAGAACAAGGATCTCACTCGGACCTGCGATCGAATCAATGCTGACATGTCCAAACACTGCTTTTTTTGCAAGAGCAACATAAATGTTACCCGGTCCTACGATCTTGTCTACTTTCGGAATACTCTCAGTACCGAAAGCAAGGGCTGCAATCGCCTGTGCGCCGCCAACTTTAAATACACGGTCTGCACCTGCTTCTTTTGCTGCTACCAGTGTGGAAGGGTTGACTTTTCCTTCTTTGTTACACGGTGTTGTCATAATGATTTCTTCTACGCCGGCTACTTTTGCAGGCATAATGTTCATCAGTACAGAAGACGGATATACCGCTTTTCCACCCGGAACATACACACCTGCTTTTGCGATCGGAGTTACTTTCTGGCCAAGCATGGTTCCCGGAATGGAACTGTCAAACCAGCTGTACTGTTTCTGTTTTTCATGATAAACACGGATATTTTCTTTTGCTTTGCGGATAACCTCTAATAATTTCGGGTCAACCTGCTCATAAGCCTCTGCAATCTCAGCTTCTGTGATTTCAATGTTTTCTGCAGTTACAGTTGCGCCGTCAAATTTCTTTGTATAATCAAAAATCGCCGCATCACCGTTTGCACGGACATTTGCAATGATCTCATTGACACTGCTCTCATACTGGGTATAGTTGTTCGGGCTTCTTTTTAACAGATCTGTCAATATATTCTGAATCGTTTCTTTTGTAAGTTTTAACGTACGCATCTTAGTTCTCTCCTTTATTCATTACTTCACGCAGATCAGAGATCAGTTTACCGATTCGTTCCTGCTCCATCTTCATACTTACCGGGTTGACCACCATACGGGCAGATAACGGGCAAACCTCTTCCAGAACTGTCAGTCCGTTTTCGCGCAGGGTAGATCCTGTCTCTACGATATCCACGATCACATCAGCCAGACCGACGATGGGTGCCAGCTCAATGGAACCGTTTAATTTGATGATCTCTACCGTCTGATGTTTTTTATTGTAAAAATAATCTTTGGCAATCTTCGGATATTTGGTGGCCACGCGGATCTGTTCATGATGCTGCAGCAGATCTCTGGCGGATTCCGGTCCGCAGACACACATTCTGCATTTTCCGAATCCAAGATCTAACACCTCGTAAATATTGCGGGCTTCCTGCAGGATCGTATCTCTGCCGACAATTCCGATATCTGCGGCACCGTACTCTACGTAAGTCGGTACATCCGGTCCTTTGGAGAGGAAGAACCGCAGTTTCAGGTCTTCGTTTACAAAGATCAGTTTTCTGGTATCTTTATCTTTCATTTCTTCGCAGGTGATACCGATTTTTTCAAACATTTCAAGTGTCTTGCTGGCAAGACGGCCTTTTCCTAATGCAAATGTTAAATATCTCATGTCCCGGTCCTCCTACATATAGAAAATAATGTCCTGAATATGGTTCTCTTCGGCATATTTTTCATAGACATCTTTTGTGTTCTGCTCTGTCAGCGGCATCAGCTCCACCTGTTCTCCACGGCTTCTGAGTACCTGTGCATCTTTGATGGCATCCTGACGGTACTGCTCACTGTAAATAAACCATTTGGTTGTATTTTCAAATGGGATGCGCACGTTCTGGCGCTGCAGTGCTGCCATCAGCTGATTGATAACTACCGCAAAACCGATGGACGGTGCGGATTTGCCAAAGGATTTCAGCAGATTATCGTAACGGCCGCCGTTTACAATGGCTTCACCGCTTCCAAAGGTATATCCGGCAAAAATAATGCCTGTGTAATAATTAAATCCCGAAATCATGGCAAGCTCATAAGATACATATTTATGGATCTTGTATAATTCTAACAGTTCGTCTAACTGCTCCAGACGGGTCAGTGCATTCAGTACCCGCGGAAAATCCTGTGCCCATGCTTTCGCAGCGGAAATTTTTTCTTTATCAAGCATCACATCGCTGAGCAGACCGAAAAGCTGTTTCAGATTTTCATCTGTTACATGCTGCTCGACTACTTCCTGCACACCGTACAGATTTCGGTTTAACAGCAGGTTACGGATTTCTTCCATCACGTCATCTTCCAGATTTGCAGCTTCAAACAGACCACGCAGGAAATCTGCATGTCCCACACTCAGCTGGAATTCTTTCAGACCGGCTGCCTGTAACAGCTGCGCAGATAACGCAAGCATTTCTGCATCGGCCTCCACGCTTCCATCTCCGATGAGCTCAGCACCGGACTGGGTATTCTCTTTTAAACGGCCCTGATAGCTGGAGTTATTCCGGAATGTATTTCCAGTGTAGCACAGACGGATTGGAATGGCCTGCTCCATATAATATTTGGATGCGCACCGCGCGATGGACGGTGTGATATCCGGACGGAGAACAAGCGTGTTGCCCTCACGGTCAAAAAACTTGTACAGATCTCTGGATGGAGTTGTACCGATTTCTTTTCCGAATATATCAAAAAACTCAAAAGTTGGTGTCTGGATCGGATGGTAACCATAGGATTTCATCACAGAAAGCAGACGGCCTTCCAGAATGATCTTGCGTTCACATTCTTCGTTGTAAATATCTCTGACACCTTCGGGCGTATGTAATAATTGATTTTTCACGGTTTTGTTCCCCTCTTTGTTCCATTTTTTTCATACATATTTTTCAGGACACTTTAGTGTGCTACCATGCTAATATGCAAAAATCTTTAAATATTATATGAAATTAGCCTTGAAATGTCAATCCCTTAAATTTAAATCCATCTGCAGGGCATCCAGATACGGAACCAGAAGTCCGGAATGACCGGTAAAAAAGAAGGTTTCGTCCAGTTCATCCATACGAAAACTTTTTCTGCCCCCCTGCTGCATCCGCTCCCAGAATTCACTGAGCTGACAAAATGGCAGGTAATAAAATTTATCCAGATGGGTGTAAAAGATCAGGAAAAAAGCGACGCCGCCCTGCTGCTCAAAATCCCGCATAAATTCGACCTGATGCGGATGGATGTTCTGCAACGGGAACGTGTTAACCTGACACTCCTTTGCGTCAAAACACACCGGAATGCCCTGTACCACACCGATATAGTCTACGGTACTTTTCTGTTCGAAGTAGGCCAGGGTAATATGGCGGTTTTCCTTGTCCATCTTGATCGGTGTGATCGGTGTCGGCACTTTCTGGATCAGGGCCAGATGATTTTCCCGGTAACGCTCATTGGTACGGTTGATAAATTCCTCCAGTGTGGATCCGCGCAGTCCGCGGGAATTCCAGGTCGGCATTACAGGATCCCCCGATGGATTAGTTCCAGATCATCGTAGTAAAGGATATTTTCCTTTTCTACGATAAACTGTCCGTCTTTTACCAGAATGCGGTTGACGCTGCAGTTTGGCTGATGGATCGTCCAGAATTCGTCCATTGGAATGTGTTTGATATAAGTCAGAAACGCACGGATGACAGCGCCATGGCAGACAACCAGAGCATTTTCCACTGACGGGTCATGCTCCATCGGTAAAATCTCGTCTTTGAGGAACGCTTCGATCCTCGCATACAGATCCGAGAAATTATCTCCGGTTTCATCTGCCACATACAGAGACGGTTTGGAAAAACAGTAGATCAGATTTTGGTCTCCTTTTGCTCGGATCTCGCTAATCTTATCGCCTTCGTATTTGCCAAAACACATTTCCCGTACCCGCTGCTCAATATGAACGGAAGCCGGCTGTTTTTCCGCAATGATCTCCGCTGTTTTTACCGCACGCTGATAAGGACTTGTATAAATTCTCTGAAACTGGATTCCATCTCTTACAAAACCATCCCTGGTATCTGCGGCTAATTCTTCCCCGTAGGGAGTCAGCGCGATATCGGAGGAACCCTGGATCAGTCCTTTTTTATTCCAGAATGTCTCACCGTGTCTCATGATATATAAATACATTGTATCTACCTCTTCTCTTTTGCAAGTTTTGTCTGCACCCGTTCAAATGCAGCCGGTTCCGGCGCGGTAACGATTTTCCCGTCCGGAAATTCCATGCGGTATGCATGCAGCAGCTGGGAACGAACCTTGCAGCTGTCTTTTACTGTCTGGTTTACTCTTCGGTCACCGTATTTCGTATCCCCGAGGATCGGATGTCCGATGCTGGCCAGATGCGCACGGATCTGATGGGACCGTCCGGTGATCAGATGTACTTCCAGTAAGGTCATATTTTCATATACTTTGATCGGATGATACGCAGTTTCAATATAAGAAGCATCTGCAAAAGCTTCCTTACGGATCGTCACTTTATTGCTCTGATGGTCTTTGGCCAGATATCCTTTCAGATGTGCATACTGCTCGATGTGTCCTGCCACAAGACAACGGTAATATTTTTGCATGCTGCGGGATTTCAGGGCTTCTGCCATCTCCTGCAGTCCGTGCATAGTCTTTCCGGCGATCAGAAGACCGGAAGTGTTGCGGTCCAGCCGGTTGCAGATGGACGGATGAAAGGTGCGCAGCTCCGCACGGGTCAGCTGTCCGCTCTCCAGCAGGTAATCAATGACCATTTCGTTGGCGGAATAATCCTCTTTCTCTGCCTTCTGGGATAAAAGTCCCACCGGTTTATTCAGGATCAGAATGTCGTCATCTTCATAGACGATCTGAATTTTCGGATGCCGTACCGCGGTTGTTTTTGCCGTGGACTTACCATTCTCTGCCTTTGCTTTCACCGGCTGTTTCTCTTCCGGTGCTTCCACCAGCGCGGAGGCAAATTTATCAAAAGTCTCATCGGACAGATAAATTTTGATCTGATCCGCGGCTTTTAACACTTCCTGTCCGGTTGCTTTTTTATCATTCAGCACAATATTTTTCTTGCGCAGCATTTTGTAAACAAAGCCCTTGGACGCCTGGTTTAAAATCTTGAACAGATATTTATCCATACGTTGTCCGGCTTCCTTGGATGAAATAGAAAATTCTTTCATAAATGATGTTTTTCTCTTTCTGTAAATAATATATCATGAGCAAAATCAGCTCATGACCGACATTCGTCGTGCGTCAATCATGCAAGCATGTTGACTTACTTGCACTCATTATATTATTAAAACTATAAATGAGCAAGTTCGTGATTTTGCATAAAAAGAGAGACATCTTTATTCGAGTATGTTGTATAATGAAAGTATCCACACAAACATTTATAACATTCACGAAAGAAGGTGCCTCTCGCAAATACTATACATCATTCTT
>CAVKTR010000064.1:0-16596 GCA_963659325.1 Dysosmobacter segnis
CTATGGCTGGACAAGCAAGAGGTCAGGTGATGGACAAGATAAGGAATCATAAACATTAATAAATTGTTGATACCCTACAACTCTTGTGCACATGTTATGAAAGACCTTCTGAATGTCCGACCAAAGTATGCGGATTGCACATTCCCAATTCGTAATACCTGCTCAAAACGCACACTAATAAGTTTATGTTATTAAAACACATGATTTTTCTATTGGAAAGATGCAAAAACATATTGTATTATAAGTATGTACTTAAGAAAGTACAAAATAATTAACAGGGAAAAATAATTGAAAAGAATTGGAGGGAATTCATATGAGAAACACAGAAAACAAAAAATTAACAATCGCAAGTACTGGTGTAGACAGCAAATATCGTTGCAACTTATGTGGACACCTTACAAATGGATACGGTCAGCGTTGCCAGCACTGTGGAACAGTAATTTCACTTTACACAGCAACAGACGTAACATTCGATGCTACTTCTTACAGATAGGAAGCAGCTGCTAAATAAGTAATTTTCAAATACCAACATAAATACCAAACCTTCATCCATATGGAAGGGAAGCCATATGGAGAAAAAACCTAACTCTTTATATACTTTGTCCGAAGTATGAAACAAAAAAGAAGCGGCGATATGCCGCTTCTTTTTTTGCTTTATATTACAGTGCGGATAAATCCAATTTATCAAAATCTTCTACCAGACTCTGTGCAATGCCTGTGATAATCTCCAGATCACGCGGTGTGCGGCCTTCCAGGTTCAGTACCATAACCGGATCATGCAGAGAAGCTCTCAGAAGCATCCAGCCGGTGCAAACGCCAGTAAAACGGATACGAACACCTTCGTAGGATTTCGGAAGCTCAAAACCGGACTGAGCAGCATTGTTTTTGAATGTCTCCAGTACAGTTGCTCCGTATGCGTGGAAATCTTCGGTCAGGATCGGGAAACGAATCTCGGTGTCTGCATATTCAGTGCAGAGGTTTGCAATAAAGTGGTCAATGGTCTTGCCCTCACGTTTTGCTTTTGCAACGGCAATCACAAGTTTTACAGCCAGATAAGCACCATCATCCAGATAATAGTTTTCTTTCAGACAGCCGTGACCGGAAGTTTCCATGGCCAGCGGACTTACGATTCCTTCTGCATTTAATTCCTTACATTTGTTGATGACATTTTTATAACCACGCATGTAGCATAAATGTTTCAGTCCCAGATCCTTCTCAAGGAAGTCTGTCAGACGGTCGGAAGTAACGGAATCTGTAATAATTGTGCTGCCCGGGTAATCCGGAGCAAGGATTGCTGCGATCATAGCGATGATAGAATCACGGTTGATCGGTGTGCCATCGGATAATACAGCGGACATGCGATCCACGTCAGTGTCAAAGATCAGACCGAGATCAGCGCCTGCAGCAACGGTGGCTTCACAGATTGCTTTCATCGCCTCTTTATTTTCAGGATTCGGAATATGGTTCGGGAATGCTCCGTCCGGCTCAAGGAAGTTGCTTCCTGTGGTGTCTGCACCAAGTTCGTCCAGCACTTCTTTTACAAAGAAACCGCCGGCACCGTTTCCTGCATCTACAACAATCTTTAATCCCTTTAATGGCTCATCGTAATTCTCAGCGTTTACACCATCACAGATCTTCATACAGAGATTTGCGCTGTACAGAGAGATCAGCTCAAATTCAGTAAAACGATTGCTGTCAATTGGCAGTGGCTGCTCCAGAACAGCCGGATCCAGGCTGCCAGCAAGTGTGGATGCAATTTCAAGGATTGCTGTAATATCGTCATGTTCCAGGCCGCCCTCATGGTCGAAGAATTTCAGACCATTGCGGTTGAACGGAAGATGACTTGCGGTGATCATGCATGAGCCGTCATATCTTGTCTCAGGATAAACAATGGACATAAACATTGCCGGTGTGGAAGCCATGCCACAGTCGGATACATAGATGCCTTCATCCAGCATACCGCGGATCGCCTGTTTTTTGATTTCCGGACCGGTAATTCTGGAATCGGTTCCGACACCAACGATACATTCCTCCGGAGCGATATTTTTTTTCTTTAACAGCCAGATGGCGAATGCCCGTCCGATCAGGTAAGCTGCTTCTGAGGTGAGGGTTACATGTTCGCCCTCAATGCCTTCACATGCGATACCGCGGACGTCACTGCCGTTTTGCAGTTTCATTAATTCTGTTTTTGTAATAGACATAGGTTTTCTACTCCTTTTACAGTATCAAACGGATCGTTCCGTTCACATTAGTTCCTGTAAATTATAATTCAGATAGAAGGGGAATACAAGCACAAGTCCGATTTTCACCAAAAGGATTTTACAGGGAAAAATAAGTAATTTAATAGAAGTAATGAGGGCAAATGGAAAAATAAATTTGTTTCTGCAGGTGACGGATTATGAAAGGGAAGCAGACATAGATAAATGAAAATGTATAGATATGAGGGAGTGTGAAATTAAAAAAGTACAATTTATAAAAAAAATGTAAAAATATGTAATATATAATAAAAAAATATAAAGAAATTATAAAAAAAATCGCAGGTACCCCTTGGTAACTTGGTGTGAAAGTAGTATAATATATTCTGTGGTTAGGTGAATTGAAAGGAGTGGGAAATATGTTTAAAAAATTCACAAATGGCTGCGTAAAACTTGTGCAGAGATTTCTGCCTGACGCATTCGTATTCTGTATTATTCTTACGATCGTCGTGTTTATCGCTGCGATGCCGGTAGCTGGCATGAACCCGATTGAGGTGGCAAATGCCTGGGGTTCCGGTATCTGGGGACTGTTAGCATTCTCAATGCAGATGGCTCTGGTACTGGTACTTGGTAGTGCGCTGGCGAATGCCCCGGCGATCAAGAGACTTATTGTCAGACTTGCAGGTGTACCGAAAAAACCGGTAGGAGCAGTTGCATTCGTTACCGTTATTTCTGCAATCTGCTGCTTCATTAACTGGGGATTTGGTCTGATCATCGGAGCTTTACTTGCAAAAGAAGTTGCAAAGAAGATCAAAGGTCTTGACTATCGTCTGATCATTGCGGCTGCATATTCCGGATTCGTTATCTGGCATGCAGGTATTTCAGGATCTATTCCGCTTGGTATGACAGCATTGAATGCAGATGGTGTTGTAGATAACACCGCAGGTGCTGTTACAGAAATCGTACCGACATCTCAGACGATTTTCTCGGCATGGAACCTGATTATGGTTGTAGCAGTAGTGGTTGTTGTTACTCTGGTAAATGCCAAGATGCATCCGGATCCAAAAGATGTTGTATCTATTGACCCGAAATTACTGGAGGATGAGCCGGATACAACGACAGCAAAGGCAAGAAAAGATCAGACTCCGGCTGAGAAACTTGAGAACAGTATCATTCTTTCTTATATTGTTGTGGTAGTTGGTGCTATTTATCTGGTTTACTATTTTGTGAATGCCGGATCTATTCTGAATGCATTATCACTGAATATTGTAAACCTGATTTTCCTGATTCTCGGAATTGCTTTTCATAAGACACCGATCAGTTATGTAAAAGCAATCACAGAGTCCGCAGAAAGTGCGGGTGGAATTATTCTGCAGTTCCCATTCTACGCTGGTATCCAGGGTATGATGGTTACAGCAGGATCCAATGGTGTATCTCTTGCATCTGCGATCAGTAATGCATTTGTAAGCATTTCCACACCGCGTACATTCCCGGTATTGTGCTACCTGGCAGCTGGTATTGTAAACTTCTTCGTACCTTCAGGTGGCGGTCAGTGGGCTGTTCAGGGACCGATCATGATGCCTGCAGGATTAAAGCTTGGTATTTCACCGGCTGTTACAGCTATGGGTATTGCCTGGGGTGATGCATGGACAAACATGCTGCAGCCGTTCTGGGCACTTCCGGCACTTGGTATCGCAGGTCTTGGCGCAAGAGATATCATGGGTTACTGTGCAATCGTGCTGATCGCATCCGGTATCGTTACAGCTCTTGGATTCCTGTTCCTGGTACCGTTACTGGGATAAGCAGTATCAAAGAGTGATGATTGCAGGAAGCGATAAAAGATTGCATAAAATATAAAAGAAAGCTTGTTTTTGAACGTATGGAAAATGTAACAATTGTCAGCCATCTTACTCCGCAGGAATGGAAAAAGTCCTGGGAAAATAAAGTGGTGGAAGATAACAGACAAAATATGCATGCTTACCAGCAGCAAAACTGCTACTGGGGCCATTTTAAGAATGACAGGGATTTTACCATCTGCCATCATAAGGAATTCGAGATCAAAGGGATGAGTCTGGGACTCTATTTCAATGGCCGGATTGAAGATGATGAGCGTGGGTGTAAGATTGTAGGAAGGTTTGGAAAAAAACATTCTGCAAATCTGTTTCTTGGAATGGGAGCAGCACTCTGTATTGCAGCTATTGTGGGAGCAACGGCACGGCGTGATATTGAGGTATCTATCGTGGCAACTGTGCTGCTGGCAATCCTGATAGTGGTCTATATGCTGAAGCCAAAGAAAGGGCAGCGGCTGATTTTAAGCCAGCTGGAGAAGATTTCTTTTGATTCCAATTACCATAAGAAAGGAAGTCATAAGGCAAACGCAATTAAATCAGAGAAAAAGAAAAAACGTACCATGCGTGAAAAAGCGATGGTGAACGTAGAGTAAAAATAAAGGTGTGAGTTCTGATGATTCAGGGCTCACACCTTTTCTACATCTGCATAAGGCAGAGTAAAGATAAATTCGGTTCCCACACCTTCCGTACTGATAACATTAATGTTTTCATGATGGGCGTGAATGATTTCCTTTACAATGGCAAGTCCCAGTCCAGTGCCTTTCTTATCCTTCCCGCGGGAGGCATCTGATTTGTAAAAACGCTCCCAGATGCGGCTGATACTTTCTTTTGGAATACCAATGCCCTGATCCTTTACGGAAATAAAGACTTTTCCGTTACGCAAGGTTGTCTCAATAGTAATAACGGAATTATTGTGGCTGAACTTAAAGGCATTGTCAACAAGGTTATGCATTACCTGGTCGATCTTGGCGGCATCAGCCTTAACATAAAGCTGATCTCCGGTGAGAATCAGGTTGAAGGACAGCATTTTTTCTTTGCATCGGCCTTCAAACATCAGGATCGTTCGTTTGATCAGTTCGTTTAGATCAAAGACGGACAGATCCAGATAAATGCCTTTTGCTCCATATTTATTCAGTTCCAGAAGGCTCTGGGTCAGTTTCTCCAGGCGTTCCGCCTCAAAAATAATTACGTCCAGATATTTGCCCTGCAGTTCTACAGGAATCGTGCCGTCTGCCATGGCCTGTGCATACCCCTTGATGGAAGTCAGCGGAGAGCGGAAATCATGGGAAACATTGGATACGAACTTGTGCTGGTCGTTTTCCAGTGCATTTAATTCCAATGCCATAAAATGCATCTTATCGGCTAAAGTTCCGATCTCATCATGGCGGGACAGTTCCAGAGGCGTCTCAAAGTTTCCATCTGCATAAGATGTTGCCACTTTCAGAATCGTCTGTAACGGGCGGTACATTGTAAAATAAAAAGTCAGCAGAATCACCAGTGCCAGCAGCAGTAAAAAGATCAGTGAAAGGTAAAATCCGTTCAACAGACCATATTGCTCGTCTGAGACGTGGGACAACGGCAGACACACCATCACATAGCAGGTGACCTTGTAATTTTTTGTGACCGGTGTATATACCGTCAGAACATCTTCCTTGTAATGACCGTAAAAAGTTCCGATAGAATAATTACTTCCGCTGAAATCCAGGATATTGAAATCCTGAATGGTTTCTGTCTCGGAAGGTTTGACATATTCCATGGAATTAACCATTACCTTTCCGGAGGTATTGACGATATAAATATCGGAGTCCAGATAACTGCTGACGGCGGCTATCTGTTTTTGAAATTCTTCCAGTGTCAGTTCTGAGGCATAGTAGTTGCTGCCGAAGGAATCTGCAATCTGGCTGCTCTCTCTGCGCAGGGCAGAGGCATAATGCTGCTCCAGGTAATTCTGATTATAATGAGCCGTAAAGGTCGAGATCATGATAAAACCGAGAACCGCAAAAGCCAGATAGGAAAATATCATCTTAAATAGTAATTTACGTTTCATAGATAAATCATACCGATTCTGGATCAGCGGCGCTCAAATTTATAACCGATGCCCCAGACGGTGGTAATCCCCCAGTGTTCGTGGTCTTTGATCTTTTCCCGGAGACGTTTTACGTGAACGTCCACGGTACGGGTGTCGCCAAGGTATTCATAGCCCCAGATATTGTCCAGAAGCTGCTCTCTGGTAAATACCTGATTTGGTGAGGATGCCAGGAAATAGAGCAGTTCCAGTTCCTTTGGCGGCATATCGATCACCTGTCCGTAGTACATAACGGAGTAGTTGGTCAGGTTGATGACCAGATCCGGATATTCCACGCACTTGATGTCCGGTTCGGTTTTCTCCGGTTTTACAGCTTGATAGCGGCGCAGCACTGCTTTGACACGGGCTACCAGTTCCTTGGAATCAAATGGTTTGATGATGTAATCGTCCGCACCGAGTTCCAGTCCCAGCACCTTGTCAAATACTTCACCTTTGGCGGAAAGCATGATGATCGGTACGTTTGACTGTGTTCGGATCTCACGGCAGACCTGATAGCCGTCGATGCCCGGAAGCATCAGATCCAGCAGAATCAGGTTTGGCTGATAAGTTTTAAATTCACGCAGGGCAGATTCTCCGTCTTCTACAATTTTTGTGTCGTAACACTCTTTCAGAAGATAGAGGGAGATCAGCTCGGCAATATTTGCATCGTCGTCGACGATCAGAATTTTCTGTTTGACTGCCATAATGGGCCTCCTATATTTAGTATATTAAAAAATTTCAGAGCCATCTCGACATTGTTACACAATATCGAGATGTGGCTTCTCGCCAAAGAGTCTTACAAGTATAAATATTCATTCATGCGAGCATGATTCGTATTTATGCTTGCAATCCTCATGGCTCTGAAATTATTCAAACTCCGCAATCGTTACTCCGGCATCGCCTTCGCCAAATTCACCCAGATGGAAAGATTTGACATATTTCTGGCGTTTCAAATGTCCCTGTACGGCTTTTCGCAGGGCACCGGTTCCTTTTCCGTGAACGATACGCACGGATTTCAGATGTGCGAGATAAGCGTCATCCAGATATTTGTCCAGTTCCATCAGCGCTTCATCTACGGTTTTTCCGATCAGATTGATCTCTGGTGAAACAGAGAGTGATTTTGCCATTTTCAGCTTTCCGGCACCGGTTTTTGTGTTGTGAACCACCGGAGTTGCATCTTCATTTACCAGAACCAGATCACGGATATTTGTCTGGTAACGCAGGATGCCGGCCTGTACAAACAGGTTGCCTTTTGCATCCGGCAGAGTGTGAACCGTACCTTTCAGGTTCATGCTGAGAATCTTGACGGAGTCACCCAGACGCAATTTTTTCGGTACGTTGTGGTTGACCTGTTCTTTCTTCTGCATGGAAGATTTAGACTGTGCCTTTGCCATCTTTTTGCGGATTTTTTCACGATCTTTTTCCATGGCGGAAGCGTCCACATGAGTTTTGCCGTATTTATGGAAGTTGCGGATGGTTTCGTCAGCCAGATCCTTGGCTTCTTTTAAAATAGCAGCGGCCTGCTGGTTTGCCTCCTGAAGCACGCGGTCACGACTGCGGTTTAAGCGCTCCTGTTTTTCTTCCAGCTGTTTTTTCAGGGAGGCTGCTTCCTCTTTGTAACGGTTGATCTCAGCCTGTTCTTTTTCTATGGTCAGGCGGCTCTGTTCGAGATCCGCAATGACATCTTCGAAGTTTTCATTCTCTTTCGTAATTCTTGTTTTTGCATCCTCGATCAGATCAGATGGAAGTCCGATCTTGCTGGAAATTGCAAAGGCATTACTTTTTCCCGGAATACCGATCAGCAGACGGTAGGTCGGGCTTAAGGTCTGCACACTGAATTCGCAGCAGGCATTTTCCACGCCCTCTGTGGAGAGAGCATACAGCTTGATCTCGCTGTAATGGGTGGTAGCCATGGTGCGGATGCCATTCTGACGTAGACGGTCGAGAATGGAAATAGCCAGGGCGGCACCTTCGTCCGGGTCCGTTCCGGCACAGAGCTCATCGAAAAGCACCAGAGACTGCGGTGTTGCATTTTTTAAAATGGACACGATGTTCGTCATATGGGAAGAGAAGGTACTGAGGCTCTGTTCGATACTCTGCTCATCGCCGATGTCTGCGAAAACATCGTCAAAAATAGCCAGCTCGGAACGGTCTTTTGCCGGAATATGCAGTCCGGCCTGTCCCATCAGGGTAAAGAGGCCCACGGTTTTCAGGGAAACGGTTTTACCACCGGTGTTCGGTCCGGTAACGATCAGCAAATGGAAGGTGTCTCCCAGATGCACATCGATAGGAACAACCTTCTTTGGATCCAGCAGCGGGTGGCGTCCCTGACGGATGCGGATGCGGCCTTCGGTATTGAAGATCGGAGCCATGCCGTTCTGGATTTTTGCCAGATTTGCTTTTGCAAAAATAAAGTCAAGCTGCACGAGGATCCGATAGTTATCCAGCAGATATGGTGCATACTGAGCAGTCAGATTGCTAAGCTCTGCCAAAACCGCCTCAATGGCTTCCTGCTCTTTCAGGAATGCTTCCTTTAAGTCATTGTTTAATTTTACAACGGACATCGGCTCGATAAACAGGGTAGAACCGGTGGAGGACTGATCGTGGATCATGCCCGGAACCTGTCCTTTGTACTCTGCCTTGACCGGCAGACAGTAACGTCCGTTTCGCATGGTGATCACCGCATCCTGCAGATAAGACCGGGTGGTGGAACTGTTTAACAGGTTGTTCATGGCACCGTGGATCTTGTCGTTGATATTTCGGATGGTGCGGCGCACGCTGTGCAGCGCAGGGCTTGCGTCATCGCTGATCTCATCTTCCGCCAGAATACAGCGGCGGATTTCCTCCAGCAGCGGTGTCAGCGGCTCAAGACCGGCAAAGAGTTCTTCCAGGGAATCTGACGGAAGATCGTCTCTGTTTTCTCTGGAATAGGCTTTGGCCCGTTTTGTGATCTCCAGTAAGGTACAGACAGAGAGCAACTCGGCTGCGTTTAAGCTGCCGCCGATCTCCAGACGTTTCATCTGAAATCCCGGGTCCTTTAAACCGCTAAAGGAAAGTCCACCTTTGCGGTAAATGCGGGACAGAGCATCGGCCGTCTGGGTCTGGGCCTCTGTGATCTTCTGCTTATCGGTCATTGGAACCAGTTCGAGACACCGTTTTTTACCGGCATCTGAGGTGGCCTGATCCGCAAGCAGTTGAATGATTTTATCATATTCTAAATATTCTAAAACTTTTAAAGCTTTTTGATTCATAAACTCCTCCATGTAATAATAGCTTTTATGAATGATTTTGCAGACGACAGGTAAGGCCTGTTAGTTTACAAAATAACTTGATCTACAATTTCTGAATACAGTTATAAATTGAATAGTTCCATTTTACCGCATAATTAAGGAAGTGAAAAGTGAAAGTTCTATTAAATTCATCCCAACTTTGCAGTTGCATAAGAATTGCAGAAAACGTATAATAAATGCATTGGAGTACGTCAGGATGCGGTGATCTCCAGAAAGTAACAAGAATGTAAGAGTATTTTGAATTGTGTAGTATTTACTGTAAATGCAGTGCTTAATAAAAGTACGCGTGACGTGGAAAGGTGTTTTGCAGTGGATAAAAAGAAACAGGAAGAATATCATTTTGTAAAAGAACAGATCAAAAAGATTCCGCCTGACCGGAAAAAAATGCGTACACGGTTGGGGTGGACGATTTTGCTGGCAGCAGTCTTTGGCGTGGTGGCAGCGATTGTTTTCTGTGCAGTTAAGCCGGTGATGGAAAATCTGCTTCATCGGAAGGACAATACCGTTGTGATTTCCGGGCAGGATGATGTATCCGATGAGACGCCGGAGGAAACAGATCCGGTTTACATCACGGAGACACAGCAGATGGAACCGGAGGATTATCAGATTTTACAGAACAAGCTGTATGCCATCGGACGCGCGGCCAATAAGTCTGTGGTATCGGTAAAGGCCGTCGGCGAGACAACGGACTGGTTTGAGGATTCGTATCAGACGGAGAGCCAGGGGACCGGTATTATCGTGGCAGACACCGGCCGTAATTATCTGATCTTGACTGAAAAAAAGGTGATCGCGGATGCCAATCAGGTGGATGTGACATTTTACGACGACAGTATGGCGGAAGCGTCCATGCTGGCCTGGGACGAAAATACAGGAATCGCGGTTTTGCAGGTTGAAAAAAAGAATCTCTCGGAGCAGACGACAGATCGGGTGGCAGCAGCCACACTGGGAAATTCTTCAACGTTATCCCAGGGAACGATCGTTATTGCCATCGGAAGCCCGTTGGGAGAACCGTTTTCTATTTTGACCGGAAATGTAACATCCAGCAGCCATGAAGTAAGTACGGTGGATGCCAACTATAAAGTGATTTCCACCGATATCAATGCGAGTGAGGCCGGAAGCGGCGCCCTGATCAATCTGAAAGGCGAAGTGGTCGGACTGATGCTGCAAAGCTACAGCAAACGTGAGTCGCAGAGTACCGTGACGGCAATCGGTATTTCCGATATTGGAAAACTGCTAGAGAAAATGTCAAACGGTGAGTCTCCGGCCTATCTGGGACTGGAAGTGAGCACCGTGACAACGGAGATTGCAAAAGAAAATCAACTGCCGAAGGGCGTTTATATCAAACAGGTACTGTCGGATTCCCCGGCGATGCAGGCGGGGCTTCAGATGGGAGATGTACTGACCAAAATCGGCGGCACAGAGATCCAGACCGCGCAGCAGTATGAGGATTATATACTGAATGCAAAGGACGGTCAGCAAAGTACGGTGACAGTCAAACGCATGGGAGCAGATGGAAAATATCAGGATCTGTCTTTTAAGGTTGTGTTTGGAACGCTGCAGGAGTCACAGACACAGGAGAGCAGTGGAAAATAGTCAGTGATTGAGTTAAATCGAAGGCATGTGAAAAGTGCAGAGAAGTACAGAAGATATATAATGTGCATTTCACAGTAAGAATGCCGAGGACATTTTTGAAAAAAATGGAGTAGAAAGGATACCCATTACGGGGATTGTGAGGAAAATGAGATTTATTGAAACATTACATGAGGGCGAGAGAATCGGCGAGGTTTATCTGTGTAAACACAAACAGACAGCCATGACAAAGGCGGGCAAACCGTACGATTCCCTGACACTTCAGGATAAAACAGGTACATTGGATGCAAAAATCTGGGATGTTGGTTCCAACGGAATCGAAGAGTTTGATTCCCTGGATTACATTTATGTCATGGGTGACGTAACCAGTTTTCAGGGTTCCCTGCAGCTGAACGTCAAACGCGTGAAAAAAATGTCAGAGAGTGACGTTAATCCGGCGGATTATCTGCCGGTCAGCGAGTACAACATTGAGGAAATGTATCAGAAGCTTCTGGCTTATATCGCGCAGATGAAAAATCCGTATCTGAAACAGCTGGCAGAGTCTTTTTTTGCAGATGCAGACTTTGCAAAACGGTTCCAGTTCCATTCCGCAGCAAAAAGCGTACATCACGGATTCGTGGGCGGATTAGTGGAACATACTTTACATGTGACACAGATTTGTGATTTCTTCTGCAAATTATATCCGATGCTGAACCGCGACCTGCTTCTGACAGCAGCGATGTTCCATGATATCGGAAAGTTACAGGAACTTTCCACCTTCCCGGCAAATGATTATACGGATGACGGTCAGTTACTTGGACACATTATGATCGGTGCCATGGAAGTGCAGAAACATATTGATCAGATTGAGGGATTCCCGAAACGTACTGCTTCTGAGCTGGTGCACTGTATTCTGGCACATCACGGCGAACTGGAGTATGGTTCTCCGAAGAAGCCGGCACTGGCAGAGGCCATTGCCCTGAGTTTCGCGGACAATTCCGATGCAAAACTGGAAACTATGCGGGAAGCACTTTCCAACATTCCGGAAAACAGTCTGGAGTGGCAGGGATTCAATCGTTTCCTGGATTCCAATATCAGAAGAACAGGTAAGTAATATGCAGAAAAACGATGAATTAATTCTAAAAATAGAGGATATGGGCGTGGATGGTGCCGGTATCGGAAAAGTCGACGGTATGACTTTTTTTGTCAAAGACGCTGTCATTGGTGACGTGGTGCGGGCAAAAATCATCAAGCTGAAAAAGACCTACGGTTACGCCCGGCTCATGGAACTTCTGGAGGCATCACCGGATCGTGTGGAACCGAAATGTCCGTATTACAGACAGTGCGGCGGCTGCCAGATTCAGGCCTTGTCCTATGAAAAACAGTTGGAGTTCAAAGAACGTAAGGTGCGCAATAATCTGGAGCGTATCGGTGGATTTACGGAAATCCCGATGGAGCCGATTGTCGGCATGGAAGAACCGTTCCATTACCGGAACAAAGCGCAGTTCCCGGTAGGAACAGACAAAGACGGACATATCGTGACCGGATTTTATGCGGGACGAACCCACACAATTATTCCAAACCGCGACTGCGCGCTGGGACTTCCGGTGAATAAAGAGATTCTGGACATTGTCATTGCTTTTATGGAAAAATATCACATTTCTGCGTATGATGAGAAAACCGGAAAAGGTCTGGTGCGTCATGTGTTGATCCGCTGTGGATTTTCCAGTCAGGAGAAAATGGTCTGTCTGATCATTAATGGAAAGAACCTGCCATATGGAGAAAAGCTGGTGGAAGAACTGCGAAAAATTGACGGCATGACAAGTATTTCCATTAATTGCAATACCGAGCGCACTAACGTAATTTTAGGCCGCAAGACAATCGTGCTTTGGGGACAGGAATATATTACGGATCAGATTGGAGATATTTCTTATGAAATTTCACCGGTTTCTTTTTATCAGGTAAATCCGGTGCAGACAGAGAAGCTTTATGGTCTTGCATTAGAGTATTCAGACCTGCACGGTGAAGAGACGGTGTGGGATCTGTACTGCGGTATCGGAACGATTTCACTGTTTCTGGCACAGAAAGCAAAGCAGGTGTACGGCGTTGAAATCATTCCACAGGCCATTGAAAATGCAAAACGAAACGCGGTGAAAAACGGTATCGAAAATGCAGAATTTTTTGTTGGAAAATCCGAGGAAGTGCTGCCGGAGTTTTATGAGAAAGAAGCGGCAGCAGGACGGAAGGCACATGCGGACGTTATCGTGGTGGATCCGCCACGAAAAGGATGCGATGAAAAGCTGCTGGATACCATTGTGAAAATGGCACCGGACCGGGTGGTTTATGTCAGCTGCGATTCTGCGACGCTGGCAAGAGATCTGAAGATATTGTGTGAGCAGGGGTATGAGTTAAAGCGAGTTTGTGCTGTGGATCAATTTTGTCACACGGTCCATACAGAGGCAGTTTGTTTGCTGGAAAGAAATGATAAATAGAAATTTAGTAGAATTCAGTTATCTGAAAAATTGGGATAACTGATGCTGGCAGAAAAAATACAGCATGAAGTATTACTCATTGGAAAAGTATTTACTGAAATTTAGACAGTTTATATTTAGAAATTTTCTAAGTATGAGCTGTCTTTTTTTAAAAAAAATGGTGGGATTTTTATACCCCATCTGATGCTGTAAATTATAAGCATCAGGAACGTAAATGTGAATTTAAAAGCAAAGGAGCGAAGAGTAATGAAAGGATACAATACAGAAAACGGTTATATGGGATACGTGGACGGAGAGTACCAGCTCTTCGCATGTGAAGCTGATTATGAAGAATGGATGGAGGATTAATTATTATGGCAAAAATTTATATTACGTTGACAGGCACAAAATATTATTATGGAAAAGATTTTCTGGAGAAGGGTATGAAACTTAAGCTGGAAAAAGAGCTGGATAATAAATATGACAAGGAAGCCATTAAGGTTACATATGCTGGATTGGGAAAAATAGGATATGTTGCTAATAGTTCATATACAGTTATGGGTGAAGCGATCAGTGCAGGGCGGTTGTACGATAAAATTGGAGATACGGCAGAGGCAAAAGTGGTTTTGGTGACAGAGAATGGAACAATCTGTAGAGTATGTAAAAAGAGTTTACGGGATTAGTTTCGAAATGAAAGAATTAAAAGTGGTTGCCAGCGAGTAGGTAAGTTACAAAAAGATTTTTTGTAAAAAATAACAAGAATAACTAACAATCACTTGTACAATTATGATATACTGACTAAAAACATGGTTAAAATATTAATCATAAAATGTTGGAGGTACAGTGAAAAAATGGCCGATCAGGAAAATAGCAAAGATTTAATAAGCGTATGATGGAGCGGAGCAGATATACTCCGCTCTAAAATGGATGCAAATGAATATAAAGATTATTTACTTGGAATCGTATTTTATAAATATTTATCAGATTCATTTTTAATAAAAGTGTATGACATGATATGTGATGGAAAACCAGACACATTAAAAGAAGCACTGGCTGTATACAGTGAAGAATTGCAAGGGGAAGATGGGGAAGAATTGCGAATGGCAATGAAAGATGAGTGCCATTATGTAATAGAGCCGGAACTTACCTATACTTATTTTGCAGATGCAGCAAGAAATAATTCTTTCAATCGTGAACAGTTGCAGAAAGGTTTCAATAATATTGAGCAGAGTGATCCAATATTTGCAGATCTGTTTACGGATATTGACCTTTATTCTAATCGTCTTGGAACTGGAGATCAAAAGCAAAGTGATACGATATCAAGTCTTATTAAAGAGATTGATAAAGCTGATTTGTTGAATTCAGATGCAGAAATTCGTGGAAATGCTTATGAATATTTAATTGGTCAATTTGCATCTGAAACAGGAAAAAAGGCAGGAGAATTCTATACTCCACAAGCAGTATCAAAAATTGCGATTGCAGGACAGGAGAATAAGCGTGGGTTATCTGTATATGAAATGAAAACCATGAGATTGATAAAAACAAGAGATATGCACCCACAACAGAATATCCGCAGAACCGCTTGATATAAGGCTTTTTGGAACATGAGGTTTCAGAGGTCTTTTTTATTTTGCCTGAAAACAGAGGATGACAATGTCGGAGAGGTGATAGCCAGGTGCAGTAGGTGTGTGCATACCTGTTAAATTATTGCTGACGGGAAAGGATACTTTGAACGATTGATTTTGTTATCGTTCACGAATGCACACAGCAGATTGGCAAGAACAAGTAAAGCTGGATACAGAAATACAAAAACCTCCGGGGCATTGATTGTCCCGGAGGTTCCGTTTTACTCGTTGTACATTGCCATCAGCGCATCCAACAGGCGATAAGATTCTTCGCGATAATAGTTGCTGTGCTTGGACTTCTTGAACTGGATTTCGTCCATGTTAATGTTTGCAAGACCAGCCTTCAGGTATCCCTCTGCCTGCTTGCGGACGGTGTTGGCAGCATCGTGGCCGAGATGCATTTTCTCCTGGAACTTGGCGCCTTTGCTGCCGTTCAGAAGAAGCAGTGCAGCAAGGCCGTGTTTCGGGGAACGGTCGATAAGGTGATGGATAAGGTCGGAGAAAAGCTCCCCCGTTTCCTGCTTTGTTTCCCTTGCAATCATCTCATCCTCTGGGGATGGAACAGAACCAAGGTCGAGGTCGTACTCATCAGACACTTGATCCATAGAGACAGAATTCGGAACAAAGTAGTGTCCGAGAAGCTCATTCAACTCCAGATTAAAAGAAGAGAGTTTGAGTGGTGCCAGTTCCTCCGGCACGGCCATGTACATGACCTTGAAGTATCTGCCACCCTTACAGATAGACTTGATGCATTCAGGATTAGTGCAGTTTTCCTTTGCGTAAGCGGCATCGTACATGATCGGTACAAGAACCTCGCCGGGCTTCAGTTCCTCGCCATTGTAGTTGCGGGTGATGCCTCTTTTGGTACCATTGTTAGTAGTGCTGTTTGTCTTATCGCTTTTCATATTTTTTCCTCCTGCGATTTTCAAAATTTCTGTGGAAATCGCAGGAAAGAAAAAAGCTCCTGTGATTTCTCACAAGAGCTATCCAATCGTCTATAAGGTCAGCTGCTATAGTTGATAAGGTTTATAAGGTCAGCAACCAATAAAATTTACATTTCCATAAAAAGGCGTTCGTTGAGCCAGATTGTAATTGCACGACTTTTGCGTTATAATATGTTTTAGTATGATTTGGTGTGAATTGAATGTGTCACTTCTTAATCAGTTTCAAATGAAAATCAGAGTAAATTGGGAGGAAAGAATAATGGATTTTAATGAATATCCACGTCTGTGTGGAGGTACTTTTTTCACACTGATATTGCAAGCCCTCCGGCAACGAATGAATGCCAGGGAGCATTACGATGGAGATAGTGATGGGCTTTCCGATCCAGAAGTTTTGGTGGGGTTATTAAGGGTGATCAATTCTGCTTATGAAGATCCTGGTAAAGAAAAACTTAAAACCATTGCGAATAACTATAAGAGATGTGAAACATCGACAAGCACCTATCTTCCGTTCGGAGATGATCAAGTTATAACTGCATTTGATAATACTGTCAGAACAAATTATCAGGCTGCCCTGAATCGGATGATTG
>CAVKTR010000065.1:0-16498 GCA_963659325.1 Dysosmobacter segnis
CAGATATGGAATTTGTGACACGGGAAGTTGTTTGTCCGAATTGTGCAAACCACTGCGAGATCATCTGTGTTTACCGCGACGGAGAACTCATTGATTCCTGGGGAAACCGCTGCGAGCGTGGAGAGATTAAGCAGGGTCAGGAATAGTGGTTAAAATTTAATATGTGAAAAAAATCAGAGAAAGGTTCCTCACTCGCTAGACGTTCACTGCCCTCGTTTTGCTTCGGTTTTATCGCGCTCTCTTCCAACTCCGATAAAAGCTGGTCGTTCCCCGCTTGCGCAAAACTCAGTCGTTCGCTTAATCGCTCGTCGAGGAACCTTTCTCTGATTTTCTATTTACATTATGAAAATAATAGCCATTTACACAGTAGCACTCATGCTATAACTGCTCTTGTGTTCTTCGCCGTCAGCGTAAGCTGGCATCAAAATACCAAAACGGGGAAGTCGATTGATTTTCGTCATCGAAACGAGCATAATTTATTTCAAATGGTACAATAGGTTAATTTAAATAGAGAAATCGGAGAATCTTTCCAGGGCAAGCGATTAAGTAAGCGACCGATTTTCACAAGGTTTTGCGCGAGTGGAAAGCGACCAGCTTCTATGGGAGCTGAGAACGAGCGCGATGAAACCGCCGTGAAATGAGGGTAGCGCACGACTAGCTGCCATGGAAAGATTCTCCGATTTCGTATTAATAACTATTAAATTTTATACAATCTAAAAATCTACGCGACCTGTATACTGATCATTGATGACATAGTAAGCTGCATCTTCTTCCGGTTTCAGGTACATAGTAATTGTTTTTACTGCTACACCGCCTTCTACGGAGTTGAACTGTGCAATCGCACGCTCTGTCAATTCAGCTTCATCAAATTCTTTGCCAAGATACTGCAACACGATCTTCTTGGTTGGTTTTCTTGTCACTTTTCTCTTTGTCTCTGCCTTTACAGCATCTGCTTTTTCTTTTACTGCTTTTTTGGTTGTAGAAGTTTTTGCTTTTGCAACTGTCTTTTTCACAGATGTTTTTGCAGCTTTTGCAGTTTTTTCTACTGCCTCTTTGGCAGCTTCCTTGACTTCTGCTTTCTTCTCTGTAGCTTTCTCTGCCGCTTTTTCTGCTGTCTCTGTAGCTTTTTCTGCTGCTTTCTCAGCAGCTTCTTTGGCAGCTTCCTTCACTTCTGTTGCTGCTTCAGATGCTTTCTCTGCTGCTTTTTCAACTGTCTCTCTGGCAGCTTCTTCTGCTTTTGCGGCTGTCTCTTTTACAGCTTCTTTTACTTCTGCTGCTTTTTCTTCTACAGCTGTTTTTGCTGTCTCTGCTTTCTGGGCTGTTGTCTTTGCTGTATGTACATTTGATGTCTTTCTTCTTGCCATGATATCTGTCCTCCCTCTGACATTTTCGGCTCTTTTCGCATGATTGCCAACCTGTGCCGATCCACGATATCCGATTCCGGATCTCTGTCGATATTACCTGGCAGGCGGGTCGCAATGCGACATTTTCCTCTCCGCAGCTGTGCGATCTATGCGGAGTATTTCTCATTTCACAGGATGATCTCTCCTGCCAAATAAGATACCGCTGTGCCGGAACTATGTTTCTATATCGACTTGAATTGTACACCCTTTCGCATATTCTGTCAATTATTTAACAGATTGCCTCTTTTTTCATTCTTTTAACTGAGCCTTTTGACCGGTCCATTCTGTACCTGTATTTCCTGATTTTCATTTTTTGGTTTCATCATGTCTTTTTCATTTTTGATCTGGACTTTTACATTGGTATTGACATCTGTACACAAATCCTTCCAAATTTCATTGTTCAGATTATTGAGCTTCATATGTTTGTACATTGCCGGATTTTTGAGTTTTTCACGCAATTCAACCAGAGTTGTGATAAGCTTAAGCCCCTTATCATCCATTTCACGTTCAGCTTCAAAGCAATATGTATTGGAAATACGTTTGCTGCCATCGTATTCCTTTGAGAGTTTCAGCATGTTTAGTGAGCGTCTGAAAATGGCCTCCTGTATTGGTGGATCTGTGATCTTTCCACCCTTGATCTTCATCAGACTCTTACAGGAAAAAAGCATTGCCAGATCCAGTTTCTCTGCAGCACTGAAATCCTTCCGCATCTTTTTATTCTCCAACAGCCCCGGTACATACTTATTCAGTGCGTCACATACGCGTTGAAAACGTTTCTGGTCTTTCAGGGAGTCTGGTTTCGGTGGTGTCCGAAGCAGGTCCACAGCCTCCAGAAGTGTTGTATATCTCCTCGGGGTGATCGGCAGTTCTTCCAGCTGGTCACGGATTTCGCGCAGGTTATTCAGTTTTCCTTTTTCCGAATCTATTTTACTATTAACATCCATATCAGCAATCTGTTCACATACAAAAGCATGGATTTCTGTAAACGTCTTTGCAAGCTTTGCAAAAGCTTTATTGACTGCTTTCTCACATTTGTTTCCACGTCCTCCATTCAGGCGGATCGTCTCCTGAACCAGTTTGATGTTGTCAGTATCATCCGGTGTCAGCATATTGTGAAGAACGCCATACGGCTTATCGAACTCTGCCATTGTATCAAGGATAGGGTCGTCCTTTTCGATTACGACGGGATTTCTTACATTTGGATCAGGATCATTCCCCTTAACTTGCAGCATTTTATCAAATTGCTCCATTACTTTCTCAATTCTGTGTTTTTTATCCAGCTTATCGACCAGATCCAGAATCTTTTCATTCCATTTATTTTTCGTTTCCGCATCCTCAGCCTTTTCGTATTGTTCATAATAATCCATGTAAAATATTTTAGTATTCAGATTCTTTTCATTCGCACGCAATTTTAAACTCTCAGCATCCTGGTACGGTTCGACATACTCCTGACCCTTTACTTTTTCATCCTGTAACCACGTCAGCTCATCTTTCCATTTCACCCCTTTTTTGTCAATAGTGTTCTGGATTGCAAATATCTCCGGGAAATAATCCAGCTCCATCTTATCTAGCGCAGAGAGTTTCTTACTCATGTTCAGCTGCCATCTCGCTACTTTTGTATGCATCTTTCCTATCTTTGAATCCTCTGATCCATACATTTGTGCACAATAAGTACTTTTTTCTTTATTGTTATCTATTATCTGGTATAAACCCGTATCCATCTGTCCGATCATCGCGTTTGCTTTAACATTCTGAACACAAGTTTCTATATCATTGACATCAACCGGCTTTATCTGACACTTTTTAATTCCTGCATAAGCTTCTTTCAGCAGAGATGACCATTTTTCTTCACGGACTGGATCTGACAACGGACTCTCAACCTTCGCCACTTCCCGCAGTTCTTCCAATACTCTTTGCTTTTCCTCCACTTTTGAGTTCGGATCATTGATGTCATCCGGAGTCAGACGATTTAAGAGAATAGCTCTGGTCAGAGCCAGACGTTCTCTTCCAATGCTAGCCAAGTTATTGTATTTCATATTATGATCACGGGCATTTTTCCAGAAATTATCTCCATGCTTCTCATCATTCAGAGTAAAAAGTGCCGATACCGGGTCATTTTTATCAGGACTTGTTGCTTTCATTATCTTACGTGCCTCTTCTATATTCTGTTTCTTTTTAGCTGTAAGTCCATCTGCATATTCTTTTTCCTCTGCAATTTCGTCAACGTTCTCTCCACCGAATAATACCGGGGTAAATGCTGCCAGCGGATCATTCCACTTCGCACGATCCAGATGAACCGACGGATCATTCCTGTATTTCTCCATATCCTGGCAGAATACGGACAGTTTCAGCTCATCAAGCTCTGTCCAGCCTTTCATATCCATGTAATTCCTGCCATTTACATAAAGCGAATCTGCCATCTGCGTCATTTTCTCAACATCAAAACTCTCGAATGGCTCACCGCTGATACTGCTGAAGAAATTCGTGTAACGGGTCATTTTCTGAAGTTTTGCAAGGCTGTCCTGTGCCACGATCTCAACATCCAGTGCTGCATCAAAACGTTTCTTTCCGATTTTGCTCAGTCCATCAGGAGAAGAATTTTTCTTTCTGTCATATGTATGATTTTTGTATTTAGAACCAAGGTAATCACGGCTGGCATCTGACAATTCTTTCAACATTGATTCCAGTTTCTTCTTATCCACAGCTTTCTGACCCTTATGGCTGTCCAGATAATCTTTGACCTCTTTGAGCTTGCTGTGCATGATTTTGTATTTTCCGGTCAGTTTCAATGTCAACGACTCACCATGGGCAGATTTCCACGCGGCATCAATATTCTTCCTGAGTGATTGCATCACATCTTTTGGTGATTCCAGGCTGTAAGGATCCTCTGAACGTCTTCTGTGCTCTTCCCTCACTCTGTTTGCCAGAGTTTTCGGATTGTTATTAAACTGTCTGTGAGCATCTCCTGACCGCTCCCAGTCCATATAGGTGCCAATGTACCAGTCCGCAACGCCATTTCCGGCGTTATACTGGTAGTCTTTGCATTTATCCTGAAACTCTTTCAGCAGTTTTCCAGGAGTATGCACCAAATCAGACGGATTTTTAAGAACTACGTCATCGATAAACTTATTGTCAGGCATATTCATATATTCTTTATAGATTTCCAGTGTCTTAACATATGCCTGCATATCTGTCACTAATTGTTGAAAACCACCCTTCTGCCTTGCGACCTGAAGCAATGGGAGTGGAATTCTGGATCTGAAGTGTTTGATTTCATTATCCAGCTGTCTGATTGCCATGCGCTTATGGTTTTCAGATTCCTCAAGTGGAGAATCCTGCCTGGTCTTTTCCTGAAAATCCTGATTCATCAGCTCCATCTGAGTGATCAGCTGATAGGTAAGCATCTTGCCGATCAAATCTTCTTTGTTTTCAAAACGTCCATTTTTCCTTGCATCTGCAAGCATCTGCTGATATTCCCGATGATAATTTCCTACTCTGACTGCTGCCTCATAGTAGCCGCGTTCTTCCTCTGTAAGTCCAACCTCGTTTCGAAGCTCTTCTTTCGTATCCAACAGTTTCAGAATCCGGTCCAAGCCGATCGATGCCGCATACACACTCCTCGAAGTAACTGCATTCCCCGGAAACTGGATTGCAAAACCATCCAGTGCCTCCCGGATAAGTTTTCCAAGTTCTTTATTCCGTCCGGCATCTTCTTTTATATTCAAAATTCTCGTAAGTTCTTTCCGCCCTGTCAGAATTGCTCCAACCCGTTCCGTTGACCTTTTATCTCCATTCTCGTACACATCGTTAAGTATATGCAGGCAATAGCTGGTATCTACTCTGAACTTTTGCTGCTCCGCTGTCATGGACAGGAAACTTTTGTAATCCTTACTCGGATCCTCTGCTTTTTCCAAAGCCCCTTTCGCCGCAGATGACATATTCGAACAGATCAGGAGTGTCTCCAGGTCATCCTTTTCATATCCCTGTAATCCTGGCGGCAACGTATCGATCTCTACATTCTTCTTATTTTCTTCTCCAGCTTTTAGATATAAATCCAGACATTTTATCTCCTTCCGGTGTTCTTTTATAACTTTGCCATCCGGATTATTCAGAAGATGCAGGCGGCTTTCCAGCTTATCATATGGACTGTTATAATCCTGTAATTTCTTTTTCCAGAGATAATTCTCACCCGTTGTATGTCTGTCCAATTCTTCTTGATTCACTTTATATTGCTTTAACAGCGTAGTTTTTTCTGCTTCCGTAACAAGAACCGGTACAGACATAAACATATCAATTTCCACTTCTCCGTAAGAATCAAGATATACTCTGACTTTCTTAGCGGATCTCCGTATCTGGTACAGCTCCCATCGACTGCCATTCAGGGAACGTCGGAAAAACAATGCTCCATCCTGCATTTTTTTTCCAATTGAATCTGCATCTTCAACCTTGGAGTGTTTCACTTCAAGTTCTGCCGGCTGCATCTTCCCATCTGGCGTAATATAGAAACATCTATCCAGCACATTATCCGCATTCTCATAATAATCGTTCAAGATGTCAATGTAGCTGTTGCTCTTGGCATCATTGATGCCTTCTTCAAGATGTTTCATCTGCGTTTCCTTGAATGCTTCATCCTGTGTCATTCTACTCATCACAGCAACAAGCTTATCTGCCTCAGCATTTTCATTCTTTCTCCGCAAATCAATTACGACATCTTCGAGCGATGCCACAAATTGCATAAAATTCATATTCTTCTCCTTCTTCCACTGTAAAACAATAATCAGCCACTAATCTGTCTCTATCATAGCACATTGACTGAGACAAAAGTGAGACAACTCCCTCTGTTTTCTCTCATTATTTTCAAAAAAGTAAATTTAGTTATTTTATAAAACGATGTACTAGCAGATGGTCCAATACCTCAAAGTAGTTTTCAAATGTTTTTCTGCAGCATCCAGGGTTTAAAATCTCAATACCGTCGCACCCCAGTCCCATAATGGCAAAGGCCATTGCCACCCGATGGTCATCAAAAGTTTCGATCTGACAGGGCTGCGGTTTTCCCGGATGGATACATACGCAGTCTTTTCCTTCCTCACAGGCAATTCCGGCTTTTGCCAGATTTGTCACGATTGCATGCAGGCGGTCACATTCCTGCCCTCGGATATGTCCAATCTGTGTGATCTTTACATCAGCGGACGCATACGGTGCGATGGCTGCCAGCGTCAGTGCCTGGTCGGAAAAATCATTCATGTTCACTTCCAGTCCTTTCAAGCCATTGGATGGACCCGTCAGACGGATCCCATCTTCCTCTTCTGTCAGTGTACTCCCCATCTGTTCCAGCAGATGCAGGAATTTCATGTCACCCTGCATGCTGTCCCGGTGTACATGATGTACTTTTGCTGTGCCGCCGGTCATTGCCGCTGCTGCGTAAAAGTAGCAGGCAGCGGATACATCCGGTTCAATCTGATAAACGTGCTTTTCATATCCACCGGATGCTGCCACAATATAATCGCAGCCGTCAAAAGTGGCTTCCACACCAAATTCCTGCATCATTTTCCGTGTGATCCGGATGTAGGAACCGTCTTTTTTCCCACTGGTAATGTGGATCCGTATGCCATGCGGGAACATCGGCGCAATCAGTAAAAAAGCACTTAAAAACTGGGTGCTCGTGCTGATGTCAAGCTCCAGTACTGCCTCCTGCTCAAGACTCCGGATACGTGCACCCGCACCGGTAATGCGAACCGGGAGATGCCAGGTCTCTCCCAGCCATTCCACGCCGGCTCCCAGCGAGATCAATGCCTCAAAAAGTGGCTGCATCGGCCGTTTTTGCATCTGTTCGGATGCATTGATGACAAAGGTTCCTTCCGATACGCCAAGCATCGCTGTCAGGAAGCGGGCTGCCGTTCCCGCACTCCCCACATGGATCTCACCGGAATGCACCGGGATGATGCCGCCGTTTCCATTTACCTGTACGACTGCGTTCTGCTCATCTATCTGTACTCCATATCCCAATGACTGCAGGGAACTCAGGAAATGTCTGGAATCATCACTGAATAATACCCCGTTTAACTGCACCGGCCCGTCACAGAGTGCCGCCAGGAGCAGAGCCCTGTTTGTAATACTTTTTGATCCCGGCACATCGGTTTCCCAGTTTACCGGTCCGGTCACATGTTTTACCTGATAAATCTCTTTCATCTCATCTACCCTTTCTTTGATTCCATTAAATCCCGCTGCTGATATCATGTTGCTGCGCACCTCTGATATCGCTCTGCTTCCCATCACTGCTATAGTTTTTTGACATGCCGCTGACAGGACATGATTGCACACTGCCAAAAGCATCTTACAGCACATTATCTGCCAGAATGGGACTCATTTTTCGTATGATACACGTTCAGCAGCGAATCATAAATATCCGCTGCTGAATTTTTAGCTGTCTTATCTCAGGAGAAAAAAGGGCAAAAGCTTATCGCTCTTGCACGAAATGCTTTTTGTTCCTCAGACCCTGATATCATTTTTATTGTTGTGTTGCTGATCCGTCACTTGCACTGCTTCCGTCAGTACTTCCTGTTCCACTGCTGTGGGAACTGTCCGATCCTGTCTCACTGCTGCCTGGTTTTGGATTTGACGAAATCGTGCCGCCGGAAATATCTTCCGTGTCATCCGGGACATCTCCGTCAATGACACTCTGTGTCTGTGTATTATTTCCTATTGTTGTCTGCGTATCCTGATTCTGGTTTTGCTGTTCTGTGGCCGCATCCGTTGTTCCGTCTGTGGTCTCCTCAGTTGTCTGCTCTGTCGTTTCTTCTGTAGTCTGCTTCTCTTCAGATACCACATTTTTATGGCTGGATGAAGAACTTTCCGTCAGTTCAAACTCCTTTGTATCCAGTCCGTCGATCATGTAAAGCATTGCCTCTTTCCAGATATATGCCGGATAAGTACCGCCGCTGAGTCCTTTCACGGACTGCGGCTGATCGTAACCAACCCATACCGCAATGGTATAATATGGGGTATATCCGCAGAAATAAGCGGCTTTATTGTCATTTGTGGTTCCCGTCTTTCCTGCTGCTTCCATGTCAGTAGAACTGTACCACTTCAGGCTTACGGCTGTTGCTTTACTTGCCGTAAATACACCTTTCAAAATATCTGTCATCTGATCGGCTGCTGATTCCTTATATACCTGCCTGCTTTCCGGTTCTTCATAAATCTCATCACCGTCCGCATCCTGGATAGAGGAAATACAGTCTGTCTGTGTATATTTACCATGATTTGCAAGCGTTGCGTAGGCATTCGCCATCTCTACATTTGTCACACCTTTTGTCACGCCGCCAAGTCCGGAACTCAGGTTGTAATCGCTTGGGACAATCTTTGTAAAATTCATGTTCTCGATATAAGAAAGTCCTACCTTCGGTGTAATCTCATTATACAGGGAATAAGCACAGCCGTTTTTACTCAGCTCAACCGCACGGCGCAGGGTATATTTCTCACCTGTCATTTTTTTGATCTCGGCAGAAGTGCTTTTCTTTGCTGTATCCACGTCAATTTCCTGCAGCGTAGAATCCGCATCATAACCTTCTTCCAGAGCCGGAGTATAGACAACCAGCGGCTTGATGGCACTTCCCGGCTGTGCGTAACTCTGGTATCCACGGTTCAGGGAATAGGTCTGTGAGATCGCGTCCTGGGAACGTCCGCCGATCATGGCTACTACTTTTCCGGTCTCGTTGTCAATGACCGTCATCGCTCCCTGGAATCCGTATACGTCCGAATCTGCTTTCAGATCAGTATTAAAAGCCAGTTCCTTATCCAGGATCTTCTGCAGATTTTTCTGTGCTTTCAGATCCATGGTCGTTGTGATCTTGTAACCGCCGGTATAGAGTTTATGTTTTGCCTGTTTGTAAGCCTCGTCGTAATTATTATAATACTCTGTATAATCATTATCGTCATCAAAATGATACTGGAATTCAAATCCATCCAGTTTCATCAGATAACGGACCGTACAGTCGATTGCATAAGTTACCTCATAATTATAAAATGTCGTCTCTTCATCGCTGACAGCAGCTACCTGAATGGTCTCTGACAGCGCGGATTCTCCCGCATCTTTCGTGATATAACCACACTCATACATATCTTCGAGGATCTTATTCCTTCTGGAAATCGCATTTTCACTGTTTTTCAGCGGATTATAGTACTCCGGCCTGTTCGGGATCGCACAGATATAGGCCGTCTGGGAAAGCGTCAGGTCATTGACATCCACACCGAAATATTTCTGCGAAGCATCCTCCACGCCGTAAATACCGTTCGCGAAGCAGCAACTGTTGCAATAAAATTCCATAATCTGCTCTTTGCTGTACTTTTTATTCAGCTCCCATGCGATAAAGATCTCCTTGATCTTTCGTGACATGGTCTTCTCGTTCGTCAGGAAAGTACCTCTGGCAAGCTGCTGGGTGATCGTGCTGGCGCCCTCTGCCACCTGACCTTTTGTCTTGACATAATTCAGGCAGACCCGGGCGATTCCTTTGAAATCCACACCTTTGTTGTGCCAGAAAGTACGATCCTCCACGGCCACAAATGCATTCACCACATCCGCCGGGATATCCTTGTATTCGAGATAGGTCGCGTCATCCTCTGCCGCCAGAGCCGCAAGCTGCGTGCCGTCCGCACTGTAAATATAGGATGTCTGCGCCAGACGGAAAGTCTCTGCGGTACTGTCATCTACCATCTGTTTTGCTTCTTTCGCAATCTGGAACAGATTCTGTCCGGTCACTTTCTTCAGCATCATATTGCCGCCTGCAAACATTGCCAGGAAAGCGATCACCAGAACGATCAGTACATTCCTCAACCTGCGGAAGAAGTCCTTTCTGCGGGCCACTTTCAGCCGCTTTCGATATTTTTCCTTTGAAACCGGATCTTTTTTCTGCTGTAACTTCACACGTTTGACATGTGAACGTATTTTTTTCTTTTTAGATGCCATACGTTTACTCCTTTCGGGGATTTTTGGTATTCCTTCAGTTTTGAAACAAACCTGTCTTCTACAACATATTGGTCAATATTGGTCAGGAAAGCCCCGGCATTCCTGCTGCGGGACGTGCATCATGATGCGCATGGGATACGTTTCCCGCACCTTTTTGCAATCCTGCGATCTGTCACTGTTCTCCTAATTGTAACATACTCATCGCAAAACATTTCTTAATTTATTGTGAAATATCGCGTTATGAATCTATGAATCTGATCCAAATTCATAGATTCCCGGGCATTTTTCTATGAAATACGCTTTATGTAACCTCATTTATCATATTTTCACGCATGGGGTCTGTCCTGTCTACGCGTCCTCACGCGTCAGTTTTTTCACCCACTTAAAGCTGCGGAAACGCAAGAATGTCGGCAGTCCTTTAAATACCTGGTCAGACTGGATCATAATGACAACGCCCACAACGGACCAGTGCCACCAGAAAGCACTCATGAAAGACAACGGGATCACGATCGCCCATGTACTGATCATATTCATGATCATCGTGAATTTTGTGTCGCCGCCGCCACGAATGATTCCCATACTTACCGGCATCTGATAGGACATTCCCACCATGATAAAGCTCATGACAATGATCAGCTGGTCTGCCATGACCAGTGCGGAATCATTCAGGCTGTAAAGCGTCAGCAGCGGTTTTCTCAGTAAGAATAATGCAATTCCGAGGGCTGCCCCGATCAGCACATCGATCACCGCAAGGGTACGGGCATCGGATTTGATCCGTTTCATGTCACCACGACCGACCGCTGAACCGATCATAACTGCCGAAGAGGATGACATTGCCACAACAATTACTTTCAGATACTGGTAAAAAGTAGTAGCCACGGAGTTTGCCGCGATGGCATCGGAGGAGAGATGTCCCAGGATCGCAGTCTGGAACGGCACGGAAATCGCCCACAGAACCTGTGAGAGCATAACCGGGATCTCTACTTTTGTATAATCGCGGCGTAATCCTGCATCAAATTTCAGGAAGTTTTCGCTGAATAATTTTAATTTTTTATCAAATTTCAGCATATAGATGATAACAATGCCAAGTTCCACAATACGTGCGATCAGTGTTCCGATCGCTGCACCACGGATGCCGAGTTCCGGCGCGCCGAAACGTCCAAAGATCAGCACGTAGTTGATCCCAACGTTCACGATCAGCGAAACGATGGAGATATAAAAGGAAATCTTTACGGTCTCCACGCAGCGCAGTGCCGCCATCAGCACGTTTGTGATGATAAACAGCAGGAAAGTATACTTGATGATTCCAAGGTAGGATACACCTTCTGCGATGATTTCCGGATCATTGGTAAAAATAGAAATTACCAGATGCGGGATAAACGTACAGATCAGGATCGTGATGATGCCGCAGATCAGACCGAGTTTTAATGCGATACCGGTCAGCTTGCGGATCGGCTGCATCCTTCCCTGTCCCCAGTACTGGGCACCCAGGACGACAAATCCCTCCCCGATTCCGAGGGTGATCTGCTGTACCATGAAAAAAATCTGGTTGACGGTTGCCGCTCCTGATAATGCACTCTGACTGTAGCTTCCGAGCATGATATTATCTGCCATATTTACGCTGTAGGCTACGATATTCTGTAATGCAACGGTAATCAAAAGCGGGAATAAGGTCCGGTAAAACGTCGGATCTTTTGTAAAAAAACTTTCTTTTGTTTTCTCTCCCATTAATTATGTACTCCTTTAATAAAAATCTGCCGCCTTTGGACTGACCAAAAAGCATTTTCTAAGACAGTATAGCACTTTTTATCCACAAAGAAAAGTAATTGATCGCATCCCATGCGGGAACCCATGCATGAACCATACGTGAATCTATGCGTGAACCCTACATGAACCATGTGTGAACCTATTGCGTGAACAGGCAGGACTACGTATTTTAACGTACTAATGTGTCACTACGTTAATTTATCCACATTTTTTCTTGACGATGCCAACGGAATGTGTATATTATGGATTTTATAAAATGCGACCCGGCGTTTTTTACGAGCCGGACATTTTTCACAAAATGCAGGATGCAATTCCTGAAACATCAAAAAATAGAGAGAGAGCAGGTGAAAATTTCATGAATGGAATTTTAATGATGATCATTTCGATCGTTGTACTTGGTGGCGCATATCTCATATATGGCCGCTACCTTCAGAACAAATGGGGCATTGATCCCAACGCGAAAACGCCCGCATATGAACTGGAAGACGGCGTTGATTATGTACCGGCCGATACCAATGTCGTATTTGGTCATCAGTTCGCATCCATCGCAGGTGCAGGCCCGATCAACGGACCGATCCAGGCCGCCGTCTTTGGCTGGCTTCCGGTTCTTCTGTGGATCCTTCTCGGCGGTGTCTTCTGCGGAGCAGTACAGGACTTCGCATCCATGTACGCATCCATCAAAAACAAAGGCCGCACGATCGGATATATCATTGAGCAATATATCGGAAAAACTGGGAAAAAATTATTTCTCCTCTTTACCTGGCTGTTCAGTATCCTTGTCGTGGCAGCATTTTCGGACGTTGTGGCGGAGACATTTAACGGATTTACTGTCAGTGATGCCGGTGTCGTCACTCAGGTAACCGCAAATGGAGCCGTGGCTACAACTTCTATGATCTTCATCGGGGAAGCTGTATTTCTCGGACTCTTCCTCAAACACACGAAATTCAACAAATGGTTCAATACGATTCTGGCAGTCCTGCTGCTGGTCGCAGCCATCGCTGTCGGCCTCAACTGCCCGATCTATATCAGCCTTGGCACCTGGCATATTATCATATTTCTGTACATTCTGGCAGCCTGTGTCGCTCCGGTATGGATCCTGCTTCAGCCGCGTGATTATCTGAACAGTTATCTTCTGATCTTTATGATCATCGGCGCTGTTGTCGGTGTATTTGTCGCAAATCCATCCTGCAACCTGAAGGCATTCACAAGCTTTTGCGTAGATGGTCAGTATATGTTCCCGATCCTGTTTGTAACGATTGCCTGTGGTGCCGTTTCCGGTTTCCACTCACTGGTATCCTCAGGAACCGCCTCAAAGCAGATCAAAAATGAGAAAAACATGCTTCCTGTCTCTTTCGGAGCCATGCTGATGGAATGTATGCTCGCAGTTATCGCACTGATCGCTGTCGCATCCTTTGCCGACGGAGAAGCCGCTGCGCAGGGACTTACCACACAGCCGCAGATATTTGCAGGTGCGATCGCGAATTTCCTCTCTGTGATCGGTCTGCCGCACGCTCTGGTATTTACACTGATCAACCTGGCTGTGTCTGCATTTGCGCTGACTTCGCTGGATTCCGTTGCCAGAGTCGGACGTCTCGCTTTTCAGGAATTCTTCCTCGATTCCGATATCGATGAAGCAAATATGAGCCCATTCCTGAAAGTAGTGACAAACAAATATTTTGCAACGATCATCACACTGGTACTTTCCTACATGCTTGCAAAAGTCGGATATGCCGAGATCTGGCCTCTCTTCGGCTCCGCAAACCAGATGCTGTCCGTGCTTTCCCTTGTAGCCTGCGCAGTATTCCTGAAAAAAACAAAACGCCAGGGCTGCATGCTCTGGCTTCCGATGCTATTTATGATGTCTGTGACCTTCACCGCGCTCGGTATGACGATCACAAAACTGTTGAAAACATTATTTTCCAGCGGGCTTGACCTTGGAAACACACTCCAGCTTGTCTTTGCCGTATTGCTGCTGATCCTCGGTATCCTCGTAGCAATCCAGGGCATTCAGAAGCTGGTGGAAAAAAAGGCGGTTCAGAAGTAGGTTCAAAATAATATGAGGGTCAGAAAAATTTCTGACCCTCATCTCTTTTCATGTTATTTTTTTCCCTAAGACGTTAGCTTCATACTTCGATACTCTCTCTTTGATGCCTGACCGCACCTCTCTCCTTGGAGCTTCTTTGACAGCAAGACTGTTTGTCCCCGCTTTATAGGATGCAATCTCCTTTTCAAGAAATCCCAAAACCTTTTTATCTTCCATTGTACCATACGTCAGACCCGACGCCGTTTTACCACCATATTTGCACAATACCATATTCTCAAGGTTGACTTTTATTTCGTTTTTTATATTTTCCGGTATGGAATCCAAATTCACTTTATCATGCAACAATTTCTGGGAAACCAGGTTTTTAGCCATTCCATAACGCCACAGCACCATCTCCACAGTCTTTCTTCTGATTTCAGGACTCACTCCGGAAAATTTTTCTTTTTCTTCCTTACTGGCA
This sequence comes from Dysosmobacter segnis, assembly GCA_963659325.1. Classification (GTDB taxonomy): domain Bacteria; phylum Bacillota; class Clostridia; order Lachnospirales; family Lachnospiraceae; genus Eubacterium_I. Next base: position 14,637 of record CAVKTR010000065.1, read on the forward strand.
TTTTTCATCACTTCCTTGCACAAATCACCCATCAGCTGATTCGAACCAATCTGTGCATAATTGTTGTTCAACACTGGATTCTCTGCCAGTTTCGACAAATTCAATGCCAGATTATAACGTTTATCCGCATATTTGTTATCTGGTCTTAACTTGCGCTTTCTCTTCGGATCTTTTATATTCAGGTATGCTTCCGCAGTTGTCTTTAACTCATTTATAAATTTCTTTTCCGTCTCTGCGTTAAACGGCACATCACCAGTAATTGCAAGCGTCCAAAGATTGTCTAACTTCAATGCCGCTTGTTTCATCTTCTGAAAATCAGGATGCTTCTTCATGTCTCGATGTCTCTTTTTATCATAGACCTCTGAATTAAGATTATTGATATACTCTGTTATCAGACGTTGCTTTTCCTGTAATGCTGTTTTTCCTCCTGGAAACAAACTTTCCTCCAACTGTTTTCTTGCATCTCTACCATTCTTTTCTTTTGCCTGCATCACCGTATCTTCCGTATATTTGTTCATGGCTTCTTGATTCAAATGGGTCATTGCAATTTTTTCATCAACAATTTTTGCGGCAGTCATAAAGTCTTCATCTTTTTTACTTTTGTAATCTGCTGCCTGTTTTGATGTTTCTTCCAATAACTTCTGTACCGCTTTTTTTTCCTTACATTTTCCCAGTTGGCGGACAAAATCTATCTCTTTCTGTTTGTCAATCAGTACACTACCTTGAGCAATAGATACTGACACTTGACGTATTGTATCCCACTCGGCTCTTTCTTTTTTCGACAGATTTCCTTCCTTCAAATTTTTTTCAGCTTCTTTCTTAATACGAATCTGTTCAACATATATTTCGATAGCTACTGTTGGATCTTGTGCATCCTTTTTTAAATTTTCTTTTGCTATTATATATTGAAGATCTTTATATTGTTGTATCTCTTTCTTTTTAGCATCTGTCAATCGAGTACCCTTTGCCTCTAGTTCAAGAAGTTTTTCATTCTTTCGAATCATTTTGGCAAACTGCCTCATACCTTCATAGTATTCTCTATCTTCTTCACTGATTCCAGCCTTATCTTTCAAAACAGGATTCCTATCCAACAAATCTAACGCTTTCTCACACAAGTTGCAATATACGTATCCACGAACCGCGGACATCATCTCCTTTGTGCTTTTGCTGTTATACGCATTGCAGATTCCTTTCAATCCTTCTCTGATCAGCTCTGCTGTTTTATCATAATCGAGATCTGTCTGAACCATGTTTTTCACATAATCACATGCACTGTTCATATTTGTCAGATATCCACCTCCGACTCTACGAACTTCATCGCTTCCAAAAAGTGAATCTAATTCTATACTAACCGTGCCTGACTTCTGATACATATTGCTTTTTTCTATGATTTTTTTCCATTCTTCCGGAAAATCAGATAACTCAACCTTAGCTAGTTTTTTATTCTCTATCTCCAGATCCAGTGCTGTAGAAGGTGCTATAGAAGGAACTCCAAGTGCAAGGAGTGATAATGTAGCTGTATCTGAAGATGTCAGAATACTGTCCTGTGGAATATCATATGATACCGGTCTGAAGTCTTTATCACCGGGTTCTATCTGGCTTCCAGCCTCATCACTTCCACCCACCGTTGCTTTGCGGAAACCATTGGCCAAATCAAACGGATTAACAAGGTTGCTGAACATTCTCTGCTGATCTCTCTCAATATTTTCAAAATATTCTTCCGTTCCCATTACGATTCCATTTGTTCCATCTCTCATTTTCTTTAATTCCTCCTTATCCATTCAGTAGATGCACAATGCTCCTGACTGTAATTTGTCAACTTACACCGATCAGAATCATGCATCCATTCTCGCATAATAATT
>CAVKTR010000066.1:0-16382 GCA_963659325.1 Dysosmobacter segnis
CGCAAAACTCAGTCGTTCTCTGAACCGCTCGTCGAGGAAATTTTCTCTGATTTTTATTTACATTATATATCACATCTAATTGTAAATCTGCGCATGCAACACAGAGCTTATTATTTCAATATATTATATGCATGCGTTGCACGACGTAAGGGTAAGCAGTGTGATTTTAGCACAACCTACAGCAAAGGGACTCTGGCTATTTTTTCTCAGCGAGCGATTGTTAGCCGCGGAGACAAAATCGCAGAGTCCCTTTTCATAACTTCTATAAAAACCACGCAATTACCCGAAACAAGATCTACTTCACGGCCCCGATCAGTTCATTGATATCCGCAACCCCATGCATCTGCAGATACTGCTCAATACCATCCACGATCTCCATCGTCACCTTCGGATTTGCAAAATTTGCTGTTCCAACGCTGACAGCAGTTGCACCAGCCAGCATCAGTTCCAGCGCATCCTCTGTATTCTGGATACCGCCCATTCCAATAATCGGAAGTTTTACCGCATTTGCCACCTGATATACCATACGAACGGCAATCGGATGTACCGCCGGACCAGACAATCCGCCGGTTTTATTTGCAATCGCAAAGGTACGTTTGTTGACATCAATTTTCATACCTGTCAAAGTGTTGATCAGTGACAGCGCATCTGCACCGCCTGCTTCTGCTGCTTTTGCCATCACGGTAATGTCTGTAACATTTGGGCTTAATTTCATGATCACCGGCTGTTTAGCATGTTTTTTCACTTCTCTTGTGATCGCCTCAACGGCTTTCGGATCCTGACCAAAAGCGATTCCACCCTCTTTGACATTTGGGCAGGAAATATTGATTTCCAGCATATCTACCGGCTGATCTGCCAGACGCTCTACGACTTCACAGTAATCTTCGGTGGATTTTCCACATACATTTACGATGATCTTTGTATCATATTTTTTCAAAAACGGAATGTCTCTGGAAACAAACACATCAATACCCGGGTTCTGCAGACCAATGGCATTGAGCATGCCGCCATACACCTCTGCGATACGCGGAGTCGGGTTACCCGACCACGGAACGTTTGCCACACCTTTGGTGACTACCGCGCCCAGACGGTTCAGATCTGCAAATTCAGAAAATTCCTCGCCGGAACCGAAAGTACCGGAGGCAACCATAACCGGATTGTCAAATGTTACTCCTGCAATCGTTACTTTTGTGTTCATTACAGTTCTACCTCCTCTGCTAAAAATACCGGGCCCTCTTTGCAGACACGTTTGTTATGTACATTGGTATGTCCATCCACTTCTTTGGATTTGCATACACAGGCCAGACATGCGCCAATACCACAGGCCATCTTCTCTTCCATGGAAATCCAGCACTCGATATTGTTCTTGGCTGCATAGTTTTTCAGTGCGCGGAGCATCGGAGTCGGACCACATGCGTAGATGACTTCTGCATCCAGTGCATTTTCGCGGATCGCATCCAGTACGTTTCCTTTTGTTCCGACACTGCCATCCTCTGTGGCAATGTAAACCTCACCCTGTTTTTTGAACTCATCCAGAAGGAACATATCGCTGTTACGGTATCCAAGAACGATCTGTTTCTCACAATTTAACTGTTTTGCAAGCTCCAGGATTGGCGGAATTCCGATTCCACCACCGATCAGAAATGCTTTTTTTCCTTTTAACGGGAAACCATTTCCAAGCGGTCCCATAACGGAGAGGTGATCTCCAGTCTGTTTTTCAGAAAATTCTGCGGTTCCCTTGCCTGCGATGCGGTATACCAGATGCAGGGAAGAATCTTTTTTGTCGATCTCGCAGATACTGATTGGACGCGGAAGTAATCTGCTTCCGTCATCACAGTAAATGGAAATAAACTGTCCTGCTTTTGCATACTGCGCAATTTTATCTGTCTTGATCCACAGACTGTAGATCGCCGGAGCAATCTGCTCCTGGCTGATGACTACGGCCTGCTCTTTAAATTTCTCTGCCATGTTGTTCTCCTTATTTCAATGCGGAAGCGATATCTTCGATCATGTCGATGACTGCCTGACGGGAAGCATCTGCGAAATTCTCTGCGCCAAACTGTGCGTATTTCTCCTGTTTGTAAGCTGCAATGATACCTCTGGAGGAGTTTACGATTGCTCCAAGACCATCTTTATTGAAATAATGAGTCAGATCTTTGCCTTTTCCGCCCTGTGCGCCGTAACCCGGTACCAGAATGAAGCTCTTTGGCATTACCTGACGTAATACTTTACCAACTTCCGGATAAGTAGCTCCTACAACGGCTCCGATGTAACTGTACTCATCACCCATCACGTCCTCGCCCCATGCAGCAACTTTTTCAGCTACATGCTCGTATAACGGTTTTCCGTCGATCAGACGATCCTGGAATTCACCACTGGATGGATTGGAAGTTTTTACAAGGATAAACAGACCTTTTTTCTCTTCTTTACAAACATCAGCAAACGGTTTGATTCCGTCTGTTCCAAGGTATGGATTTACAGTTGCAAAATCCTCATTGAACGTGCTGTATGTCTTGCTTCCCACCTGAATTTTTCCAAGATGTCCGGTTGCGTATGCAGCGGATGTGGATCCGATATCTCCACGTTTTACATCACCGATAACAACCAGATCTTTCTCATGACAATAATCAACAGTTTTCTGGAATGCTTTCAGACCTTCCACACCAAACTGCTCATACATGGCAATCTGCGGTTTTACTGCCGGGATCAGATCGTAGGTGCTGTCGATAATCTGTTTATTGTACTGCCAGATCGCATCTGCTGCACCTTCCAGTGTCTCGCCATACTCAGCAAAAGATTTTTTCTGAATATGCTCCGGGACATAAGAAAGCATCGGATCTAAGCCGACTACGATCGGTGCACCTGTTTTTTTGATTTTTTCTACTAACTTGTTGATCATTGTGTCTCGTTCTCCTCTTTATGAAATTTTATATAAAAATATACTTTTATCTTTTTGAAATATCAGCCATTTTGTGACTTACTTTTTCTGCAAATCCGCACTATTTCTCCAGATATGCGATCTCGCCGTCCACGATGGTCGCTTTTACTTTTCCGGTTACTTTTTTGCCGCCAAACGGTGTATTTTTACCCTTGGATAAAAATTCTGCCGGATCGATCACCCACTCGCACTCCGGGTCAAAAATCGTCAGATCTGCATGGCTTCCTTCTGCTACAGTACCTTTTTCCAGGCCAAGTACTTTTGCCGGATTGTAGCTCATCTTCTCTGCCATCTGCATCGGAGTCAGAATGCCCGGTTTTACCAGTTCTGTATAGGTAAGGGCTGCTGCGGTCTCCAATCCAACGATTCCAAACGGAGCTTTCTGAATGCCCTGCTCTTTTTCTCTGGCTGCATGCGGTGCATGATCGGTAGCGATCACGTCCATAATGTCATCGGCCAGACCTTTCTTTAACGCCTCCACGTCCTCTTTGGTACGAAGTGGCGGATTCATCTTATAATTTGCATCATCCTCTGTGATATCATCGGAAGTCATACAGAAATGATGCGGGCAGACCTCTGCGGTTATCGGAAGTCCTTCTTCTTTTGCCAGTTCTACCATGCGCACACTGTCTTTTGTGGAACAATGGCACAGATGCAGACGCACACCGGTTTCTTTTGCCAGCAGGATATCTCTTGCCACGATAACGTCTTCTACGGAATTTGTAATACCTGCAAAACCAAGCTCTTTTGATTTTGCATCCGCATTCAGCACACCACCATGTACCATGTTAATATCTTCACAGTGTGCCAGCACTGCCAGGCCTTCTTCTGCCGCGATCTTCATGCCTTCCCGGTAAAGCTGTGCATTCATAACAGATTTGCCGTCCTCGCTGATGGCCGGGCTTCCTGCTGCCGCCATTCCACGGATATCCGCAAGTTCCTCGCCTTTCTGTCCCTTTGTTACCGCACCTGCCTGAAGCACATGTACTTTTGTCACTGCCTCGGCTTTGTGTTTGACATAATTGATCACATCCGGTTTATCTGCCACCGGTTTTGTGTTTGGCATTGCCACGATAGTGGTAAATCCTCCATGCAGCGCAGCCGCTCCTCCGGTCTGAATATCCTCTTTGTACTCCAGTCCCGGATCACGTAAATGTACGTGCAGATCAATAAATCCAGGCATTACATAACATCCCTTTGCATCCAGAATGTCATCTGCTGCATCTTTGATCGCCGGTGCGATCTTGGTCACTTTTCCGTCTTTTACCAGAACATCGGCCTTTGTGGTCGTCTTGTCTCCTGGATTGATCACGGTTCCGTTTTTTATCAAAAGTATCATCCTGACAGCCTCCCTTTCTTAATTCACGTTTATTTTAGCATTTACGGCACTTTACCGCAATACATTGTTACAGCTCCGGCGGTACATATGCTTCCACATAAATACCATCTTCCGTGTACTCTTCTTTCAGTAGTTCGCCGTATTTACGGATCTTCTGAATCTCTCCGGCTTTCTCATAAGGGAACGTATGCTTCAACAGCACTTTGTCCTCTCTGAGCATATCCTCAAACACTTCTTTTAACGTATCCAGTCCCATTCCTGTTTTTGCCGAAATACGCAGTGTCTTGTCTGCCCGGAAATCCTGCAAGATCTCGTCTCCGGCCAGGCGGTCACATTTATTAAATACCGTGAGGATTTTTTTATCCGTCACGCCAAGATCCTGCAGTGTCATATAAACTACATGCATCTGCGCATCCCACTGCGGGTTTGACGCATCCACTACATGTACGATGAAATCTGCATATTTTGCCTCTTCCAGTGTACTCTTGAACGCATCTACCAGATGATGCGGCAGTTTTTGGATAAATCCAACCGTATCCGTCAGCATCAGATTCTGATGATTGGATAACTCCAGCATACGGGTGGTCGGATCCAGCGTCGCAAAAAGCTGGTCTTCCTCCAGTACGCCTGCATTTGTCAGCGTATTCAGCAACGTAGATTTTCCAGCATTGGTATATCCTACAATGGCTGCAACCTTTGTGTGGCTCTTCATTCGCTGGGTTCTCGTCAGTTCACGGTGTCGTACCACTTCTTTTAATTCCCGGTTTAACTGTGCGGTTCTGTGTCCGATGAGACGGCGGTCGATCTCCAGCTTTTTCTCACCCGGTCCTCTCGTTCCGATTCCACCGCCTAAACGGGACATGGAACGGCCAAATCCGGCCAGACGGCTTGCGCGGTATTTTAACTGTGCCAGTTCTACCTGAATTTTTCCCTCGCTGGTTCTCGCCCTTGCCGCAAAAATATCCAGGATCAGCAGGGTTCGGTCCATGACTTTACTGTCCAACACCTGCTCCATATTTCTCATCTGGATCGGGGAAAGCTCATCGTCACAGATAATGCCCGTTGCTTCTTTTTCCCAGATCATATCGCGGATCTCTTCTAATTTTCCGGTTCCCACATAAGTTCCCGGGTGCATATGCTCCAGTTTCTGGATCACGGTTCCGACCACTTCGGCTCCTGCTGTCGCCGCAAGTTCTGCCAGTTCTGCCAGGGAAGCTTCGGTATCGTCGCTGTCCCGCTCGCTGATGCCCACCAGGATTACCCGTTCTACCGGCTGTTCATTTTCATATACTGTTCCCACTTACTGTTCGTTTCCTTCCGTTGTTGTATCGTCTATATTTCCTTCGATGACATCCCCGCCTGCATCCACACGGGTCTTTAAAAATTCATATTCCTTCTGCATGTCGGTATCATCCGGATAATCTGCCACATAAGCTTTGGCTGTCTCCAGCGCAGATGAAAAATCTCCGCTCTTTTCATACATTGCAACCAGTTCTTTCTGCAGCCCTTTTTTCTGTGAATCCGCCGCATTTTCAATGGCCTTCTTATAATAAGTAGCCGCATCTGCATAATCTCCGGACTCCGCAGCGATCTCGCCAAGCTGTTCTAACGCATCTGCGTCCTTCGGATACTTATCCATATATTTCTGGAAAGCTGCTTTGGCCTCATCCATCTGATCATTGGCCGCATACATTTTTCCAAGGCTCAGATATGCGCTGTCCTCACCTTTTTCTGCCGCCTGATTATACATGCTTGCCGCATTTTCTGTGTCACCCTTCAGTGCATAAAGTTCGCCAAGTCCTTCGTAATCCGCCGCGGAAGAAGGTTTGATCTGAAGGTCTTTCTCCAGATAACTCTGCGCCTGATCTTTTTCTCCTGCGTTCTGCAGATTTTCACTGATATGACCGTATAATTTTGCATCAGACTCGTTCAGAGATACTGCCTGGGCATAATCCTTTAATGCAGCCTCATTCTGTCCATCGGCCAGCAGCACACTGCCTCTGAGATAATATACTTCCCAGTTTTTTCCGTCATAGTCAATGAGGTTGTCATAAGTCTCAATCGCAGCCTTTGTGTCACCGGATTTGTACTGTGCCAGCGCTTTGTAATAGCAGACATCCAGTTCCTGCGCCCGGATTCTTCCCAGAGACTGATCCAGTGCTTTCTGAAAACTGTTGACTGCGTCCTTATAGTTTTCCTCCTGCATCTGTTTGATGCCGAGTTCTTTGTATTCCTGTGCTTTTTTCTCTGACTTGCTGGTACAGCCGCCCAGTAACATGGACATGCCAAGCAGTCCCGTCAGGAAAAACACCATGATTTTTTTCTTCATATCTATGTTCATTCCTCCATGTCGAAATAACTTCACTTCCTTATAGTATGCCATGAATAAGGGCTCACTGCAAGAAAATTATCCCTTTCCCGTCATACTTAAACCTTGTAAAAATGTTCCTGTCCTTTTCCCACAAAAAGGTCTGTCACATGTTTTCAGACATGTAACAGACCCTGCTTTTATCATGTAAAAATTACAAGTCAATATTGGAAGAATTCAGATATTTCTCCTGCTCCGGAGTCAGTGTATCAATGGATTTTCCAAGGAAACGAAGTTTTCTGTTTGCTACTTCCAGATCTACGTTACGCGGAACGTTAATCAGTTTCTCTGTCAGGTTCTTTGCATTTTCAACCAGATATTTTGCACTCAGTGCCTGGATTGCAAAACTCATATCCATAATCTCTGCCGGATGTCCGTCACCTGCAGCCAGGTTTACCAGACGGCCTTCTGCCAGAACGTAGATCCATTTGTCTTCTGTAATCTGGTATCCAACAATGTTTTTACGCTGATCAATGGTATCTAATGCAATCTCACGCAGACGTTTCATGTCGATCTCAACATCAAAATGTCCTGCGTTGCAGAGGATTGCGCCATTTTTCATTACTTTGAAATCCTGCTCGCGGATAACACCTGCGCAACCGGTTACTGTAATAAAGAAATCACCGATCTTTGCCGCTTCATTCATCGGCATTACGTCAAATCCGTCCATCACAGCCTCGATGGCTTTGATCGGATCTACCTCAGTAACAATAACTTTTGCGCCAAGTCCTTTGGCACGCATAGCCACGCCTTTTCCACACCAGCCGTAACCTGCGACAACCACGTATTTTCCGGCTACGATCAGGTTTGTGGTACGGTTGATTCCGTCAAATACGGACTGGCCGGTTCCGTAACGGTTGTCAAACAGATGCTTGCAGTCTGCGTTGTTTACCAGAACCATCGGGAATTTCAGCTCGTTATTTTTTGCCATTGCGATCAGACGGATGATACCGGTTGTAGTCTCCTCGCATCCACCGATGACATACTGCAGTTTATCCTGCATTTTTGTATGAAGCATGTGAACCAGATCACCGCCGTCATCAATGATGATGTTGCAGTTGTTCTCCAGAACACTTGTGATATGCTGGTCATATTCTTCCGGAGTGCAGTTGTACCATGCAAATACGTTTAATCCGTCAGCTACCAGTGCTGCTGCCACATCGTCCTGTGTGGAGAGCGGGTTACTTCCTGTGATGTACATCTCTGCGCCGCCGGCAGCCAGTACCTTGCAAAGGTATGCTGTCTTTGCTTCCAGATGAATGGAAAGAGCGATGCGGATGCCCTCAAATGGTTTTTCTTTGGAAAAATCATCTTCCAGGCTGCGAAGCAGCGGGCAGTTTTTGCGTACCCAGTCTATTTTATGTGCTCCGGACGGAGCAAGGTTGATATCTTTGATCGAACTCATTGTTTTCCTCCTGCGTATGTGTTAATTTTGTTGTTCTTCTTCCCTCTGCTGGCGTTCTTTTTCTGCAATGATCGCCTCATTCAGAGAGAGCATTTTGGCATCCAGTTTGGATGTAATAGCCGCACAATCTCTCAGTTCCTGACTGATGTACTGCGGCGCGTTTCCCTCAAATTTGTAGTAGATCTTATGCTCCAGACTCGCCCAGAAATCCATGGCGATGGTCCGGATCTGAATTTCTACTTTTGTATGTTTGATCCCTTTTGTTGTCTGGATCGGTACCGTGATCAGCATATGATAACTGCGGTATCCGCTCTCCTTTGGATGCTTCATGTAATCCTTGATATAAAGGATCGTAAACTCTTTCTGCTTTCCGATCATGTCCGCCAGGCGGTAAATATCGGATGTAAAGGAGCATACGATACGCACCCCTGCGATATCGTTGATATGTTCCACCATGTTTTCCATGGTATTTTCCAGCCCGTGACGGCTTAATTTCTTCGCAATACTGTTCGGCGTCTTAATCCTGGATTTGATATATTCAATCGGATTATACTGGTGAATAAACTGAAATTCGTCATTCATGATATCCAGTTTTGTCCGGACTTCCTTGATCGCTGCATTATATAAAAACATCAGACTTTGCCAGTCGTAGACGTTTTCCCCTCTTTCTGCATCTTCTGCCATGTGTAACAAAAAACCTCCTGAACCACTTTTTCGCCAGACTCATCTGTAGACACATATCCTTCTCATATGAATATACGCTGCTTATATAAAAACTCTCTTTTATAATAATCTGTCCTGACGCATTCTTATCTGTTATAGTATAGCATAATTTCGTGCATTTTTTGTCATGTTACGCACTTCTTTATACAATTTTAAGGATTATGTTCTCAGGAAACCTTTTCCCCGCAGCTCTGCCTCGATCTCATCCAGAATCTCCTCGGATTCCGCCTCCACCGTATGAAAATGGCTGTCTCCCGTCAGGATTTTCAGCGGCTGATCCGATGTCTCTCCCATTTTTCGGATAAACTCATCCACATCCCTGCGGTTTTTCAAGATCAGATCCGCACTCAGCTGACCGTAGATCTCATGCTCCACTACCACGTCACAGACGCGGCCGCCGCGGTCCACGATCACATACAGTTCCTCCCGGATCTGATCATCGGTATGCTGCACCGCAAAGGTTCTGTGACACAGCTCCTGCCCGCGGTCCGGGTCAAATAATACATAACCTTTGTTTGTACTTAAAATATTTCGGTTGGTGGCCCGCAGCAGTGCAATGTCCTGCACGATCACCTGACGGCTCACCCCAAACCGTTTCGCCAGTTCCGTACCGGAAAGGGGACGGCTTTCCTTTTTTAAAATTTTCATCAGTTCTGTTCTGCGTGTCGCTCCGTCTGTCATCTTAGTCCTCCTCGATCACCTGAATCTCCAGAAAATCAAACTCGATCTGCTCAATAAAGCTGTCCTGATAAAACCGCGCCTTCGCGTGACGTTTAAATTCTTCGATGTTTTTCTCCAGCCAGATCGGTTTTCCCAGATCAAACTCATAACATACTTCCTCTAACGCCTGGAATACTTTATGGGTGCGGGTTTCCTGACTGTCATCGCAGATCGTCGTATCACGCAGCATGCGGTTATTTTTAAATTCTTTTGCCCATAATCGAAACATATTAACCTCTTCTCTGCCTGTTGGCCTCATACATTAAAATACCTGCTGCCATGGCCGCATTCAGCGACTCCAGCTGACCTCCCATAGGGATTCGGATGTAAGCATCCGCAAGCTTCGTCGTCTCAGCCGTCAGTCCGTTTCCCTCATTTCCGATCAGGAAAGCGGTTCCCTGTGTATAATCCGGCTCATCATAGCAGACGCTGCCCTCAAGATGTGCCGCATAGACGCGCACCTGTTTTACCTGCAGCTGCCGGATCGTCTCATGCAAATCCTCTGTAATGTAAAACGGCATCCGGAAAATACTTCCCATGGTAGACCGAATCGTCTTTGGATTGTAAATATCCACTGTGCACTTGTCCATGATCACACCGGAAATCCCGGCACCTTCACCGGTTCGAAACATCGTTCCGAGGTTTCCCGGATCCTGCACATTTTCCAACACCAGCCAGATTCCGTCTTTTTTCTCCAGCAGGTCTTCCAGACGGTTTTCCTTCATTTTTACGAGACAGAGTACGCCCTGCGGAGTTTTCGTATCCGATACCGCTGCAAATACAGAATCAGACAGCATCTCCCAGTCGGCTCCCTCAAACAGCCCCTCGTGCGCCGGATCTTTTGCAAAGGATTCGGAAACATACACTTTTTCGATCCGCTCCTTTGGTGTCTCACGGAACATCCGAATTCCCTCCACCACGTACAACTGCTGCTGACGCCGTGTCCGGGCATTTTTTATCAGTTTACTTAAGGCTTTCACCTGTGCATTTGATGTACTTGTTATCATTTATTTTTCCTTCTAAGTTAATTTTACACAAAAAATGGGACATTCGGAATCCGCTCACTTTGTTCCCTGCTTCCTCATGTGTTTGCTCCGCAAACTTTCCATATCAAATATCTGTATCCATCCAAATAAATTTGTCTGTCTACATCTTTTTGATATTCCCCATTTTTCTCCGCTTTTTCCATTATACTTGCTGTGCGCAAAAAAAGCAATTTACATCATAAAGATGCAAACTGCTTTTTCATTTTATATTTCACATGTAATGAATGAGCTTAAATAGAAAGGTTCTTTCCTACGTTAAACTGGTAATCGGAAATATGTTTCTCCATAGCCAGTGCCTCATCCACATCAAAATCTGTGAACTTACCGTCTTTGTAAGCAACGACACGGTTGCTCTTGCCTTCACAGAGAAGATCCACTGCGTAAGCACCCATGGTAGATGCATATACACGGTCTTTACATGTCGGGCTTCCGCCACGCTGCATGTGACCAAGGATGGTTGCTCTGGTCTCCATTCCGGTTGCAGCCTCGATACGTCTTGCCAGGGAAGTGGAATGTCCGATTCCCTCTGCATTGATGATGATATAATGTCTCTTGCCACGTTTGCGGTTTGCAATGATGTTGTTGACGATCTTCTGCTCATCAAAATCATATTTTTCCGGAATCAGTACCTGCTCGGCACCGTTTGCAAGTCCGCACCATAATGCGATGTATCCTGCATCACGTCCCATTACCTCGATAATACTGCATCGCTCATGAGAAGATGCTGTATCACGGATTTTGTCAATGGCTTCCATTGCTGTATTAACGGCTGTATCAAAACCAATGGTGTAATCTGTACAGGAAATATCCAGATCGATGGTTCCCGGAACACCGATCGTATTAATGCCATGTGCTGCCAGCTTCTGTGCTCCACGGAAAGAACCGTCACCACCGATTACGATGATACCGTCAATACCGTGCTTCTTGCACACATCAGCTCCAAGTTTCTGACCTTCTTCGGTGCGGAACTCCGGACATCTTGCTGTCTGAAGAATTGTACCGCCTCGCTCAATAATATCGGATACATCTTTTGCTTCCATATCTACGATATCTTCAGCAAGTAATCCTGTGTAACCTCTTCTTATACCCTTTACTTTTTTTCCCTTTGAGATTGCCTGACGCACTACCGCACGGATCGCTGCATTCATACCAGGTGCATCACCACCACTTGTTAACACACCAATTGTCTGTATTTCCTTTGCCATGACAAAACCTCCTATACCTCTATCTTTTTCTTAGTCCTCGTGTTGCTACTATTCTAAACTTTTTTTTACATTTTTTCAATGGACTTTTCCAAAACTTTGATATTTTTTTCACCAACTTTTTTATTTAATTCATTTACAAGCTCATTATTGGCAAAAACAGTCATGTTTGCGCCGAGACGTTTCATCGCACGCTCCTTCGCCAGGTAAATAACAACCTGATCCTGTCCATCGGAGCCGGATAACAGTGCTAAAGTTTCGTTTTCCATCTTTTCAAAAGTTTCCTTATCCGGGAACTGAATCCACAATTCCCGTCGCGCCTCATCAAAGGAATAGATTTTTTCGCAGATCAGCTTGCCGTTTTTCTCCTCTTCCGCGGACACACGGCCACGGATAAACACCTTCTGCTCTTCCTGCATCAGCGCATGATACCGCTCGTAATCTTTCGGGAAAACAATGATCGCGATACTGCCGTACAGATCTTCCACCGTCAGGAACGCCATAGCCTTGTTCTGTTTCGTGTATTTCACCGTCTTGGCTGTAATAATGCCACCGATCATGACTTTTTCCCCGTCAATGACACCACGGGCCACGCCGGTTTCTTCATCCATCACAAAATCTCCGGTGGTCTTCGTAATATTTTTCCGCCACTTTGCCTCGTATTCCTGCAGCGGATGTCCACTGACATAAATGCCGAGCACTTCTTTTTCCATGGCAAGCAGTTCTTCCTTCGTAAACTCGCCACAGTTTGGCAGCCGGATTTCAAACTGCTTCTGCTCCTCCGGTGCCACCATGTCAAACAGAGACATCTGTCCTGCCATGGTCGTCCTGCGGTCGTTTGCGATCTGATCCATTAGCTGTCCATACACCTGCATGAACTGTTTTCGCGTACCGCCAAGACCGTCAAACACACCACCCTTGATAAAGTTTTCCACGGCGCGGCGGTTCATCTCCTTGCCGGTCATCCGCTCAATGAAATCTTTCAGCGATTTGAACGCTCCATTCTCCTCCCGCTCCTGCACAAGTGCTTCAATGACCGGTCTTCCGATACTCTTGATTGCTGACAGGCCGTAACGGATGTCTTTTCCAGACACGGAAAAACCTGCATAACCGTCATTTACGTTTGGTGGCAGCACCGCAATGCCCATCTGGCGGCACACCTGAATATATTCAGCCACCTTTGTGGAGTTATCAATCACGGAAGTCATCAAAGCTGCCATAAATTCTACCGGATAATAATATTTCAGATACGCAGTCTGATAGGAAACAACCGCATACGCTGCCGCATGTGATTTATTAAAGGCATACTTTGCAAAATCCGTCATCTCATCGTAAATTTTATTAGCTATCGCCTCCGGAATGCCGTTGGCAATGCAGCCCGGAACGCCCTCTTCTTCATTTCCGTATACAAAATTCTGACGCTCCCTCGCCATAACGTCAGCTTTTTTCTTTGACATGGCACGGCGCACCAGATCGCTTCGGCCCAGCGTATAACCCGCCAGATCACGCACGA
Source organism: Dysosmobacter segnis (assembly GCA_963659325.1). Taxonomy (GTDB): domain Bacteria; phylum Bacillota; class Clostridia; order Lachnospirales; family Lachnospiraceae; genus Eubacterium_I. The sequence goes on from CAVKTR010000066.1 coordinate 13,255, forward strand.
TCTGCATAACCTGCTCCTGATATACGATACAGCCATAGGTCGGCGCAAGGATCGGCTCTAACTGCGGGCAGTCGTACGTAATGGAATCCGGGTTATTTTTACCGCGGATGTACGCCGGGATGAAATCCATCGGGCCCGGACGATACAGGGAAATTCCCGCGATAATATCCTCCAGACTCTGGGGTTTTAACTCCTTCATGAAGTTTTTCATGCCCGCACTCTCCAGCTGGAATACGCCCTCCGTGTGACCGGTTCCGATGGATGCCAGTACATCCGGATCGTTGTAATCAATGTGATCCATATCCAGCTCTTTGCCGGTGGAACGTGCCACATTTTTCACTGCATCCTGAATAACCGTCAGGGTCCGAAGTCCCAGGAAATCCATTTTTAACAGTCCCAGCTCTTCCAGCGTGGTCATGGTAAACTGTGTCGTCACAGAACCATCAGAGCCTCTGGATAACGGCACATATTCATCCACGGATTTCTGACTGATCACGACGCCGGCTGCATGCATGGAAGTATGCCGCGGCAGGCCTTCCAGACGCAGTGACATATCGATCAGCTTCGTTACCTGCGGATTGGATTCATACAGTCCACGCAATTCCGGGTTCATTTTTAATGCTTTGCTGATGGTGATTCCAAGCTCATTCGGAATCATTTTTGCAATGCTGTCGCACATGGCATAGGGCAGATCCATGACTCGTCCCACATCGCGGATGACACCTTTCGCCGCCATAGTACCAAAGGTTACGATCTGTACCACACGGTCCTTGCCGTATTTGCGAACAACATAGTCAATGACTTCCTGACGTCTCTCATAACAGAAATCCACATCAATATCAGGCATGGAGACTCGCTCCGGATTCAGGAATCGCTCAAACAGCAGACTGTAACGGATCGGATCCAGCTTCGTGATACCAAGAGTATAGGAAACCAGACTTCCTGCCGCACTGCCTCGTCCCGGGCCAACCATAATGTCATTCTCCCTTGCAAAATGAATAAAATCCCAGACGATCAGGAAATAATCCACGTATCCCATTTTCTGAATGACAGAAAGCTCATATTCCAGACGCGGTTTTAACTCCTGCACCCGCTCCGGAGAATAGCGTTCATCCAGACCTTCGTAACATAATTTATTCAGATATTCCCAGGAAGTATAGCCATCCGGCACATCAAATTTCGGCAATTTCGTCACGCCAAATTCAATCTCCACATGACAGCGGTCCGCGATTTTCTGCGTATTTTCCACGGCCTCCAACGCATACGGAAAAAGTGCTCTCATTTCTTCCTCGGATTTTACATAATACTGACCGCCCTCGTACCGCATACGGTTTTCATCGCTCAGTTTTTTACCCGTCTGCAAGCAGAGCAAAATATCGTGCGGCTCCGCATCGTTTTCATAAGTATAATGCACGTCGTTGGTGGCCACCAGATCAATTCCGAGTTCCTGATGCATCCTCAAAAGCTGCTGATTTACCTGCGCCTGCTCCGGGATTCCATGATCCTGCAACTCCAGGAAAAAGTTTCCTTTTCCGAAACATCTTTCATATTTTAAAGCGGTCGCTTTGGCTTCCTCGTACATGCCACGGGTCAGATAACGCTGCACTTCACCTGCCAGACAGGCAGACAGTGCAATAATGCCCTCATGGTAAGTTTCCAGAACTTCCATATCCACACGGGGTTTGTAATAATAGCCGTCCACAAATCCCTTGGATACAATTTTCATCAGATTCGCATAACCGGTGTTATTCTCGGCCAGCAGCACCAGATGGTAATAACGATCCTCACCTTTTGTCTGCTCCCGGTCAAATCTGGAGCCCGGAGCCACGTACACCTCGCAGCCAAGGATCGGATTGATGCCCTCTTTCCTTGCCGCCCGGTAAAAATCGATCACGCCGTACATAACACCATGATCGGTGATCGCACCGGCTGTCATTCCCAGTTCTTTCATCCGGCTGACATACTCTGTAATTTTATTGGAACCGTCCAGCAGACTGTATTCTGTATGGACATGTAAATGTGCAAATGCCATATATTTCCTCTTTCTATTTCCTTTATCTATCGCAAAACATTTGTTCTCTCGTCTGGTTACCATCTTACCACATTCTGCCCTGCCGCGAAAGAGAGATTTGTTACGATTTCATTAATATTACAGGGAAATTATGGACAAACCGAAAAGGGTTCTATAAGATAAATCAGAACGATTTCTTTTGTTGTATGTGGATATCAGAGAGGACTTGGATATTATTATGAAAAAATTTGGATACTTTATAAAAAGTCTGTTTCCGGTGGTAATGGTGTTTATCCTGCAGATTGTTGCTGCTATCCCGACCATGGCATATTTTATGCTGAAATCATCCGGAGACGGCGGGGATCTTCTTTCCGGGCTGACCGGCCTTACCAGTAATCTGAAATATGCACAAACACTGAATATTGTCTATGCGATACTTGCACTCATTGTATTTGGTCTTTGGTATCACCGGGTATTTGTAAAACCGTTTCGTGATCGGCCAAAAAAACAGCCGGGAGGATATAGTTTTCATACGATTGTTTCCATTATTTTACTGGGAATCGGATTACAGTATGTGACCACATTGCTCACGGATGCGCTGGGTGTTTTGAGTCCGGAAATGATCAGCAGCTATAATGAGCAGATGTCTTCCCAGGGATATGATGATCTGTCCGTGATGCTGCTTGTGTACTCCATTCTGCTGGCTCCGATCGTGGAAGAACTTGTATTTCGCGGACTTGTATTCCGGTTTGCAAGACATGCGATGCCGTTCTGGTTTGCAAATATATTGCAGGCGGCACTGTTTGGATTCGTGCATTTGAATCTGGTGCAGGGAATTTATGCGTTTGTTATGGGACTTTTCCTTGGCTTGGTATGCCATCAGGGACGGGGAATCAAGTACTCGATTCCGGTGCATATTGTGTTTAATGTGATCGGATGTTTGTTTTCCGGACTGATTGAATTGACGCTGACACTCAGCTTCCCGATTTTTGCAGGAGTTGGAGTTGTGCTCACGATATTTGCACTGTGGCTATTTTATACAGACTTTCAAACTGCCGAATAAATTCTTGTTTGTCTGTGTAAAAGGGACAATCTGGAACAAAAATCCAGACAGACA
>CAVKTR010000067.1:0-15697 GCA_963659325.1 Dysosmobacter segnis
AATCCGATTCATATTTAAATTATTGTAAGTCAGATGAGACATCAGGTGATATAATGATCCGCAGGCATCTGGTGCTTCAAAGCAGATGCTGATCTTGTCCGCACCGCTCAAAGTCACGCGGTCTTTGGAAATCAGCAGATAGCGGTTCTTCGGCTGCGGGCTTGTCTCATATTCTTCCAGAATATAAAAACCATACTCTGCCACCAGATTGTAGTTGGCAGATACATAACCTGATGTCGGGTCCTGCATCGGAAGAAAGGCAAAATTAACTTCTTCCCGCTGCAATACATCGCAGGCTTCCCTCCAGTCTGCGCATTTCTGCAGACCACATTCTTCCGGGAAATAGCTTTTTGCCGCCTCTTCAGAAGCCGGAATAAAAGCTGCTGCCGCATGGGTAAAATCAAGTTCTTTTACTTCCACAAACCCAGTCGGTGCAAATTTTCCATGCTCGGTCAGAAGCTGATACTGCCGTTTTCTGCTGACAGACATGATATGTTCAAACAATTCTCTGACACCATGACTGTTAAAATCAGAATGTGCCAGATTTGCCACGGAATCTAATTTTGACACCTCACGCTCTTTATCAAACACTGCTTTTCCGGTTGAAATTTTGTATTCTGCTACCTGGGTAGTCAGTACCATACGGTTTTCAAATAATTCCACGATCTGGCGATCAATACCGTCAATCTCGTTTCGAATATCCAGTAAATCCTTCATTTGCCTTACTCCTTACGTTCACCCATATTTTTGCTAAAATAGATAAATCGATTTTTCTGCTTTATCTCTGTCGCGATTACTTATAAAAAACAAACATCCCATTACAGGTCAAACAATGACAACTGATTGGATTCCGGAAGATCCGCTAAGATTCCCAGATCCACCATCAGATCAATGACCGTCTTGCTGACTTTTGTACGCTGCCGGAAATCATCCCTTGAGAGGAATTTTCCGTCTTTTGCCGCCTCTACGACTGCATCTGCCGCTTTGTCTCCCAGACCGTCAATGGTACTGATGGACGGCATCAGTTTATTATCAATGATCTGGAAATGATGTGCTTTCGCTTTATAAAGGTCGATCGGTAAAAACTCAAATCCACGGGCATACATTTCCTGTACGATACGCATATCTTTGTAAGTATCCTGCTCCTTTTTGGACAGGGTATCTTTTCGCCGTTCATAATCATGCATGAAATATTCCAGTCGTTCTTTTCCCTGACACATCAGCTCATAGTTAAAGGATGTGGCACGAATACTGAAAAACGCCGCATAATAAGCCAGCGGGTAAAATACCTTACACCATGCGATTCGCCATGCCATCATAACATATGCCGCCGCATGGGCCTTCGGGAACATGTACTTGATTTTTTCACAGGACCATACATACCAGTCCGGTACGCCGTGCTCCAGCATGTCTTTCTTATATTCCGGCCATTCCTTACATTTTCCATTGGCAACGGCACCTTTTCGTACACGTTCCATAATGGTAAATGCTTCCTCACTGTCCAGTCCTTTACCGATCAGATACGTCATAATATCATCTCGGGTACAGATTGCAGTAGAAATCGTAGCTTTTCCTTCCTGAATCAAAGTCTGGGCATTACCAAGCCATACGTCTGTCCCATGGGACAGACCTGCGATTCTGACCAGATCCGAAAATGCCTGTGGTCTGGTATCAATTAACATCTGCATAGCAAAATCGGTACCAAACTCCGGGATTCCAAGAGCCCCCAGTTTGCATCCACCGATATCTTCCGGCTCAATGCCAAGGGCTGAGGTATTCTGGAATAAGGACATAACTTCCGGGCTGTCCAGCGGAATCGTCTGCGGATCCACACCGGTCAGGTCCTGAAGCATACGGATCATGGTCGGATCATCGTGTCCGAGAATATCAAGTTTTAACAGGTTGTGGTCAATGGAATGGTAATCAAAATGCGTTGTGATGATGTCCGTCGTCATATCGTTGGCCGGATGCTGCACCGGGGTGAAAGAATAAATATTTTCGCCCAGCGGAAGTACGATGATTCCACCCGGATGCTGACCGGTGGTACGACGTACACCGACGCAGCCCTGCACGATTCGGTCGATCTCACAGTTTCGTTTGTGAACACCACGTTCCTCGTAATAATTTTTTACATAACCAAAGGCCGTCTTATCCGCCAGCGTACCGATGGTTCCCGCACGGAACGTCTGACCGTCACCGAAGATAACCTCGGTGTATTTATGCGCCTTACTCTGGTAATCACCGGAAAAGTTCAGATCGATATCCGGCTCTTTATTTCCCTTAAATCCAAGGAATGTCTCAAATGGGATATCGAATCCTTCCTTGATCAGCTTCTGTCCACAGTGCGGGCAGTTGCGGTCCGGCATATCACAACCGGCTTTTCCGGCATAACTTTTTACCAGATCTGAATCAAAGTCTACATAATGGCAGTTGCTGCAGATATAATGCGGACTCAACGGATTTACCTCCGTGATACCTGCCATGGTCGCTACAAAGGAAGAACCTACGGAACCTCGGGAACCTACCAGATAACCGTCCTCATTGGATTTCCACACCAGCTTCTGCGCAATGATGTACATAACGGCGAATCCGTTGGAAATAATGGAATTCAGTTCACGCTCCAGCCGCTCGATAACCACCGGCGGCAGCTCTTCGCCGTAAATCTCATGCGCTCTTGTGTAACAGATCTCACGCAGCATGCCATCGGAATTTTCAATGACAGGCGGACACTTGTCCGGTCTGACCGGTGAGATTTTTTCACACATATTTGCAATTTTGTTTGTATTTTCAATAACAACTTCTTCTGCTTTTTCACTGCCAAGGTACTCAAATTCCTTCAGCATTTCCTCTGTGGTGCGCAGGAAAAGCGGAGCCTGATCATCCGCATCCTTGAATCCCTTACCTGCCATGATGATCCGGCGGTATACTTCATCTTCCGGATCCAGGAAATGCACGTCACAGGTTGCCACAACCAGCTTGTTAAACTGCTCGCCCAACTCCACGATCTGGCGGTTGATATCTTTCAGATCTTCTTCCGATTCCACCGGCTCCTTATCGCTGCGCAGCATAAATGCATTGTTTCCCAGCGGCTGAATCTCCAGATAATCATAAAACTGTACAATTCGCGCGACTTCTTCCTGAGAACTTCCTCGTAATAAAGTACGATATAACTCTCCTGCCTCGCAGGCAGAACCAAGCAAAATTCCTTCCCGGTATTTCATAAATTCACTTTTCGGAATCTTCGGACGCCGCTGATAATATTTAATATGGGAATCCGATACCAGACGATACAGATTCACACGACCGATATCATTCTGTACCAACATGATTGCATGGTAGCTTGGCATTTTTCGAATGGTTTCTTCGGTATAACTCTCCATCTGGTCTAAGTCTTCCATGGTTTCCACGCCACGGTCACGCAGCATTTCCACCAGTTTGACAAAAATCTCTGCCGTGCAGGCCGCATCATCTACCGCACGGTGATGATGCGCCAATGATACATTCAATGCTTTTGCTACCGTATCCAGCTTAAATCGGTTCAAAGACGGAAGCAGAACACGGGATAATGCTACCGTATCCAGAACCGTCTTTTCACAATCCAGTCCAAGTGCACTGCAGTTGTGTTTGATAAAACTCATATCAAAGTCTGCATTATGCGCAACCATGACCGCATCCTGGCAAAAATTCATAAACTTCGGTAAAATTTCGTCAATGGTCGGCGCATCCAGCACCATATCGTCATTGATACTGGTCAGCTGCTCGATTTCAAACGGAATCGGCACTTTTGGATTGACAAAAGTGGAAAAACGTTCCGTGATGGAACCATTTACAACCTTTACCGCACCAATCTCAATGATCTGATTTTTGGACGGGCTGAATCCGGTGGTCTCAAGGTCAAATACCACAAAGGTATCTGCAAAAGACTGTCCCATCGGATGTTCTACCAGACCTTTCAGATCGTCCACCAGATATGCTTCCATACCGTAAATGATCTTGAAATCGTCATCTTTGCCAATAGCATGGTTTGCATCCGGGAACGCCTGTACATCTCCGTGGTCTGTGATGGCGATGGCTTTGTGTCCCCATTTCATGGCACGTTTGATGATGTCTTTGACATCGGAAACACCATCCATATCACTCATTTTTGTATGGCAGTGCAGTTCCACACGTTTCACCGGACTGGTGTCCATACGGGTGGATACAAAGGATGGAATCTTTTTGATGCCGATGACAGAACCGATGGTCAGCTCACTGTCAAAACGGTCAATAGTTGTCACTCCTTTGATCTTCAAAAATGCACCTTTTGTGACGCCCTGCTTGATCTCCGGCAAAAACTCATCCTTACAGAACATTTTTACCATGATCGTATCGGTAAAGTCTGTAATAGAAAACATCAGGATTGTTTTCTCACCTCTGATCGGGCGCTCATCCATCGACAGGATCTGTCCACGAATGACAACTTCTCCCATCTCGCCCATGATCTGTTCGATACGGATGGCCTCTTCCTCGAAGTCACGGCCATATACCACATCCGGATTGTCGGATCTTTTGTAAGAACCACGATCCCGGAAATCCCGTTTTCCGCCAAAGCTTTTTTTGAAACCGCCGCGGTCGTCCTGTTTTGCAGGCTTTTTCTCTGCTGCAGAAGTTTCCTTTTTGGCAGCTGCTGCGTTTTCGGACTTCTTCTCTGCCACTTTTTTCGCAGGTTTTGCTGCAGAATCGCCAGTCTCCCATGGTACTTCTGATGCACCGGCTTCCTCACCTTCGAGATATTCTCCTTCCGGATGACGCTTCGCGCCAAAGCTGGAAAGACGGATGACATTTTCTACCTCATTCTGCATCTTGAGATCTGCATTTTTCCGATATTTGGATGCCTCTTTTTCATGAAACTCCATCTGAATCTGAATGGACAGATTGCATCGCTCATTGAAAATTTTCTCCAGAATGTGATAAATTTCCTCTTCCTTCTGATGCGCCAAAACCGTATCTTCCAGGCTGATGCGCAGTACCTTTTCCTCCACCACATCTAATTTTGCGTGACGCAGCAGGTTGTACTCCAGCAGGCTGTAACGGTGAAATTCCGTCAAAATACTGTTCCAGTACACATCCAGCAGGTTTTTTAATGTATACTGCTCGGACAGCTGGAATTTTTCAATGATCTTGATGTTCATCGTATGATGCGGAAAAAGCTGCCGTTTCAGCTCATTTTCCAGAAAATATACTTTTTCTTTTGGCAAAAGTCTGCCGCATCCCAGATAAATGCGCAGTGAATTTCTCTGTCTCGTTGTAGAAACCTTCGAAACCGTGGCATCATCCAGCATGCCCTGCAGATCTGTATCCAGTTTTAATTGTGGAAATACCTCAAAAAAGCTTTTTGCCATTTATCTATTCACTCCAGTTAATGAGTTCCTGACGCAGTGCCTCTAATAACTCTGCTTCCGGAACTTTCTTTATCACTTCGCCACAGCGGATGATCAGACCTTCCTGTCTGCCGCCGCAGATACCAAGATCCGCTTCTTTTGCTTCACCCGGTCCGTTTACTACGCAGCCCATAACGGCTACTTTTATATCCAGTGGAAACTCTGCCACCATGTTTTCTACTTTATTTGCCAGACCGATCAGATCAATGCTGGTACGTCCGCAGGTCGGACATGAAACGATCTCAATGCCGCCTTTACGCAGTCCCAGTGTTTTCAGGATCAGCTTCGCAGATTTGATCTCTTCCACCGGATCTCCGGTCAGAGAAACGCGGATCGTATCACCGATTCCCTGATTCAGGATCAGTGCCAAACCAATGGAAGATTTGATATTTCCGCTGATGATGGTTCCAGACTCTGTGATACCCACATGCAGCGGATAATCTGTCTTTTTGGAAATCAGTTCATGCGCTTTGACACACATCATGACATCGGAAGATTTGATACTGATGACCAGATTATCATAGCCGAAATCCTCGATCATCTTCACTTTATCCAGTGCACTCTCTACGATTCCTTCTGCGGTAACACCGTGGTATTTTTCCACCAGTTCTTTTTCCAGAGAACCGCTGTTTACGCCGACACGGATCGGTATATTCCGCTCTCTGGCACAGTCAACCACTGCTTTCACACGTTCTGCGGAACCGATATTGCCTGGATTGATACGGATCTTATCTGCACCGTTTTCCATCGCTGCAATGGCAAGTCTATAATCAAAATGTATGTCCGCCACAAGTGGAATATGAATCTGCTTTTTGATCTCTGCAAGTGCTTTTGCCGCTTCCATATCAGGAACGGTACTGCGGATGATCTGACATCCCGCACGTTCCAGCTGCAGGATCTGAGCAACCGTTGCCTCCACATCCTGTGTCTTTGTATTTGTCATGGACTGAATCGCGATGGGATGATTGCCACCAATGACCACATCGCCGATTCGTACCTCTTTTGTACGTCTTCTCTCTGCCATTTTCTTCTCCTTTTATTTACCTACGGTATCAGTTTTCGGATGTCGTTAAACATGATCAGGATCATCAGCGCAAACAGACACATTAATCCGATAAAATGCACCATGCCCTCTTTATCTTCACTGACGCGCTTTCCACGGATCGCCTCGATTATCAGAAATACCAGCCGGCCACCGTCCAGCGCCGGAATCGGAAGCAGATTCATTACGCCAAGGTTTGCCGACAACAGCAGCGCCAGATTCAGCAAATTCATCCAGACGTAAAACGCGCCATCTGACTTGCTCATATCGTAAGTGTCCCCGATGGTTTTTACAATTCCGACCGGTCCGGACAGATCGTTGACACTGACCTGACGGGTCAGAAGCAATTTCAGGCTTCCCACTGTATACTGGATCCAATATTTCACTTCATACACACTGTACTGCAGTGTCTTGATCGGACCGACTTTCGTATATTCACCGGAACCGTCAATTCCGTAACGGTAGCGTCCCTGCTCCTCATCATAAGTCGGCTGCACTTCTACGGTATGACGTTCACCGTTTCTCTCATAGGTAACTTCCACAGTCTCGCCGGCGTGAAACAGTGTATACATGCTGATTTCCTTGAAAAAATGAATATGCTTGTAATTCATTTTGATGATCTCGTCACCGGCCTGCAATCCTGCAGTCTGTGCACCATATCCATCTTCCACCTGTGCTACAGTCGGTGTGGAGATACCGATATTTCCAAGAATGATCACTGCCAGCACAAAGGCCATGATAAAGTTAAAAATCGGTCCCGCCGCCACGACACTGATCCGCGCCCAGACTGATTTTTTCTGAAAAGACCTGTCATCGTCACTCTGGCTGTCCTCGCCCTCCATCATACAGGCGCCTCCAAAAGGCAGCAGCTTAATAGAATACTTTGTCTCACCTTTTGTAAATCCCACGATGGTTGGTCCCAGTCCCAGAGAAAACTCATTGACCCGGATCCCGTTGGCTTTTGCCAGCAGGAAATGTCCCAGTTCGTGAAACAGAATAATCGCACTGAACAGTAATATCGCTATGATATACTTTATGATCACCCTACCACCTGCTTTCTATCCATTCATATACTGCCGCCTCCGTTGCCAGAATCTCTTCCACAGACGGATGTTCAATATATGTAATTTCCTCCATTGAAGATGCGATAATATCAGGAATATCAAGAAATGCGATTCTCCGCTCCAGAAACATTGCTACTGCTTTCTCATTTGCCGCATTAAATACCGTCGGAATATTTCCACCGCGGCGCATTGCCCCCAGCGCAAATTTCAGTCCCTCAAAGGTATCCATATCCGGTGCTTCAAAGGTCATCTGACCAAGCTTGTAAAAATCAAGGCGCATGCCGCGTAAAAATCTACGCTCCGGATAATACAGTGCATACTGAATCGGAAGTTTCATATCCGGTGTACCAAGCTGTGCAATGATCGCACCATCTTCGTACTGTACCATGGAATGGATCACGCTCTGCGGATGTACTACCACCTGAATCTGATCCAGATCTACGTCAAACAGCCATTTTGCTTCCATGACTTCCAGACCTTTGTTTACCAGTGTTGCAGAATCAATGGTGATTTTACGTCCCATCACCCAGTTCGGGTGTTTCAGGGCATCCTCCAGACGTACCTGGGAAAGCTGCTCTCTGGTCATTCCACGAAACGGTCCGCCGGAAGCAGTCAGTAAAATTTTATCAATTTTGTTTCCGTTCTCTTTCTCTCCGTTCAGAGACTGAAAGATTGCACTGTGTTCACTGTCTACCGGCAAGATACGAACACCACATTTTTTTGCCAGCGGCATGATAATATGTCCGGCAGTTACCAGAGTCTCCTTATTTGCCAGTGCGATGTCTTTTCCGGCTTCAATGGCCGCAATGGTCGGACGGATGCCAAGCATGCCAACGATGGCTGTTACCAGAACTTCTGCTTTTTCTTCACAGGCCACTGCCATCAGTCCGTCCATGCCGGACAGTACCGGAATATCCAGATCACTGATGCGAAGTGCCAGTTCTTTTGCTTTTTCCTCTGTCTTTACCGCTGCCAGAACCGGTTTGAATTCACGGATCTGCTGCTCCAGCAGGTCAATGTTATCGCCTGCGGATAATGCGGTTACTTTTATATCCTGTTGTGCACGCACAACTTCCAGTGTCTGGGTACCGATGGAACCGGTGGAACCCAGAATCGCTATATATTTCATCGTTTCTTCCTTCCTCCATAAAAGTGGTTAGATCGCAAGCTGTAACAGATTACCAGTCAGATAGAAAATGATCGGTGCAGTGAAAATAACACTGTCAAAACGATCCAGAATACCCCCGTGACCCGGAATCAGTTTTCCGTAATCTTTGATATCAAAGTTACGCTTGATCGCAGAAGCTGCCAGATCACCCACCATGGAGATCAGCGCGCCTGCCGCACAGATACCTGCCATCATAAAAATATATGGCACATCTACATGCATAGAACCACGGAACAAAAATCCGTAAATAAGTGTCAGTAATGCAGCTCCAACCACACCGCCGACAGCACCTTCCACTGATTTTTTCGGGCTTAACACCGGTGCCATCTTGTGTTTTCCAAAGAGCATTCCCACGCAGTATGCACAGGTATCGCAGCCCCAGGAGCACAGGAAGATCAACCATACCAGATATCTTCCGCCTTCTAAAGAACGTGTCTCATAGATGCAGGACAGCATAACAGCCACATAGAACACGCCGAAAAATGCGGCAATGATCTGGTTTGCATGAAATTTCGGATAACCGAAGACAAACACGCACATGCACACGATCAGCAGTGCCATCACAAACATCATAATATCCGGGATAAAACCAAATGCCACATTCAGATAATATACAATGGCTGCCACATAGCCCACGATTCCCGGTGCACTTTTTTCAATTCCAAATACACGGTAGAGCTCAAACAGTCCGATCAGGGAGATGATTCCCAGTACAGTCAGAAGCAGATATCCTCCGTGTATAATAAATAACAATGCCAGCAGCACCAGAACGATACCACTCAACAGTCTTGTCTTAAACATATTTTTTCCTCTCTTACGCTCGGGTATTTTTTTAAAAATCCCTTTTTATCATCAATTACATATGCCAAACTTATGCTGACAAAAATCACACATAACTTCTCATATATGTCTGACCTGGCTTCTGTTATGCTTTTACTTTTCCATAACGACGGTCACGGCTTGTATAAGCCTCAATGGCCTTCACCAGTTCTGCTTTGTTGAACTCCGGCCATGGCGTATCTGTAAAATAAAATTCACTGTATGCATGCTGCCACATCAGGTAATTGGACAATCTCTGCTCTCCGCTGGTGCGGATCATCAGATCCGGATCCGGGATTCCTGCAGTATCCAGATAATCTGAAAAATGTGCCTCATCCACTTCCTCCAGTGTAATTTTTCCTTCTTTGTAATCCTGCATCATCTGACGCATGCCGCGCAGCATCTCATCCCGGCTGCCATAGTTGATGGCAATCTGAAACTGTAAGCCGGTATTTTTCGCAGTATCTGTCTCCAATTCACGGATGCTCTCCTGCAGATCTTCTGCCAGACCGGTCTTATCTCCGATCACGCGCACTCTGGTGTTGTTTTTCATCGCTTTTGTATAGCAGATTTTGATATATTTGCGGAATAAAAACATCAATGTCTTTACTTCTGTCTCCGGACGGCTCCAGTTTTCTGTGGAAAACGCATATACTGTCAGATATTTGATGCCAAGTGCATCTGCATCCTCACAGATATCCATGATCACGTCTGCGCCTTTGGAGTGTCCGTAAGTCCGGGGCATTCCCTTTGATTTCGCCCAGCGGCCGTTTCCGTCCATGATAATGGAGACATGGGTCGGTATCTTTAACTGTGAAAGTTCCATATTTTTCCCCTTTCTCAGAAAAGGACATAGCATGCGCCATGTCCCCATCTTTCTTATCTTTCCGAAACTATTATACTGTCATGATCTCTTTTGTTTTCTCTGCAACTGCAGCGTCAACATCAGCAATGTATTTGTCTGTCAGTTTCTGAACCTGAGTCTCCAGATCTTTGATCTCGTCCTCAGATACATCGCCTGCTTTACCCATTTTCTTTAAAGCATCGTTTGCATCACGACGGATGTTACGGACAGCAACTTTGGCAGCCTCGCCTTTTTTCTTTACATCTTTGGCAAGATCTTTACGTCTCTCCTCTGTCAGTTCCGGGAATACCAAACGGATGCATTTTCCATCGTTTGTCGGGTTGATTCCAAGATCAGATGTCATGATCGCTTTCTCGATCGCTTTTACCATGGATGCTTCCCACGGCTGGATCATGATCATACGTGCTTCCGGAACAGATACGTTTGCAACCTGCTGGATTGCTGTCGGTGCGCCATAGTAATCTACGCGGATCTGATCCAGTACATGCGGGTTTGCACGGCCTGCACGGATGGATGTGTACTCCTCCAGTAAGTTGTTGTAAGATTTCTGCATCTTTGTCTCATAAGGTTTGATTGTCTCGTTTGCCATATTTTAATCCTCCAAATATTTTCTTTTTACCTTCTGATATTGAATATCTTATATGGATTATACGGTTACTTTCGTTCCGTTAAAATCACCACTGATTGCTTTTACAATGCTGTTTTCTTCGTTTAATCCAAATACATACATCGGCATTTTGTTCTCCATGCTCAGGATGGATGCAGTCAGATCAACAACTGCCAGCTGTTTGTCGATAACTTCCTGAATGCTTACTTCATCATAACGTTTTGCATTCGGATTTATCTTCGGATCACTGTCATATACACCATCGATGGCTTTTGCAAGCAGGATAACGTCTGCCTCGATCTCGATGGCACGCAGAACGGTTGCTGTATCTGTGGAGAAATACGGATGACCGGTTCCACCTGCAAAAAATACAACCATTCCTCTTTCAAAATATTTGTTTGCACGGTCTTTGGAAAACAGTTTTGTAAAGGAACCGCACTCAAATGGTGTCAGTACGTTTGTCTTCATTCCTACGGAACGGAAGATCTCAGATACATAAATACAGTTCATAACTGTTGCAAGCATACCGATCTGATCTGCTTTTGTACGGTCGATGGTCTCGCTGGTACGTCCTCTCCAGAAATTTCCGCCTCCGATCACAATACCGACTTCAATCCCCTGATCTACTAACTGTTTTACCTGATTTGCGACAACGGTAACAGTTGCCTCGTCAAAACCAGTTTTTTTATCTCCTGCCAGCGCTTCTCCGCTCAGTTTCAGTAAAACTCTCTTCATAAGAATTCTGTCCTTTCTTTTTATTTACTTTCATTATTTCATTCATTACCTGTTACATTTCACACGCACCATTCGCAAAACGCCCTTCGGGCTTCTCCGTAGCTGCGCTCCTATTTTTGCTCATAAAAAGGTGCTCCCTCCATCACTATATATCCAGGTAATTCCTCATGCAAGCATGATCATTCCCTGAATATATGTGATGGGTGAACTGTAATCATTATATCATACCTTTACATATTATGGTAGCGAAAATTACTCGCAGTAAACACCGCCACATTTTTCGATACACGCCTTTGCCACTACGTTCATGGCATCAATGTAAAAGTCCGGATTCAGGCTGTAATTGACATTTAATACAGACAACTCTGTACATGCCAGGATCACTGCATCGCAGCCCTGTCCACGCAGTTCATGCACCACGTTCATAAACTGATGACGGTCACCTTTCTCACCACGTTTGATCTGCTCATAGATCAGAGACATGACATCTTTCTGACATTCCTCAGACGGATATACCACCTCAATGCCGTATTTTTCCAGTGCTTTTTTGTACATACCGCCCTTGACAGTTCCATCTGTCGCCATAACGCCGACTTTCTTTCTGCCCCGCTCGGATGCGTAACGCGCAGTCTCCTCGATCATGTTGATGAATTTACCATTTGTCAGTTCCTGCAGACGGTCTGCAAAATAATGACAGGTGTTACATGGAATTGCAAAATATTCACATCCAAGCTGTTCCATACCGCGGATATCTTTTGCAATAATTTCCCAGAGATAATCCTGCTTTCCACATAAAATGCATTCCGTACGATCCGGAATGGATGCATGGTTATAAATGAGAATGTCCAGATGCTCGCGGTCACTGTTTACCGAAGTATTGTCGACAATTTTTTTATAAAAAAGTACCGTGGCTTCCGGCCCCATTCCTCCTAAGATTCCTAATTTCTTTTTTTCCATATGCTTATGGTTTCCTTTCCTATAAAAGGGTATTTTTTCCTGCAAAAATGTATCATAACACACTTTTTCGCTTTCGACTATATCAAATCTGTTTTTTGGTGTCAACCACATGCGTTTTATGACGAACTATAACATAATTTTTTCCCGGAAATAAACTTGTATAAATGGCGCATCTGGTATAAAATAATTCAGGAATCTTGATAGAATTAATTTGGAGGATTATAGATATGGAATTTAAAAACCAGCCATTCATACCAATGCTTTTTGGCGGCGACATCAATACATACAGTGTGGCCCGTGCATTTTATGAAGAATATCAGGTAAAAACCTATGTATTCGGAAAGTTTCCAAGCGGTCCGAGTTACAACAGCAACATTATTGAATATCATGCAAATTTAAAAATTGATACAGACGAAGTATTTATGCAGACCGTCCGCGATTTTGCTGCTGCCCACGCAGACAAAACCGTCCTTACCATCGGCTGCGGCGATTCTTATGTGGCACTGTGCAGCCGACACAAAGACGAGATGCCAGAAAATGTCATTGCTCCGTATATCGATTTTGAACTGATGGACAGACTGCAGCAAAAAGAGCTGTTCTACCGTCTCTGCCGTGAGCACGACATTGATTTTCCGGATACCCTTGTATTCCGCTACGGCATGGACATGGATTTTGAACTGCCGTTCTCTTTCCCGGTCATCTTAAAACCGTCCAACTCCGTTATGTACTGGGAGCATGAATTCCCGACACAGGAAAAAGTATATAAGATCGATAACGACAAAAAATTAAAAGACACCATCCATCAGATCTACGATGCAGGATACACTGATTCCCTCATCATTCAGGATACCATTCCCGGAAATGACGAGTTCATGCGTGTACTGACCTGCTTTTCCGGCAAGGACAAAAAAGTAAAAATGATGTGTCTCGGACACGTTCTCTTAGAGGAGCATACACCACACGGTTCCGGTAACCATGCCGTCATCATCACAGAGCCGCAGGAAGAGCTGATGACCAAAGTCAAAGATCTGTTAGAGACCATCGGCTATGTCGGATTTTCCAATTTTGATATCAAATACGATGTCCGCGACAACCGTTATAAATTCTTTGAGATCAACACCCGCCAGGGACGTTCCAACTACTATGTGACAGGTTCCGGTTTCAACGTAGCCCGCTACTTTGTAGAAGAGTTTGTATACAACAAGGACATTCCGTTTAAAATTGCAAAAGACGAACATCTCTGGATGGTTGTACCGAAGGCCGTTGCCCGCAAATATGTCCATCAGCCGGAAAACAAAGAAAAATTAAACCGTCTGATCCGGGAAGGCAAAGTTGTAAATCCGGTATTCATGAAAGGTGATTTCAACTTTAACCGCTGGCTGCGTATGGTCAAAAACCACTTCAGCCACTTCCGTAAATTTAAAACATACTACCACTAAAAACAGAGAGGAATACTTATGATTACTTATACACAGCAGGATTATCTGAATACCCTGACAGAAGCCGGTCTTGTGACAGACAGCGATCTGTACGGTCATGCCGCTGACTCCGTCCAGGGATTAACTTACAATTCCAAAGAAGCTGCACAGGAAACACTATTTGTCTGTAAAGGAGTGGCTTTCCGCCCGGAATATCTGGCAGACGCTGTTTCCCACGGTGCTACTTTGTATGTCAGTGAGCAAAAATTTGATCTGGATACAGAAGTTCCATACATTTTAGTTTCCGATGTCAGAAAAGCAATGCCGTATCTTGGCAAACTTTTTTACAACGATCCGTCCAAAGATCTGAACCTGATCGGTGTCGGCGGAACCAAGGGAAAATCTACCACCGCTTACTATGTAAAAGCCATCGTGGATGACTATATGGCAAGCCTTGGCAAAAAAGAGAGCGCTGTCATCTCTTCTATCGATGTTTATGATGGCGTGACAAAAGTGGAATCCCACATCACTACACCGGAAAACATTGAACTGATGCAGCATTTCCGCAATGCCGTAGATTCCGGGATTGATTTCCTTGAAATGGAAGTATCCAGTCAGGCATTAAAATACGACCGTGTAAATCAGATTATGTTTGACGCTGCCATCTTCCTGAATATTTCTGAGGACCATATCAGCCCGATCGAGCATCCGGATTTTGAAGATTACTTCTCTTCCAAGTTAAAAATGTTCGCACAGACAAAAAATGCACTGATCAATACAAACTCTGATTATTTTGAGCGTGTTGCCGAAGCCGCAAAGGCAGCTCCAAATGTAATCACATTCGGTACCAACGAAGGCAGTGATATTTACGGCTATGATATTGAAAAAGTAGACCATGAAATCCACTTCCGTGTAAGATGTGACCGCTTCGATGAGGCTTTCGCACTGACCATGCCGGGACTCTTTAACGTAGAAAATGCACTGGCTGCCATTGCTGCCGCTTATGTATTCAATATTCCGGTTGAATTTATGAAATCCGGCCTGTACCGTGCACGTTCCTCAGGAAGAATGGAAACTTATATGTCCGCAGACAAAAATGTCATCGCTGTTGTGGACTATGCACACAACAAATTAAGCTTTGACAAACTCTTCTCTTCCACCCGAAAAGAGTATCCGGATTACGATATCATTTCCATTTTTGGCTGCCCGGGTAAAAAAGCATTTATCCGCCGCCGTGACCTTGGAACCATCGCCGGTATGTACTCCAAAAAAGTATATCTGGTTGCAGAGGATCCGGGTGCAGAACCGGTAGAACAGATTTCCAAAGACATTGCGCAGTATGTAGAAGCACAGCATTGTCCGTATGAAATGATCGAAGACCGTGGCGAAGCCATCCACAAAGCGATCATGGAAGCAGAAGGAAAAACAATCCTGCTGATCACAGGAAAAGGAAATGAAACCCGTCAGAAATACGGCACCGAGTATCTGGATTGCCCGTCTGATGTGGAATATACGAAAAAATATCTGGCTGAGTACGATGCGCCCCACTAAAAAAGTGTCTTCGACACTTCAACTCCCCTGCCCCTCAATCATGAGGGGGAA